>CAJQJL010000069.1 GCA_905478665.1 uncultured Flavobacteriales bacterium
TGATAGTCCTTTTTGCCTTGCATAACCCAAGATAAGAAATATCGAAATCTGATTTATTTGGAATTATAAGAGCTTATTCACAACTTGGTTGTGCAACAGACACACGTCCTATGCCCCATGCGGGTTCACGTTTCAAGAAATCACTTTTGGATTAACAAATCTATTCTTACCTTCGAAAAAACAATCTTAGTAAAGAGCCGCACGTTGCGTAGCTTTGATCGTTATGTATAATAAAGCATGATAACCGAGTTGTTAATATTCCTAGCAATTTACCTGATTGGATTCGTCTATTATGCAGGTAAGTATACCTCTGGTATGCAGGATATAAATGAACTAGACAAAAGACTTAGAATCAAGGACGTTGATAAAAGTAAAGTTGAAGCGAAGAAATCAGCCTTGTTTGACAAAATTAAACGTTTAAAAAAATGGGGCTACCTAATAGCACCTTCAATATTTATTCTTAACATTTTAACATTCTACAGCGATAAACGATCAAGCTCAATTGATTTCATTTACTGTAGTATTATGTTCGGTGTTTTTATTTTATTACACCTGCTCATTAACTGGATGAAAGGAGCAGGAACAGTAAATAACAATCCAACTTCTGGTAGAACACGAAGTCCATGGCTTTAAAGGATATACATAACACCACCTAGAAAAGATAGGGCAACACGCACTCCCAAGAAAAAGCCCTACCTTTCATAACTGCAAACTGTTAGTGACTAATCGAATTCTACCGTAACAGCCTGTTCAACATTTCCACGGAGTATGATTACCTCAATTACCTCACCTTTGTTTAAGGCTTTTAAAGCATTCATATAGTCATTCATATTTTGAATAGTGAATTTCCCCATCCGAACTACAACATCGCCATCAACAATCCCAGCTTTATGTGCGGGACGGTTTTCCTTAACACCATCAATTTTTAATCCCTGACCTGAGAACAAGTAATCGGGAATGATTCCAAGCGTAACTTTGAGTCCTCCTCTTGTACTTTTTTTATCTCGCGTTTTGGTAAACTGAAGTTTCTTCTCGCTATCCAAGACAGTGATTAGATTATTTATATAATCCGACACATCGAACAGTCCATCAAAATTGATAAGCTCTAGATCATCTTCAGGCTTATGGTATTGCTCGTGCTGCCCAGTAAAAAAATGAATCACTGGAATTTCTTTCAAATAAAACGATGTGTGATCACTTGGTCCAACACCAGAAGAATCCATCTTAAACTGGAATTCAGGATTTGTAATCCTTTCGATTGCAGGAATAAATGAGGGAGACGTTCCGACGCCGTATACAGCCAAACGTCTTGCTGAGTCCAAGCGACCAACCATATCCATGTTAATCATGTAGTTGAGATTTTTCAAACGTATGGTACTGTTGTTCACAAAGTAATTGGATCCCAACAATCCTTTCTCTTCTCCACTGAAAGCAATGAATAAGAAGTTACTATTCATTGCTTCTTCTACCAATCGCTGTGCTAAAAGTAAAAGGGCTGCAACTCCACTTGCATTGTCATCGGCTCCATTATGAATCTTCCGTTCACCTTGGTACAATGATCCTTCAGCTCCCCAACCTAAATGATCGTAATGCGCACCAATAACCACTGTGTTTTCCTCACCATTGTCGACGAAACCAAGTATGTTTCTTCCAACAATCACAGGACCAGAAAAAAGCGTGTCATGAGGATGACGCTTGGTCTTCTTTGAGAAGATCTGGAAGTAAGATGTATCAGCGGCACCTTTTGGACTCAATCCTATTTCTCTGAAACGCTGAGAAATGTACTGCGCTGCAATTAACTCCCCAATTGTTCCTGTTTCTCTCCCTTCGAGTGAATCCTGTGATAAATAACGAACATCAAATTCCAAGCGTTGAGATTCAGAACTAGAAGCAACTTGTGCCAATGTGCCATTCCAACAAACACCCACTAGACTTAGTAATACTATAAAACGCATATTGCCATTATAAAACCATGAAATCAAAATGAATTTCATGGGATTGGTACTAAAAAACTGATAATTGAGGCAAGATATGCACTCAATTACTTTATAATTGTGACCCAGGTTACTCAATATTAAATGTTAAAAGTAGATTAGGGAATTGGCAAACAACTGATCAGTCTCTTTTTACTTGGGTAAGGTATTTGGAATGTATCAACGCCTTATAAAAACAAAGAATCAATAAGAGTAGAACTGATTCCAGACAGTGGGCAGATTGTGCAGTTCTATCTAGAACAGAATCAACCATCCAAATTAAATTTGATGGGGTTTATTTCAACAAAGTTAAATGAACGGCGTTCACTTAGAGACTCTGAATCAGATCTTCAGTTTTAAAAATTTGTTCTATCTTTCTTTGATTTATTCATTCTTACTTCATTCACGATGAACAAACCACCATTATCACCATCGCATCTACAACCAACTCCTGAGGCTGGAAATCCTGTGAAGGAACTAGCCAACACCTATGTGCATGAGCTTGTACAACGTAACCAAATAATGATGACGTATAAGCAATTGGTCCTCGAGATCAATAGTATTTATCCGTTTAATGATGAACCTCAAGGGTGGAGTAATGTGACGGACGCTGCACAAGGTGTCATGATTGCACAAATTGAATTCGCAGTGAGTTATTTTAAATTACTGTTTGAAAAACCAGTGGGCGGCTTATTGGCTCTTGGTGAGGTTAAAGACGATATCAATGCTGCTCTTCATGCCTTGAAACAAAGCACTCCAGACCAATCTACCGCGACCGCCAAGATAAATGAGGCGATAACCAAATTGGGAACATTGGATTTCACCAATTTATTCAGCCAACTCAACAATCAATGGAATGCGGTTATCAGCAATGTCGACCAACTGACGGATGCCTTGCAGAATATGATCACCATAGAACAACAGTTGCAAACGACATACAACCAGGAGGTAACTCGTTTGCATGGTGACATCTCGTCGGAATGTGCACCATTGGGGCTTGTATGTAAAGCCATTCAGCTCGCAAGTCTTGCCGTAGGTCCAGAAGGAATATTTCTGGCTGGTGCAGTAGCTGTAGTAGGAACTACCACCATGGTGCTTATCGTAGTTTCGATTAATCATGATCTCGAGCAAATGCAAACCACACGCGGACAGATTTACGAGATTAGTCATGAACAAGGTAAAATTACTGAAATCAGAGCGCATTTTTTGGCCTTAAACGCTAGGGCTAAGGAGATTCAAAGTAATAACCTAACGCATAAATATTTTGAAACCCAAGCAGATTATTCAAATTCAATGATTCAACCTTTGCGCTCAGCATTATCCGACCTTTCTATGGTAGACATAATGGAATTAGAGTCTGCGATGAAACAACTTCCAGAGCTCGTTGAATTCCCGACGTACAGTATTCTGGATATTAAATTTGTGAGTTCCAATCTCCACTTCGGTATGACTTCGGAGCAAATTCTTGAATGTCTAGACGGCCAACCATCACAAGGATTGATGGAATGGTGGTTATCACACGTTTCTTAAAATTGCCATGGCAACCAATTATACACGACGCTAGTTAGAGTATCTTAAAATTCGCAGGACATAGCCTAATAGGTATAAGGGTTATGCTTCGTAAATTTTAATCTTTGTAGAAAATCATATGCGAAAGCTCACCACTTTCTTTTATCTTCGAGAGACAGAACATAATTAATAGTAGGTAAAGCGTGGAGCCGAACGCGCTGTAGATAATGAAGCCTAGAGAAGAAGAAATACTTGAACAAATTACTGAACTTTGCAGAGTCAATGAGTATTCCCATTTCGATATTTCAGTAAGTGCTTTAAAGAGCGAGAACAAAGGTTTTTTGTGCTTCGAAGGTGTGTCTTACTCTTTAGAAGAGCTTCAATTAACATTGCATGATATCGAATGGCTGGAAAGATTGGAAAAGATATCTATTGTACATAAGTACCGTTTCAAAGAACTTGCAAAAGATGAAATTTTAAGAACAACTTATAGTCTTTATGTCAATGTTAAAGGACCTGTAAATTATGGATCTTTGAATAGCGATGAATGGAGCCCTTTAACGATCATTGCCATCATTGGAGGTGGGCTAACCTGTATTATGGCTATAGTCATGGTAGCCAAGAGAGTAAACATAGTAGGGTATGATACAAATGAAGCTGGATACGGGTATTACACATTGACTCCATACGCGGCTCTCATTTTTGGTGTTCTCATTCTGTTTGGCGGCATTATGACAATGCCTAACAAAAGAAAGAAGTAACCAGTGCATGGATTGCTACCCCATATCCTAGTTCTGACAAGACTTCTGTATCACGTTTGCGGACGATAGCTTTACTTCTTAACTTATATTTTGTTAATTTAAGACTAGGATCAAGCACATAAAGTGTTGTTCGGTATAATTTGGTACTCCATGAAAAATAATAGTTGAAATTAGATTCCCATTAAAAATTGCACTGCAAATGAAATTAATGGTTAAAGTTTTATTATTGATTGGATTGGTAATAGGGCTCTTCTGTTATATTGAAATTTCAACGCCCATTCCTGAAAAGTCGTGCGATTTTAATGAAGAAATTCAATTGAAGAAAGGAACGAAATTTAGGTTTGAGATCTACATTCAAGGTGAGTATAAGATTGAAATAGTTCCAATTGATCAAACTCCATTTAATGATCATTCAATTGAACTGAGCCTAACACCAACTGGGTTTTTTGGATCACAAGAAAATATTACTCTGGGCGAAAATGATCGATTTGGATTCGGTTATTTTAGAGCAACGGCCAATTCCTATGAAGTGAAAATAGAGAACATTGACCCTAGATTGGTAGATAAGGTATTCCAGATTCGCATTTCCGAAGCAGGTGCAACGGCAAGTAAAAATCTGTACTTCAAAAGTGAATTTAGACCCTATTACGAATTGGCTTTTCGATTGTCGTGTATTATAACTTTCGTGCTTCTCATCGTCTATATATTTCTGAAAAGAAAGTACAAATAACGATTCGCATGCGATGGCTCTCTTCAAATTCAAATGGCTATCGCTAATCTGCACTTCCGTTTGAATCAAGTTGTTCTAACAATTTGTATCTTCAAGACCGCGAAGCAGCACTGTAGGTAAACCATCCTAAGATGATAAGCATTACTACGCATAGCTTATAAACATTATACGCAACTGCCTGTAACAAAAAAGTAAATTTAAATTATATCCCAAACTGATACTTTGAAAATTCTCCTTATTTTATTCATCACCTGTATTTCATTAACATCATTCGGGCAAAACGACAGCCAAAAAAATTATTTAGTTTGCTACGGTCAAGTATGGGGATTCCTTAAATATTTTCATTCCGCACCGAGCAATCAAGATTGGGATAGTTTATTATTAAGTGACTACAATGAAATCAATAATTGTGATTCGGATTTAGAGTTTAATCGAGTAATCTCAAAATTGGTTAATCAATGTGATGAATTTAAGCCAGTAAAAAGAAATACGCCTGATTCTTTAATTTTTCAAGAAAGTTTTGACTGGCTTGATAACAAATTGATTGATTCCAAAAACAAATCTGTTTTAGAAAACTTGCTTCTAAATAAACCTAGTTTCAAAAACAAATACATCACTTCATTGGGAGCAGGACACCCCAAAATTACGAATGAAATCGACTATGGTAGTTATCAGTATAATCCATCAGTTCAATATCTCTCCATTACTCGGTACTGGAATATCATCAATTACTTCTGTCCAAACCGCAATATAATTCCAAAAAACTGGACGCAAGTTTATCATGACAATATCCTTGACTTCACCACAGCCAATACCTATGAAAACTACTATTTCGCAGTTCGAAAACTCACAACTGAAATTAGAGATGGTCATGGATTTATAAGAGCAGAGAACAATCCGATAAATAATTATAAGTATGCTCCTTTCTACTGCATTAGTGTTTCAGATGGTTACTTCATTAACGCAGTTTTTCAGGATAGCCTGAAGTCAATTGATTTAAAAAGGATGGACAAGATTATTTCCATTAATGGAGAGCCAGTAGAAGAGAAAATCAGACAAATAGGAACGTACCTTTCAACTTCTAACGATTACTATCTTTCTAACGCCACACATTATTTGCGAATTACGAATCAAGATTCAATGACAATCACTATTGAGCGAGATGGAGAGTTGGTAACGCGAACCTATTCTACAATTGACAGAGAGGCATTAAAATTAAGGTTTAAACCTTCCAAATCGATTCCCGCAAAAAAACCATATTCATTTTTGAAAGATTCTATTTCTGGAAAAGAGTATTGCTATGTCGATATGGGAAGGCTTAAAAGATCGGATATCGGCGGAAAATTCAAACGAAAATTATTGTCAACAGACCATTTGATTTTAGATGTTCGAAACTATCCGAATTGGACTTTGATCAAGTTATCTGCGGTATTGTTAGAGGGACCAAGGAAGTTCGCAAAATTTGTTGCAATGGATTGCGATTATCCAGGCTCATTTAAATGGACAAAAAGTCAAACCATTGGAAATAAGAAGAAAGGATATGAAGGGGACGTTTTTGTGTTGGTTGAATATAACACAATGAGTCAAGCTGAATATACGGTGATGGCATTACAACAGCATCCAAACACAGTCGTAATAGGCGGGCAAACTGCGGGAGCAGATGGAAACATCGCTGAGATTCCATTACCATTCGGAATTAGGTCCGTTTTTTCAGGATTAGGAGTGTTTTATCCTGATGGAACACCAACTCAACAAATTGGAGTTGAAAGAGACTTTGAAGTAGTACAAAGTAGTGAATATCTTATGGGGAAAGATTTAATTTTAGAAAAGGCGCTTGAACTAATTAGAATAAAATAAACGTATAATACATATATGTTGGATGAATTTATGGATGAATAACAGAAACAACAACACGAATGAAAATATCTTCAAAAATTTTTATTTATCTGTCAATCCTGTTCTTCTTGAATGGTGCATGCTCCAATGAGCCGGAAAACACAGAAGATGTTCACGAGGAAGATCTTGCTGCTATTTCTAGTTCAGAAAACGTTGATACAGTTGTAGAAAGAAATCTTCCAAACTTATTTTCTGATACCCTCACACTAGGGAACTACTACCTGATTATTCATCAAACGGATATAAGTGTACGGCGCGTTGATTATCCGAACTCCAACTTGAACTACACCAAAGAAGAATTATCGGATTTGGGAATAAATGTGATAAAGAATCCTGACTCACTTACATTTCTCTTGAAAAATGGAAGTCAATTCAGTTTGAAGGATGTGGACTACTTCGAAGACGAGAGTAATTTTTTGGAAACGGTTTCGTACCACTATGTCAACAGCATAGACAATTATTGGCAAGTGGATGCGCTATGCTATGAATTCAATTATACAGTGCGGATCAATCAATATTCAGGCGACACGATAAATACCATAGCGCCAGGTCCCATTTCACCATCAAAAAAACGCATGTTTTGTTCAAATGTTGATCTTGAAAGTCAGTATACTGAAAACGGTGTGGAAATGTTTGAGTTGTTCGACGATGGACACACCAAAATTGGATTTACTGAAATTCTTAATTGGGGACTCATAGAAATTGAATGGGTTTCTGACAATCGACTAAAAGCTGTTAAAGTGGACATGACCGAGACTTACGACTACGAATTTAGAAATGTAGTGATTGACCTTGTTAAAAAGGAGTAGATCACGCGGTTTATATCTTGGTTCTTTTCAATCTGTTAACTGGTATTTTTCACTCGATAGCATTCTGGATTGAAAATAGCTTAATTGATACTGTACTTTGTAGTCTAAATCTCAATTGAAAAATCAATGCTTAACTTTGTAAACTATGAAAAGAACCTTAACTATCTTCTTCGTGCTAATTACACTGAGTGTATTTGGGCAGAACAACCTTACAAAAAAAGCACAGCCAATTGTTGAAGAAGGAAAACTTCTCTACAGGTCTGAAATGGCTTCGTGGTACGGAACTGATTTGTTTTTGGCAAACTACAAAGAATTGGAAAACGTTGGAGGTTACTTTTCGTATTCCGAAAATGATATTTCGAAGTGTATATTCTTTTCCAAGGGAGAGAATGCGAAAGTAATCGGGACAATTTCATTTGACAAAACATATGTTACCAAGAATGCGAAAATAGAATTGAATGAAAGAGGGTTTACAGCTCTAGAGAAAGATCTTCATCTCATTAGAGAGCTCACTATGGCTGAAATTAACAGCGATACCTTATTCAAACTGTATGAAAACACCAATTTCAATCTGATACCTTTAATTAATGGAAAAGAAAGAAAAGTGTATGTGTTGACTGGACCTAAAACAAATGGAGTCATACTTTTTGGAAACGACTATTTATTGACATTTGATAAAAAGAATAAGTTAACCAGTAAGAAAGCGTTGCACCAAAACCTTATTCCAATTTATTATGGGGGAGAGGAAGAGAATAACAAAAAAGTTGAAGGTTCCATTCACAATCATTCGGCTGAGACAGGTGATTTTATCACAGCAACTGACATTTGTACGATTATGCTTTATGAAGAAATCGCCAAATGGAAAACACATAGTGTAGTGTCAGAAAAGTATTTGAGCCGTTGGGATTGTGAGAGAGATGAATTAGTAGTGATTTCGATGGACCTTATTCGCAAGATTAATGAATCTCAAGAAGAGGAGAATAAGAAGTAAGGAATGGGCTGCTACGGAATTTAAGCGAGGTGAGGATGAATAAAATAAAGTCAATTGTTGGACTCGTCATTTTGCTGTTTGTTTGCAGTTCTGTGATGAAAGAGAAAGAGAATGAATCAATTGTACGAAGTTACTATGATGCGTATAATCAGAAGGACTATACAACATTGGACAGCCTTGTTAGCGATAACGTTGTGTTAAAGGAAATGGGTTATACTGTCATACAATCAAAGAAAGCTTTTATTGATTTGGTCGAATGGGGCGAAGTGTTTAATGCTAAAAATGAACTGAAGAAATTGTCTCGCGAAAAAGGAAAAATAGTAGCCTTTGAGTTAGAGCATAGTGACAGGATAGATTTTCTTTATGGTGAGCCAATTAAGACAAAAACGACATTCACCATTGAACATCGCAAAATCACAATAATTGAAGTCGAATTGATAGATTTCGATCAAGAGAAAATGACAAAAAAAAATAATCTTTTCCACGATTGGATCGGTAAGAACCATACTGTTAGTTCTGCTGTCATTAATCAATTGAATCGCTCTGGTGGTGAAGCATTTAAAGAAGCCATGGAGTTATACAGGGACGCACAATAAGTGCAACTTCATGTTCGTATGATTATTAAATAAACAACGTGTATACTATTAATTGGCTAAAGGAAAGGATTGAAAACGAAGAGAAGTTAAAATATCTCTTTTTCTGGGGGCATACTCCACACAAAGACGGTGTTATCACAAGTAGTTGTTTAAGTCAATGGTGGGCATGTGATTTTGAAAATGAGGGGATTCAGTTTAAGTCAACCGAACATTGGATGATGTATCATAAAGCTCTTCTCTTCAACGACTCCATAATCGCTGATCAAATACTCAAATGTCGAACACCAGGAGAAGCCAAAGCTTTGGGGAGAAAAGTTTCAAATTTTGACGAGGACATATGGAATTCGCATCGTATGAAGATTGTTATTGAAGGTAATCGCTTGAAATTTTCACAAAATGAGAAGCTGAAAACGTTTCTTCTAAATACCAAGCAGCGCGTAATCGTTGAGGCGAGTCCTGTCGATGAAATTTGGGGCATTGGATTGTCTAAAGACTCAAACGATATTGACAATCCGAATACATGGCGTGGTTTAAACTTACTAGGTTTTGCATTGATGGAGGTCAGAGATCTACTAAAGGACAGTTGAAAATGACATCCTAGCGCTGATGTAGGTCATTGCACGCCAATCATATTGTGTTTACCTTAGTTGTCATGGTTAGAACCAATCATTTTCTGTTTCTGTTGATCTTGTTTTCAATCAGCTCAGGGGCGGCTTATGCGCAAGAGGAAATTGATACAGATCCTCCTCGAATGGCTTTATATGTAGAGTTGGTGGGAAAAGGCTTTTTGTCTGTAAATGTAGATTTCAGAATCAAAGACAAACATCGGTTTAGCATTGGGGCAACCTCATTGGATTATGAAGTAGTTAGTAAGAATTACGCAGATGAAATTGAACCTCATAACTGGATCTCACCGGGGGTAATGTACTATTTCTTGCCCGGTGAAGGAGCCCATAGATTTGAACTAGGTGCTGGCATTAGTTGTTCTCCTTTTTTAAACCGTCAATATGATTCGGACTTTCACTCAGACTCGCCTATATCGCTGCACGGTGTTATCGGATATCGGTATCAATCAAAAAAGAAATTTTTCTTCAGAACTGGATTTACACCCTTTTATCGCCCAAAAGTATGGTTCCTTCCATTAGGAGGAGTGAGTTTAGGCTATAGCTGGTAGTTTTGACGTTCTTCTCCTTAGAGCGTGTATATGAGCCCAATAAAATCGAATCACTAGAGTTAGAATGAATCTTGGTTGAGCGGGCTTCGGATTTATAGCTTGAGTTATATTTAAATTGCATTTGTCAACTTTTCCAAAACAACTATATTTAAACATGAACACGAATTCTTGGAAAACCTTTTTTGAGGATGCTAATATGCTCAAAAAGCCAGCTCAAGCAAATCAATTAATTTCAGCGAGGGAAATTGAAGAAGTAAAGTTGCTGCTAGTAAACGTTTTAGAAGGCTTCTTGGCCAAGGAAGATTTACATGTAGGTCTAAAAGTCTATGTCAATCATGAGCTTCGAAATGATTTTATTGAAAAAATGGCAGCGTACCCACCAAATGTTGAGCTTTCATTTGAAGATTGGTCTAAACACATTTTTGGAGATCAAAAGTTTGGTGTAATCCTCATAGGATTGGAAGAATACAGTAATTCTTTTACCGAAAAAGCAGCGATCATCGTTCGTCCCTTGTTAGAAATTGCTGGGCTACCGCTTGATGGTTTGTCTTTCCTTTTTTTTATGGGAAACTATGGTTATACCCCTTTTGGAATTCATAAGGAGTCAACTGGAGAGGATGGGATTCTATTTCATTTAGGACCAGAAAATAAGGAATTCTTTACGTGGGATGATCCAAAATACAATGCGATTCAACATAACTCTGAAGTTTTTCACAACGTATCTGAAATGCTAGCAGAAGGTCAGCGATATGATTTAAAGCCTGGTGATGCTATGTTTATTCCGCATTATGCCTACCACATAGGCAATACGCCAAAGTTTTCGTTGAGTTTTGTGATGGATTATATCAATCCTCCCAAAGATCGGTTTGAAAACGAACTCATAAGGGAAACAGCCGAAGAAGAACTGATAAATCATGTCGATTACGAGAAGCCATTAAAATTGGATAGCCCTAACGCTGTTGTGAATGAGATCATTGATTCGCAATCCATTCTAAAAAAAATGGAGCTGACATTGGCTAGGAAAATTCTAAGGTTGAAAAGTAATGGTGGAATAAGAAAAGCATCAATAAAGACGAGAGCAAGACTTCCTCAAACAGATACGTTTTCTATTAAAGGCAAAGAAATTTTTCCACTTTACTTGGATGTGCAAGACTCCGAGAATACCCTGATCTACGCTAGAGGCCATCGCATAGTTCGAAAACATCATCCCTTGGTAGCTCAAGTGATTGATCAGCTAAATAGGGGAGAATCCATAAAGCTTGCTGCACTAACACAATTGTTGGATCCGATGTGGGATCTTATAGAGGTCCTTGGGTTCGTGCAGGAACTGTTGAGCACAGAAGCAATTATCGTAGAGGATATAAAGGACGAAAGCCTTGACTGATTAAGTATAGTCGACGGCAATCCATTCTCCAAGAAGCGGCTGTTTATAAACTCAATCCTTAACGTAGATTCTAAGTATATTGTTGAATGATCTAAGAATTATGACACTAAAATTCACACAAAAAAACCGATTCGTTCCTGAAGATCAGGTTGGTATAGATATAGAAGCTCGTTTGGTCGAAGGTTTTCTCGATGGAAAGATGATTGAATTCCGTCTGTATGAAGGGCGTGTCCCGATTCAGGTAGGCAGTATTGCGAATATGCCCTGTAGCGTTAAAGGAACGGAAGAAGAAGTCGAGATCTTGAAAACGCTTGGATTTGGCTCAGGTTCTGGTATATGGGCAGTATTGGCTTAATTAAACCCTTGACAACGATAGATTATGTTTTTTAGAATAGTTTTTGGTACCTACAGTTTTCGGATAAAGTCCTTCGATCCGAAGCAGTTTGGAATTGTGGATGAGGAGATAGGGAATAACCCAATCGAGGTTAGGCAAAAGTGTTTTCATTTGTTTTATATCCCTTGCTTTGGAGTGGGGAAAGTTTATGTGTTCAGAAAGGGAGATGAATTGTTCACATTATCTGAAGAAATTATTCAACGCATCAAAGCGAAAAAACGTGTTCGGACTCCTTTCTACACTTTTTCAGCATTTATCTTAGCGTTTCTCATTCTTTTCATTGACTTCGCAACTTATGAATGGAATAGAAGTTCTTCTCACAGCTATTATAGTGACAAGCACGAACAGCAGATGGAACGCAATCTTCGAATAATTGGCGAATTAGATACAACGCATTACATCAAACTGCTATCTGCTCAATACCCAGAGACGGATAATGGATTGTACGCGAAAGTTCACAGCGTTGAAAAGAATTTTATTGTTATTCAAGAATTGAGAACGGGATTGTCAGCCTACCGAGAGCAGAAAGTTTCGCACCTCATCAAAGATTACTATCTTAAAAACAAAGATCATTTAAGAACCGACACAATCACATTGAATGATTTAAAGAATGCCATTTGCATGTCCTATGATAGTGTCTTCAATAGACAGGCAAAGGGATCAGACTTGTTTAATAACGGTAAATTCTACGTCATCGAGTACATCGAAAGAATAGATGATGGACCAACTTTGAGAGTTGACTACCCAAGTGTTTACCAAAGCAATATCGATCTACACATATCCAATTTTGGGGGTGAATGCCAACTGGTTAAAATCGAAAATATTGTTGGTGATATCAAATGGGAGACACAACTTCCAAAGAAGTTAAAAACGGATGATCTATCGTACACAGGTGGCATTACTGGATTTTCAATTGACGGGACAAATTATCAAAATGAAGACTATTCAATCATTTTACACTTAAAAACGGATGACGGAACCAAGTACAGATACAGCGTTATTGGTGACTTTGAAGATTTCGTAGTGGAACGTTTGAAATAGGGTTACTGGTTATTTTTTCTTCGCCAACAACAAAAGCGAATCACCTTCCTCAAACTCTGCATAATCTTCGGTTGAAAGGATTTCGAATTCATTTTCAAAAGCGTCTTTGAGACTCGCTTCGGTGTGATAATTCACAAAAAGACCTTTGAAAATTTCAGAACCTTCACCTTTCCAGAAAGAATGACAGATAATACCCTTTGTATTTAGAATCTCAGCTTGTCTTTTAATGGAAGCTACTAATTCCTCAGCTTTCAGATGGTGCATTACTTTGTTGGAATAGATTCCATCGAATTTTTTGTCAGTTTCCAAGGTGCCAGCATTCAGTTCGAGGAACTCCCCAGTTGGGTTTTCATTTCTGAGATGATTTAAAAACTCAGTTGAAAAGTCTGAACCAATAACGTTATACGATGCATTTAAAATTTTCCAATCCGTTCCAGGACCAGAACCAATTTCCAATACATTCGAATTAGGGGGTAAAATTTGTTTTAATTGCTCAATGAGCTCTTTGCCCGAAACATCTTTAGCAAGATGGATGTATTCCTCAACGGACGCTTTGGTTTTATAGTATTCTCCTTCCATGCTGTTTTCTGCGCAGGGGTGCTAATCTTTAAAACAACTGCTGAACCTCTTTCTTCAAGATTTTCACAGCGTCTTCTTTTGCTTTATTGCCAACTATAAATCAGTTGTGATTCATAAAAAATGATAATTGACACAACAATATATGACATATCAACTATATTTGTATCAAATACTAAAAAATAGATGAAAGATATTAACCCACAACAAAGTGTTTTTTATTCGATCGAACAGGCCATAAAAGAATATAGAAAATATGCGCAAGGCCAAATTTCAAAGGCTGTTCCAAAGATCACTTTAGACCAGGTTCTCGTCCTGATATTAATTAATAATGATAAATATTCTCAAACAGAACTATCCCAATTATTGTTCAAAGATTTTGCATCGCTCACGCGAATGATTGAATTATTGGTTAAAAATGGTTTCCTCACACGTTCAGTAAGCAAAAACGATCGAAGAAGAAATAGTCTGAAATTGACACCAAAAGGAAAAGAAAGCCTTGAAATTTTGAGACCAATTATTTTTCAAAATAGAATAAATGCACTCAATACAATTACAGATCAAGAAATTGAGAACCTCAAATTAGTACTCAACAAAATAACAAATAACTGCAAAAACAATTCATTATGATCCTATTAAAACTAAAAAAAATAGTCGCAATCATTACAACGGTCTGTTTCTTTTCATTAAACGTCACAGCACAGGAACCATTGACGAAGGTCTTTATTGATAGTACTGTTACTAAAATTGGTGACCTTATGCTGGATTACTATATAATAAAGGATAAAGCTGAAGAAGCAAGTGAAAGGCTTAAACTCAATCTTAGAATAAATAAATATTATTCCCTTAACGGAGGAGAATTGGCGAATGCGCTAGTAGAAGATTTGCAATCCATTACGAATGACAAACACATCATGATAAAGTTTTATCCAGAAGGTGATGCTGCACCCTATTATCTTGAACAAGAAAAAAATAAAGATGAGGATTTTGAACCTAGCGAATCATCCTTGAAAAGATCACGGGGTAATAATTATGGGTTCAAAGAAGTATCAATTTTGAATGCAAATATTGGTTATCTAAAACTTGATGGTTTTTATGATATACGAAACCCTGAGACAACGAAAGCTGCGGCTGCTGCGATGGATTTTCTATCTCATGCAAATGGAATCATTATCGATTTGTCAGAGAATTCAGGCGGAGACCCTGCTACCTTACAATTCCTTATTAGCTACTTTTTCAAAGTAGAGCCAGCTACACATTATAATACGTTTCATTTTAGAGATGGGAAGGATAATTATTTAGAAAAGCATACACTTCCTTATGTTCCAGGTGAAAGAAAACCCAAAATGCCCATATATATAATTACTAGCCAGCATACATTTTCTGCAGGCGAAGCATTGGCTTATGCGCTAAAAAACCTTGATAGAGCAACAATTATTGGCCAAACAACAGGTGGTGGAGCCCATGCAGCTGATTTTAAATTCATTAATGACTTTTTTGACATGAGCATACCAATGGCGCGCGCAATTAACCCAACTTCTAAAACTAATTGGGAAGGTGTAGGAGTAAAGCCTGATGTTGAAATCGAAATGAGTAAAGCTAAAGTATATGCACACGCATCATTAATAAAAGCTGCAATAGCGCATGAAAACGATGAAATTCTTTTGGCTAGCTATAATTGGAAGCTTGAAGAATTGGAATCACGTTTAAATGAAGTTCAATTTAACGAAAATGAACTAATGAAATTTACCGGAAACTTCGATGGAGATAGGAGAGTCTATCTTGAGAACGGTAAATTAAAATATCAAAAGGGTGACGACAAAATTGCAACACTCACTCCGCTGAACGAAACATCTTTTATATCAAATACCTTTTCAGAGATAAGAATTAATTTTGACTTCAATGGAGACGTTTTAATGGGATTGAAATTTTACTTAGAATCAGGGCAATTTTATCTAGCCAAGAAGTTGGATTAATAATTCAACCCCTAAAACAACTGCTGAACTTCTTTCTTCAAGATTTCAACGGCAATTTCAGTAGGTAAGGTTCCTACTTCACCAACAATTTCAAAAATCTTTCCAGCCAAGTCCATGCCGTTTGAAGTAGGTTCCATCTGTCTTCCTGCTAAATTGACAATCTTCACAGTCTCTTCCTTTGCTTTCTTCACCATGTTCCAAGCATCAACGGAAATAAACATCTGCTGTGCGATATTGTGCTCATATTCTTCTCGGATTGAATCCAACAACTTAATTTGCATAGCTGCTGCAGGAAGTCCTGGGTTGTTTAGGCGCATAACCAGGCTGTTTGGGTGAATCCGTTCCATTAACAACACTGCTCGCTGGTATGCATCAACACGTTGAGGTAGAAAGAACTTCTGACGTTCTGTCTTTAATTCAGCGTTTAACTGGCTGTGCGAAGCGCGAAGGTCTTTCTCAGCTATTTTACGCATAAAGAAGATAGCCGTCATTAGAACAGCTCCCGCAGGAACGAGAATCAATGCGATCTGAAATATCAGTTGGGTGATGTTATCCATAGTTGTTTTTAATTGCGTTACAAATATAGAATTCTATCCTTCATGAAAGTAACAAGATGATTGCCATCAATTGAATTAAATAAGTGATTTACTCAAATATCAAGCTCCCAATGTCAAGTATTTCTTTTTGCGTTGAAAGTCGACGTGTGATTTCCTGAACCTTTTCATTTGGACGCCCGTAGTTGGTCACCAATTGAATTTGAATCGTTGTTGGACCAGAAATTCGCTGTGATGTCGTTCCGTAATAATCGACTTGCACAACATACTTCCCTTTCATTGCATTCTTGATGGTGAACATCTCTGGACCATAACCGCGGGTGAAGTCGTTCGACATTCTTCCACCAATCTTCGTATTCTTGTTAGAGTAGAAGCATTTCTCCATCCGTGGATCAGTTACCCATAAATCCATGTCACAGTTGTCAGCATCCCAATTGAGAATCACACGAACGTCAACAGGTAAATCGTTCAAGAATTCGGGATCTATTTTTTTTGTGTCGACTTTGTTCTTGTGCAGTGCTACGATTTGGTTGATCTCAGCCAGGGCAATGGATTCAATTCCAGGGAAACGTCCGTCCCATGTCGTTTCTACAACTTTATAAAGCATGTCAACAGCTTCCTGATAACTTCCTTCTTTAGCCAGACAAAGTCCAAGGTCTCTAAACGATTGTGGTTCCTCCTGACGAATCTTCGCAACGTCTTCGTAAATCATTATTGCGAGCTTATAGTATTCCAATTGCTCCAGACGATGCGCTAATACGCGCAGCAATTCATGACTCTCCAATTCCATCTCGGCAATGTTGGAAAGAATGCGAAGCGCGAGTTCTTTTTCTCCTTTTTCAATGAAAAGGTCAGAGACATCGAGGAAGAAAGATGGCGTACTGCTGTTTTCTTTCTTTAAGCCAAGGTAAGTAGTGTAGAGCGTTTCATCCGAGGCTTTTTTCAATGTTTTCATGTATGGAGCGTCAGGCTCCCACTTCTCTAATTGAATTTCGGCATTCTTCTTTCCTTTTGTTTTTTTCTCCTTCGCTCCAGCCGCATCTGCTAGCGTGTTAACGGTACCGTTACTAACAGCATCTGTAGAAAATGCATAAGAAGCGTCTTCTTGCACTGAGATCTCCGACATATTCATGACTGGCTCTGCCATATCGTAATTTACTACAACCGAGTCACCTCTGAAGTCTCTATTTTCATCTGATATCGCAGCTACTTTTTTATCTTCTGCCAATATTTTTGCAATGTCATAGTCGGTATTCCACCAGTCTACATAGGCCTTGAACTCTTCTTTCACTTGTTTCATGTGAGCTGCCTGTTCAGCATCTGTGTTCTTTTTAATCTCTTTCAACTGTGCGAAGTATTCTTTTTGAAGCTCAGTTGGAGGAACAATTTCATGTTCTACGTAATCTTCGACTCTATCGAGGACAATGAGTGAAGTATTACACGTTACAATTCCAAATTCCATACCCAAAGCTGTAATCGCTTCGTCGTTCTTATCAGGATTAATGTCTAGCTCGGCCAATTTCTTCTGTGCCCAAATTCTTCGCAGCAGTCCCGTATTTGTTAAGTGTTCTTCAGGGTCAATGGTCATGTGAATTTGACTGGAAGCCTCTCCATATCCGAAGGCGAAATCCAATTCAGCTTTTCCAGTGATGATTCCCGCAACATGCACTTCGCTTTGGACGGTTGTTGGCATTGAAGGATACGTGTTTGCTTGTCCATTGCCATAGTACTGAAAATTTCCACCGCGTAATAATTCAACGGCAACAGTATTTTCTGTTTTCAGAAGATTTACGTATTCACCGCCTGTCGCAGATGAAAGGTATTTGAGGTAAGAATGATTGGCAGACGTCGATGAATTGATTGTGTTTAAAGCAACCTTTGGAAGCTTTCCATCTTTCAAACCAAAGTTAGAGAGTCCATCTCCAAACAATAGAAAAACATCGCAAGGATACTTTGAATAATCGATGCTTTCATAAGCTGATGCTCCATCAAAAGGAATTTCCTTGATGCGTGTACGAAGTGTAGACCAATCACCATTTTTTACGGAATAGGTTTTGACCATTTTCGCAGTGTTGCGAAGTGAGATGAACTTTACTGTAACATTTTTGTTCTGAGCAAAGAAGCTATCCAGCAAACTAAGTTCGCGCTCTATGTCTCGGTTCTGACCTGAAGTGGAAGCGTCCCAAATCAATCCGATTGTATTTGGAGCTTTAATTTCTACCTTTCCCTTCCGTGGTGTAAGTGTAGTGTAGAAATAGTATTGATTTTCTGTCCCTGGAACCTTTTCTGTATAAATCTGTTGTGCATTTTTCGGAGTAGGGAGTGTCAGTCCTAGTTGAGAACCTGGCAAAAAGTTTTTCTTTGAGAACTCGGCAACGTAGTTTTCTTCCCATTTTTCGAATTTAAGATTGACAAGACTGTTTTGCTCGAGCGTCGGTTTAATTTCTTGGTTAAAGACTTCAACGCGCAGATCGAATTGATCAACCTTTTCCTTGAAATTTAATGGAAGCAAATACAAATATCCTTGCGCTAGACGATCGAGTTCTTGTTCGTAGGCAACAACAATTCGTTTATGTCCTTTAGATGGGATAGGGTAGACGCGTGCTTTAAAGTTGTTGCCTTTTGTCCATTCCAACAATCCTGGGTCAACGTTCTGTCTAACAATGGATTCAAAAACTTCTTGTCCTTTTTCCTTTTCTACAATTACGCCTTCACGCAGTTTTCCGTCAACGTCCATCGCAAAGCGTGATACAGATTGACCTTCTCCGAGTGGGAAGTAAAGCTGACCTTCGAGCACCGTATTTGAATCATTGTAAAAGGTCATTTCCATCGTCGTTGTGGCAATGTTTCCAATTACCTTCACGTCAATCTTCAAATCGCTCAGTTGGATGGGCAATGACTTTCCTTCTTCGTTCTTCACCATTATAGTTGGGAACACGTCGGCAGTTAATGTATCGTCAACCAATAAGGCGGGTAAGTTATCGACCACAGGCGGAGTGTACTTATTAAGTTGATTGTGAATAACGAACGAGAGCCCCAAGATAGGGATCATCGTTAACAATAGAATTCGGAAAATTGAGATCGAGCCTTTCATAAGAAGTGATTGTAGTAAGCTAATACAGTTTGTAATTACAAAGGTTCAGTACAAATATCTTGCCTTTTAGCTTACCTTCATTTTTCCCTTTGCAAACATCCAACCAGGCATTCTGAAAGAAACATTTTTTGATTCGCCTTCGGCCAAATTTACAGTTACCTGATTCGCTCCACATTCTGGTTTCATTATGTAAGGGAAGTAGATTTTTACAGTGTGTTCACCGGGTTCTAGATCAAACGATGAATGACCCCAACTGCGTTTATTTTTAACTCCATCAATTTCAATTACTGTTGTGCAGAAGAATAAAATCCATGCCAATGGGAAAAAGCTCGTGTGAACATTGATGCCTGTTTTCATAGTGTAGTGTTTAAGTTGAAAGCGAATATAAGATTTGTGAAAAGTAAAGTCGTCGACTTCGATTAGAAATTATCCCTTTTTTCAATCCTATTGCTAATTTTACCACAGATACACCTGAAATGACGAATACACTCATTGTTACTGTTCTTGTTGCCTACTTTGCGGTTCTTGTTGGAATTTCATTTCTGACCTCGAGAAAGGCCGACAACTCATCCTTTTTTCTAGGAGAGCGAAAGTCACCGTGGTATCTGGTGTCCTTCGGAATGATTGGAGCATCCCTGAGTGGAGTGACATTTATTTCGGTTCCAGGCTGGGTGGGAAATCCTGATAGTCAATTCAGTTATATGCAAATTGTCTTTGGTTATTTCTTTGGTTATATAGTCATTTCCTATGTTCTACTTCCAATCTATTACCGCTTGAACCTAACGTCAATCTACGAATACCTGGAGAAACGATTCGGCTTCTGGAGTTACAAAACCGGTGCATTTTTCTTTTTGGGATCGCGAATCTTGGGTGCAGCCATCCGTCTTTTACTGGTGGCAAATGTATTGCAAGCTATTTTGTTTGATGATTGGGGTATTCCTTTTGAGTTCACCGTTATCATTTCGGTTCTTCTTATTTGGATTTATACGAACAGAGGAGGAATTAAAACAATTGTATGGACGGACACTTTGCAGACTGCCTTTATGTTAGCTGCCGTACTGCTATCGGTGTGGTTTATAAGTAGTGAACTCGGTCTTGCTGAGAAAGGCGGAATGATTTCGACGATTTCGGAAAGCAACTACGCGCGAATCTTTTTCTTCGACGATATTTTGGCGGGAAATCACTTCTTCAAACACTTCCTTGGAGGAATGTTTATCGCCATTGGTATGACGGGACTCGATCAGGACATGATGCAAAAGAACCTGAGTTGTAAGAACACCAAAGATGCGCAGAAGAACATGATGAGCATGGCGACGATACTCGTTTTTGTAAACCTAATTTTCTTGTCGTTGGGTGCATTACTATATATGTATGTCGATGCGCATCCTGAATTGCCTTTTGATCCAGATCATGCAGATCTTTTGTTCTCTGTTGTTGCGCTAAGTGACGGTGTTGGTCCATTGATTGGGATTCTGTTCTTATTGGGATTGATTGCCGCGGCCTATTCCAGTGCCGATTCTGCTTTGACCTCACTAACGACTTCCTTTTCGATTGATTTTCTCAACTTAAAAGACAAAGAAGTCAAACGTCAGGAACGAATAAGAAAGCTGGTGCATGTTATGATGTCGGTTACGATTATTTTGGTGGTAATCATTCTTCGCTATACAACGGATCGATCTGCAATTGATTTGATTCTCAAATTCGCTGGATTTACCTACG
The DNA here is from genome assembly GCA_905478665.1 of uncultured Flavobacteriales bacterium. GTDB lineage: Bacteria > Bacteroidota > Bacteroidia > Flavobacteriales_D > Crocinitomicaceae > UBA4466. Next base: position 21,178 of record CAJQJL010000069.1, read on the forward strand.
GCCCTTTAATTGGACTTTTCTTCTTTGGAATTATCTCAAAGCGTAAAGTGTTGGATAAATTGGTCCCGTTCATATGTCTCGCAGCCATACTGTTAACAGTATTTTTCTGGTATTTCTCCGCTGGAGGCCCAGGAGTAGAAAAAGGTGCCGCAGGTGTACTTGGATATTATAAGTTCGGGGCAGAAATCATTGTTTTAAACGCTTTGATTACCTTTATTGGGTTGTTTTTGGTCTCCAAAAGCAGTGCTAAAATAGCGACGTATGAAGATACAAATTCATGATAACGGCAAACACCTAGACTTTGCACCTCTGTCATTGACCAGGGCAGTAGGGAATTTGCGCGTAGGAATATTTACCAATGACGAACGATGGAAAATTCTCTTGCCTGAAGCTGAAATTAGTTTTGAAACGGAGGATTACTTGGGCGGGAAGTTTCCGCAGTCAGCTAACGCGACAGTAGTAAATGCCTGTGTCATTCCGAATTCAGCGATTGTAGAAGCGATTAAGGAGTTGAAAGGAAATGAGAACCTTGTTATCGACGGTGGATGGATCGCGCGTTGTGGAACAGGAGAAGTAATCGTTCATTATGAAGGAGAAATGCCTATTCGCATTGAGCAAAGGTGGGAAATGTACCAAAAGAATGGTGATGTGCTTAAACAAGACTTCGATTTGATTTCTAACAATCGAACATCAGTTCAACTTTCATCAACGAATACGATCATTGGTGATCCCAATTTGATCTTTCTTGAAAATGGTGCAAAAGTGGAAGCTTCCATTTTAAATACAACGAATGGTCCAATATACATTGGTAAGGATGCTGAAATAATGGAGGGGAGTAGTGTTCGCGGTCCATTGGCGATGTGCGAGAATAGTGCATTAAAGATGGGAGCAAAAGTATACGGACCAACGACATTGGGGCCGCATTGCAAAGTTGGTGGAGAGGTGAATAATGTGATTTTTCAAGCGTATTCAAACAAAGGTCACGATGGCTTTTTAGGTAATTCACTCATAGGTGAATGGTGTAACCTTGGCGCTGATACGAATACATCTAACTTGAAGAATAACTACGGAAAGGTGAAAACGTACAGTTATAGGACAGGGAAACTTGAACAAACGGATCTTCAGTTCATGGGACTTGTTATGGGAGACCATTCCAAATGTGGTATCAATACAATGTTTAATACGGCAACCGTGGTTGGTGTCTCTTCCAATGTCTTTGGTGCCGAGTTTCCTGATAAGTATCTTCCTTCTTTTACGTGGGGAACACATGGTGATGCGTTTGACTTTGACAAAGCATTGGTGAGTGCAAACAACATGATGGAACGTCGTGGCGTGCAACTTTCAGTAGACGAAATTGCAATTCTCAAACACATAGCTGACAAAAAATAGGACAAAATTGCAGTCCACTCCTGTTGGCATACCATTTGAAATAGGGGGGGTGAGTGTCGAATGTGGTATTCGACCGAACAATTGCTGCCACAATGGCGGCAAGAAATAGAAAATGAATGAGTGATTTTTTTGATAATAGTTTTTTAGAGTTCTCTTCTGGTCTTGATGGCGACGCAGAATTCATCCCATTGATATCCGCAGAGGAAGAAGAAAATATGAATAAGCAATCGTATCCAGACGAATTGCCAATCCTTCCACTGCGAAACAATGTACTTTTTCCAGGTGTTGTAATCCCTATTACGGTAGGTCGCGACAAATCAATAAAATTGATCCGTGATGCGAATCGTGGTTCTAAAATAATTGGTGTTGTCTCACAGAAAAATCAGGAGGTAGAATCACCTGAGTTCTCTGACCTGCATGAAGTAGGAACGGTTGCACAGATTATTCGATTGTTGAAAATGCCTGATGGGACTTCTACAGTCATCATCCAAGGCAAAAGACGTTTCCAATTGGAACAACCGTTGGAGACGGAACCGTACATGAAGGCAAGAATAAAATTGTTGAATGAATCCAAAGTCGACGAGTCGAACAAGGAGATGCAGGTGATGTTTAAGACGATTAAGGATTTGGCATTGCAGATTATTCAGGAAAGCCCAAATATCCCATCCGAAGCTTCTTTTGCAATAGGAAATATTGACAGTCCAACGTTCTTAGTGAATTTCATTTCTTCGAATATGAATGCTGATGTTGGCAAAAAGCAAGAAATGCTGAGAGAGCTAGACGTTCGCAAACGTGTGATGATGGTATTAGAGCACTTGACTTTGGAAGTTCAAATGCTAGAAATGCGCAACGAAATTCAATCCAAAGTTCGTAAGGACATGGATAAGCAGCAACGCGAGTATTTCTTACATCAGCAGATGCGTACGATTCAGGATGAGTTGGGCGATAATCCTCAACAACAAGATGCCAGTGATATGGGGGAGCGCGCAGCCTTAAAAAAATGGGATGATCGTGTTAAGAAGATTTTCTATAAAGAATTAGAGAAGTTAGGAAGAATGAATCCGCAGGGGGCGGAGTATACGGTTCAAATGAACTATTTGGATTTAATGCTTGATTTACCTTGGGGAGAATATTCTAAAGATGATTTGGATTTGAAGCACGCAGCCAAGATTTTGGAGCGAGATCATTATGGTTTGGAAAAGGTGAAAGAAAGAATTCTTGAATACCTTGCCGTTCTTAAGCTTAAGGGGAATATGAAGTCGCCAATTTTGTGCTTCTATGGACCTCCTGGAGTTGGTAAAACATCTTTGGGGAAGTCAATCGCTGAAGCGTTGGGGAGAAAGTATATCCGTATGTCTTTAGGTGGTCTGCATGACGAATCTGAAATCCGTGGACACCGTAAGACGTACATTGGTGCAATGCCAGGACGTGTGATTCAAAACATCAAGAAAGCAGAAATTAGTAATCCAGTATTTGTTTTAGATGAGGTGGATAAGTTAGGAAGGAGTAACCACGGTGACCCGTCATCGGCTTTACTTGAAGTTCTTGATCCAGAGCAGAATAATGCGTTTTACGACAACTATATTGAGACGGAATATGACCTGTCGCGTGTGATGTTTATTGCAACAGCGAATAATTTATCAACTGTACAGGCGCCACTTCGCGATCGAATGGAAATAATTGAGGTAAACGGATATACGATTGAAGAGAAAGTTGAAATAGCCAAACGTCACCTTTTGCCAAAGCAAATTAAGGAACACGGTATTACGAAGAAGGACATAGCAATCGATAAAAAAGTATTGGAGAAAATCATTGAAGAATATACCAATGAATCTGGTGTCCGTGGATTGGATAAAGTTGTGGCGAAAGTCGTTCGAAACCGAGCGCGTCAAATCGCAATGAATGAGAAGTTTACACCAAAAGTATCGCTTGATGAATTGGTTGTTATTCTTGGGCCAGGCCGTGGAAGAACGAAGTACGATAACAATGACGTTGCAGGTGTAGTCACTGGATTGGCCTGGACAAGTGTTGGAGGAGATATTCTGTTCATTGAGTCATCAATTACCAAAGGTAAAGGAAAGTTAACGCTTACAGGGAATTTGGGTGATGTAATGAAAGAGTCGGCTGTGATCGCTCTTGAATATTTAAAATCACACAGTTCACTGTTGAATTTAGATCAAGAAGTGTTCGATAAGCACAACTTGCACATTCACGTTCCAGAGGGTGCAACACCGAAAGATGGACCAAGTGCAGGGATTACGATGCTTACTTCGTTGGCTTCTGTGTTTACACAGCGAAAAGTGAAAAAGAACTTAGCAATGACTGGAGAAATCACTTTGCGTGGAGATGTTCTTCCAGTTGGCGGAATCAAAGAGAAAATTCTTGCTGCGAAGCGTGCTAAGATTAAAGAGATTATTTTGTGTGAGAAGAACAAAAAGGATATCGAAGAAATCAAACAGAGTTACTTGAAGGGACTAACGTTCCACTACGTAACCAAGATGGAAGAGGTTCTTGAAATTGCACTGACAAATACTAAAGTGAAGAATGCACAAGTGATTGGGTAAATTCATTCGAGATAATTGAAAACGCCGAGGAAACCCCTCGGCGTTTTTTTATGAAGCACTGTTTGTTACTGAACTTTCCGCTTCAAAAAGTATGTTGTTCCGCCAATTCCAAGTACCAGCCCGAGGAGTCCAAGAATAATTGGTAAGGATCCGCCACTAGAGTTCTGAGCTGTTTTTACACTTGTTTGATTTTCTTTGGAGGAAGAATTCAGTGCCTCCAATGAATCTATGGTTGCTTCTAAATTGTCCAAGGAGTCCATGTAAGCGATTCGGTGTTCGTGTTCTTCGTTCAGTTCGCTTGCAATACCGTCAATTCCCAAAAGCAATAATTCAGGGTCAATTTCTGAGCGTTCCATTAAGCGCTTAAAAACGAAAGGTAATTCTTGGATTCCACTTTCTCTGCGTTTTGCATTGAGTGCCCGTACTTCTCCTGATACACGACGTTTTGATGAAGGGTCAAATTCCATTAAATATGTATAGGCCAATAAAGCATTTTCGTACGAGTCATGCTTGGCAGAGTATTCGGCAAGTGTTCTCAAAAGGTTTGCAATTACTTTGTTCGGAGCAGGAGTGAAGGGGACACGTGTTCGTATTTGAAGTTGTAAGTGGTTCAATCTGTGTTGATGTCTACGACGTGGACCTACAGATTTATGGACGTCCTCAACGGAAACAATGGGATTGTTCTTTATCCATCCTGGCTGTTGTTTGTCTTTGATCTTAGCTTCGAGAATTTTGATGTGAATCCATTCACTTCCCAAATGCGATTCTGGATTTATGCGATGTCCCTCAGAGATATATTTTAGAGCTTTTTCGAGTTTTCCATTCAGTTCATAGGCGGTTCCCAGATTCGCATTGATGATGTATTCAGTGGGATATTTTTCAATGAGTGGCTCTAAGATCATCAGTGCTGAATCGGCATGTCCAAGTTTCATTAGGTTCAGTGCGATGTCTGATTGGGTTTTGAAATTAGTCTGGTCTGCTTGCTTTCTCAGTTCGGTAATTCGTTTGCGAATCCGATTTTTGTCAAAGCTTCGATAGTTCTTCGACAAGTAGAAATAAGGAGTGAAAACACGTTCTCCATCAAGTGAATATCCGTATTCATTTCCACAGGCAAAGCTAGATATCGAAAAGAAAAGAGCCGCAATTAGTGTGAGTTGTTTCATAACCTTGGTTTTGTTATGAAATGCGGTCATAAGAATTAGTAACAAAAAAAAGCCCGATTCTTCACGAACCGGGCTTTTTGAACAAATGCTTTAGTTTATTCAATTACAATCCGCTGTGAGAACATCGTTCCTTCTTGAGCGATGCGAATGACGTAAACACCGCTTAACATTTTCTCAATGTTGATTTCATTTTTACCGTTTTTAATTGTCCCTTGAGAAATTGTCTTTCCTGCAAGATCAACGATTTCATATGAACAATCTTCAACTGAAACTGACTCAACAGTCAAAATATCGGTTGCTGGAGTTGGGTAGACACCGAAGTTATCACCACCCATTTCATTGACTCCAACATTGTTAATCACAACGTCTTCACAGTATGTGTTTGAACAACCGTCCGTATTTACTACTGTTAAGCACACAGTGTAAGTTCCTGTTGTTGCGTACGTATGTGTTGGATTTACTGCTGAAGAATTCGGTGTTCCATCACCAAAATCCCAGTCGTATGAGATTGCTCCAGTTGAACCATCCGTGAAGGTCGCATCCAGATTGGTTGAAGAAGCAGTGAATCCCGCAGAAACGACGCTGAATATAGCGGAAATCGTATCTGCGCCAACACATCCATTACTATCAGTAGCCCAAACGTAATAGGAACCACTTGCCGTTACACCAATTATCTGATTTGTACTTGAAGTTGACCATTGATATGAGGAATAGCCAGGACCCGCATCGATACTTAATGTATCGCCCGAGCAAAGCGTGGTGTCTGCTCCAAGGTCAATTACAGGAAGAGGCATCTCTACAATATTCACTGTGTCAGAAGAAGAACAACCTCCAGGATCAACAACGTCTACATAGTACTGTCCAGGTGAATTTACCGAAATTACTTGTGTCGTATCTCCCGTTGACCAAACTTGAGTTGAGAAGCCATTTCCAGCATCAATTAAAACACTTCCTCCAGCACAAAATAATGTATCAGAATAAGGGATGTCTACGATGGATGAAGAAAACCCACTTAAAGGAGCTTCAGTTCCAACAACTGTAAATGGTTCAGAGTCGTTGTACTTTCTAACACGAATCCAATCGACATTCATTGTACCAGATCCTGAAGAAATTCCGCCAATTCCAACGCGCAAATCTGAGTCTTTCGCGTAAAGAGCATCTGTAGTTGACATTGCACCAATAGTTGGGAAATCGGCTTGAATATTTCCAGTTGACACCCAAGTGTGGGACCAAATTCCAGCTACTCCAGAATACGTTACCAAACCAGAGGCCCAGTTGTGACCAGAACAGTAATCCGTTCCACCGCCAACAACTGAAATTCTTGCTTGTGACGCGTCAATCATCAATCCATAGTTTTTATTGTCGCTCACTTTGTACCAGTATATTGCTGGCCAAGAACCAGTAGCAGTATTGACATTTGCTTCAAGTCTATAGGTATTCGCGAGCGGGAAAATGCTACTTGATGTAAGTACACCAGAACTAGCCCAGCTTAAATCAAGGTTTCCTGCTGTGGCAGTCGCTGTGGTTGCTCCACATGCTTGCGAAAAACTACCAAGATCAGTATCAAACCCTTCAAATAAATCAAATGTACAAGAAGCATCGGAAGCGTCAGTTCCAGCAACGTTTCCGTATACCATGTATAGCGTTGAGGCTCCAGAAGCTGGGATTTGAGGAACATTCACCCAAATAGAGGTCGTTGCAGTATTGATTCCGCTTTCAATCCAAAAGCAGACATTATTGCAACATGCATCAATGAAGCGAAGATCAGATCCGTCAGGGTTTAATTTTCCTGAGGTTACTAGTGCTTGGGTATTGACAATTATGTTTACTTGATAATCATTTAGCTGAGTCGTGTCTGAGCTATAGAAATCAATCGGTGTTTGGTACTGCCATCCAGGAAGACATCCTTGGGCGTACGACTGTGTTGCAAAAGATAAAGCGATAAACGCTGTAAGCAAGTGTAGTATTCTTTTCATATTAAATTGTTAGGTTAATTTGCTAATTAGAGCAGTACAAAACTATGAAAGAAACCGCAGTAAAAAAATGATTGTCATCACAAAAAAAAGGGAATCAATTAAGAATCCCTTTTAACAAGCTTGTTAACCAGTTAGTCTTCTTTCCAGTTTTCGTTTTTTCCTTTTATGTACGGAACAGACGCATCTTCCAGCTTTTTCTCAATTACACGAAGACGGACAATAATATCATCCAATTGTTTTCTGAATTCGGCATATTCTTCTTCCGCGATGGTCTTGTGTTTGCGCTGTGTGTTGGTTACACCTGTGGTATTGGCAAAAAGCTGGTAGTAAACACTTCCAAGTCGATCTGATATACCTGGAGCGGTTTCAAATTCATGCCGCGATTTTATCCAGTCTCCCCACAGCATGTATTTGCATTCGGTCAACTGATCGTTTATTTTCTCCAATTCTTCCAATAACGTAAGGTCGGCACCTGGATATGTTTTGATGGCATGTTCCATGAGGTTCATTCTATCCTCCGTTTCAGACATTAATTTACTTGAACCCTGAACCTTTCTGCGTGTCTCTGCAACTTCCTTTCTGAATTGGATGAGTTCATCGTTGTTGGTAGCGATCAATGTTTGATTGTTTAAACCGACAACATTGAAAGTATTTTCAGGAACAAGCGTCTTCAATTCTCCATTTTTCAATTGAATAATTTCTACAGAATATTTACCTGGAGCGACCAAAAGTCCTACGTCTGCAGATGAATACCTTCCTGGCTTTGGTTTCTCTAGTCGAATGGGAGAGGTTGTTTCCATACGTAGATCCCATGTTGTTTGAGAGATACCTTTCACAGGATCAGACTTTAATCTCCTAATTTCTACACCAGCCGTATCGCGAATAATCCATAGAAGCTGGGCTTTTTCCTCATTCTCTTCTTTTTTCAATTCATCAATCGTAGGATAGGCTACTTCTTGCTTTTCCTTCTCTTGTTCACGCTCTTTTTCTTTGCGCTGATCCTTGAGCAATTTCTCTGTTTCTCGAATGTATAATGAAAACGTAGCACCAAATTTCGGGTTTTCGGCATTCCACATGTTGTGCCCTTGTGACCCTGTTCCACTCAGTCCAAGTGGTGAACTTTCAACGTACTGCAAAGCATCTTCAATTGGAAAAAGGATCACATCCTTAGCCAAGTTTTCTTTTGTTAAGGAACGTAGGGGTGTGTAGTTGTCCAAAACATAAAAACCTCTTCCGAAGCTTGCCGCCACAAGGTCATTTTCTCTTTTTTGAATTTCTAAGTCGTAAATGGCTATGGTTGGCAGTCCACCCAATTTTGTCCAGTTCTCACCCGCGTCCACAGAAAAGTAGCATCCAAATTCAGTTCCTACAAAAAGAAGCTTTGGATCAACGTGATCTTGTCGTAGAACGAAAGCAGAACCTCGTTCAGGTAAATTTCCAGAAATTGATGTCCATGATTTTCCCTGGTCAGTGCTTTTCAAAACATACGGTTTGAAATCTCCAGATCTGTGGTTGTTGAGAATTGCAAATACAACGTTTTCATCGTGAACACTCGCACAAATCATGTTTACACGTGTATTGGCTGGAACTCCAGAAAAAGAACCAACTGAATTCCATGATTGTCCATCATCAGTGGAAGTTTGTATAAGCCCATCATCTGTTCCTGCATAGAGAAGTCCTTGTTTCTTTGGAGATTCATCGAAGGCAACGATGTTTCCATACTTCGTCGTTGATTTGTTTTTTTCGACCATATCTATTGCCCAAACTTGATCCATAACAGCGAGCTTGTTGCGGTCAATTTGTTGAGAAAGGTCATCCGAAATTGTCTCCCAGTCATCTCCTCGATTGGTGCTCTTGAAGACTTTGTTCGCACAGAAATAAAGTGTTTTGTTATCGTGAGGTGAAATCAATAATGGTGCATCCCAATTCCAACGATAGCCATCCTCACCTTTGTTTGGAATTGGCTGAATGGGTGTTTTTTCGCCCGAAGATTTATCATAGCGAACAATCCAGCCATACTGCGCTTGCGCATAAATGATATTCGGATCTGTTGGGTCAATTGCTGATTCAAATCCGTCCCCTCCATTGGTGATGAACCAATCAGAATTGAGAATTCCAGCGTTGTTAATCGTTTGTGATGGACCGCCCATTGAGTTATTGTCTTGCGTTCCTCCGTATATATTATAGAAGGGTTCGGCATTGTCTGTCGCGACCTTGTAGAATTGTATTATTGGAAGATTGTCGTAGTAACGCCATTCCTTCGCGTGGTTGTAGGTTTCATAAATTCCTCCGTCGCATCCTACTATCCAGTGATTTTCATCCATTGGATCGATCCATATACAATGATTGTCAACATGCTTATGATCTTCACCTGTTTTATTAAAATTCTTTCCACCATTCTCCGTGTGGTGAAGCCATGTGTTCATCGAAAACACTTTATCTCGATTAGTTAGGTCACAAATAATCTCCTGATAGTAGTTTCCACTTGTTTTGTAGTCCGACATTTTAGACCAAGATTCACCTTTGTTGGTAGATCTGTAAAAACCACCTTCTTTACCACGTCCTTCTACGATAGCATAAACATAGTTTGGGTCCACTGGCGAAACTGCAATTCCAATTCTCCCCATTTCTTTTTTGGGAAGACCATTATTGATCTCACGCCATGTTTCTCCGCCATCCGTTGATTTGTACAGCCCTGATTCTGGTCCACCACCGATGTATGTCCATTCGCGTCTTCTACGTTGATGCGCTGAAGCATACAAGATGCTCGAATTTGTCGGGTCGATTTGAATTTCTGCTATTCCGGTGTGTTCTGAGATCTCCAAGGTACGTTTCCATGTTTTTCCACCGTCTGTAGTTTTATAAACACCACGCTCACCACCTTTACTCCAAACAGGTCCATATGCAGCAACCCAAACGATGTTCTCGTCTTGTGGATGAACAATGATTTTTCCAATGTGCTCAGAAGTTTTCAAGCCCATATTTTCGAAGGATTTTCCCCCGTCGAGTGATTTATAGACACCATCTCCATAGGCAACAGAACGTTGGTTGTTGTTTTCTCCAGTTCCCACCCAAACTGTATTAGGGTTCGACGGAGCAAGTGTTATACATCCGATGGAATATGACCCGTAGCTATCAAAAATGGGGGAGAATGTTGTTCCATGATTACTTGTCTTCCATACACCTCCAGATGCTGCCCCAACATACCAAATGTTCTGATTTGTTGGGTGAATTGCAATGTCCGCAATTCTTCCAGAAGTCTTGGCTGGTCCAACCATTCGGAATTTAAGTCCTGAGACCACAGAAGATTCTATTCCTGAAGTTTCGCTCTTTTTCTTCTGAGCGACTGTAGGTAGTGAGAATGAGATAATAACAAATGCGATAAGTAGTTTTTTCATTTTATTCTGATTTTAAATCTTGTGCTGGAATGCTTCCAAATTAAATGCAATCAATTTCGAAACTACTGTAAATAGAGGAATTATCCTTAGATTAAAGGACTAATTAATCAACAATTTATGAAGCACATTTTATTATTAGGAGCAGTCTTGTTCCTTTCAATGGCGACAAGAGCCCAAGTAAAAATTTCCGATGACTTTAGCTACACTGTAAGTGACCCATACAAAGTTGTTGATGGGATGAAAAGTTATTTTTCCAGAGAGGGAGAGGTGTTATCTGTTAAATACGGACGTGGTGTGTTTTATTTTCAGAAATTTAGTGGAGATAAATTGAACGAGTCCAAACGAATAGAGGTTAAGAAGACTGTCAGTTTTACTCCAGAGGAATTTATGGAAGTCGACGGGCATTACTATTTTTTCTATTCAATCTGGGATAGAGAAAATACAACAGAGCAATTATTCGCACGGGAAATAGATTTTGATAACTGCAATTTTGTAGACGAAGGCAACGTGCTTATCAAGGTGAAAGGTAAAGTGACAGGAGGCTTTGGCATTTCCCTATTCGGATCAGGAAATATTGGTGGTGGTAAATTTCATTTTAACCATTCATTTGATCAATCCCAATTGATTGTTCAATACCGCTTAAAACCAGATCAAAGACGCGATGATTTGAATAAGGATGTAATTGGAATGCATGTTTACAATAGTAGTCTAAAGGAACTGTGGAAAGATCAGGTTGAAATGCCTTACACGGAGAAGAAGATGAACAATATCGGCTATACGATTGACAAAAATGGAAACACGTATGTTTTGGCAGAAGTGTACAAGGACAACACGACAAAGAGAAAAACGAAGAGTGGAGATCCTAATTATCGTTTGGAGTTGATCCGAGTAGATGCAGATGACCAAACGCTATCAATATCTGAAATTGAACTTGACGATAAATTCATTACTGATGTTGGTTTTTTTGAGGGAAAAACAAAAGAGATTGTTGTCGCAGGATATTATGGGAATAAGTTTGGAAATGGAACGGATGGAATGTTCATGTGTAGACTTAGTGAAGAAGGTGAGGTTGTGGAAAAAGTAAGTTATGAAATCCCTGTTGATGTGATGAAGTTATATATGTCGGATCGGGCGCAGGAGAGAATGGAGAAAAAGAACGATGCGAAGGATTATAGTATGGCGAATATGGTGCTGCGGGAAATCGTATTTGATGATGATGGCAGTGTTACCATGTATGGCGAAAGATATTATGTTGTATCAAGGTACAATCCTAAGACAGGACAAACAACATACACGTATTACTATCAAGAAATTTTGGTTGGACGTGTTACAGGAGATGGAGAGCTTGCATGGATGAATAAATTACCGAAAAATCAAATTGGTGGAAGTCCACGTGGAGGAATGGGATATTACGTAATGCCAGGAGATAAAAGTGACTATGTACTTTTCTTGGACAACGTAAATAACATCGAACTTCCGTTAAATAAGTATCCAAAAGCCCATAAAGATGGACGTGGCGGATTCTTGACAGGATTTAGAATTGACAATACCACAGGGGAAGTAGAGAAAGTATCTCTTTTTGACACCAAAGATGCCAAAGGGATAACGTTGTACCAGTTCAATACAGGTAGAATTGTTCAATTGTCTGACACCGAATTTGCGCTTGAATGTTACAAGAAGGGAAAGGAAGATGTGATGCTGAAAGTTACGTTGGAGAAGTAAAAACAGTTAAGAGTTCACCTATGTTGAAATCGACATGGGTGAATTTTTAATTTTTATTTTCAATAATTATTGAAAGTTTTATATGTTTGAGATATGAACGTTAAAGAAGCACAACAAGAATTCGTACAATTATGGGGGAACTTTGGTTCTCAATGGGGTATAAATAAAACAATGGCTCAAGTTCATGCGCTGTTGCTTACAAGTGATGATGCGATGAGTACGGATGATATTATGGAAGCACTTTCAATTTCCAGAGGTGGCGCAAATATGAATGTTCGTGAATTGATGGTCTGGAACCTGATTTATAAAGTTTCGAAGACAGGGGATAGAAAGGAGTTTTTTGTTGCAGAGAAAGATATTTGGGAAGTGGCAAAGCGGATAACTAGAGAACGAAAGCGCAGAGAAATTGAACCGCTGAAATTGCATTTGTCCCGTTTAAAAGAGCTTGACAAAAAAGAAAAGGGTGCAGGGGACTTTATTCAGATGGTGGAGAATATAGAGCGATTGGTAAGTAGGATGGATTTGATGTCTGATACGGTCATGAAAGCGGAAGAGAGTGCATTTTTTGGAGCGATCATTCGTTTATTGAAGTAGTTTTTTTGAAATAAGTTTTCAATAATTATTGAAAATAATAAAAATAGAAAGCATGGAATATGAAAAACAATACCTGCTGTACGATGAAGATTGCGGATTGTGTAAATGGTATACGGCCACCTTTGTCAAATATGGATTTCTTCAGAAAGATGCACGTTTACCTTACCATAAAGGAGTAGAAGATCAAGGCTTTGATTTCGACATCGAGAGAGCAAAAAATGAAATTGCGCTTGTTTCCAGAGATTCTAAGAATGTTTTTTATGGTGTAGATAGTCTACTTCATATTCTTGGTCGCCGTTGGAAATGGGTGGAGTCGGTTGGACATTTTTTACCTATTTACCTTTTCTTAAAAATGTTGTACAAACTAATTAGTTTGAATCGGAAGGTGATTTCTCCTGCCACATGCACAACAGGTTGTGATTGTAATCCATCGATGAGTACCTTTTGGAGAATTACATTCATTGTCCTCAGTGGAATTATTACTGGAGTGATTGTCGGTAATTACTTTGTTTCTGAACTGGGCGATTATCTACGATTTCATTTTGCCTATTTGGATATGCTCTTTTTCATTGCTCAAATTGGCTTTCAGTATCTCTTTTTTCGCTTATTCAAACAAAAGGACTTTTTCACGTATGCGGGTCATATAGCGGTGATAAGTTTGATAGGCGCCGTTGCATTGGGAATTATTCAGATTGGACTTCATCAGTTGGGGAGTATTGGAATTGACATAGCATTATTACAAACTGCGGGATATGGAATGGTCTTGGGAATCATGTTATTAGAACATGCACGTCGTGTGAAATTATTGGGGCATACGAAGTGGTTGACTGTTACTTGGATGATATTCCGTTTATTGATTTACCCAATTGCATTTACACTTTAGATTATGAAAAAAATAATTATCACCGCAGCAAATGGCTTTATAGGTAGAAAGCTAGCCGAATACTTTGTTAATGACTATGAAGTTGTGGCACTCGTTAGAGGTAAAGTCGATCAGGTTGAAGGAGTAAAGTACCTTGAATGGAATGGGAGGGACCTTGGAGATTGGCAACTTGAATTTGAAGGGGCAGAATGTGTTATTAATATGGCTGGAAGATCTGTTGATTGTCGTTACAATGAAAAGAATAAAGCACAAATCTATTCTTCTCGATTAGAAAGCACGAAAGTTCTCGGAGAAGCAATTGAATCATGTATCAATCCACCGAAGCTTTGGATAAATTCAGCTAGTGCAACGATTTATCGGTATTCTGAAGATACACCAATGACAGAGAAGGCGGGTGAAATTGGAACGGGCTTCTCTGTGGATGTCTGCCAACAATGGGAAGGAATGTTCTATAGCTTCGCACATTCGAAATTACGACAAGTGGCTTTGCGAACGACAATCGTACTCGGAAATGGAGGTGGAGCAATGGCACCGATGGTACGCTTGGTTAGATTTGGAATGGGAGGTAAACAAGGGAAAGGAAATCAGATGTTCAGTTGGATTCACGCAGAGGATTTTTGTCGAGCTGTTGCATTTATTATTGAGACTCCTGAGATTGAAGGTCCTGTTAATATGGCTGCACCATTTCCATTAACAAATAATGAGTTTATGAAAACATTGAGACGCGTCTATCGTGCTCCATTTGGAATTCCAGTCCCACGCTTTCTACTGGAGTTTGGCGCTAGAATCATTCGCACAGAGACTGAGCTGATTTTAAAGAGTCGTTTCGTGATTCCAGAAAAATTGATGCAGCACGGATTTATTTTTCATTTTCCTGATGCAGAAACAGCAGCTCAAAACATTAAGAATACGGACTGATTTGAACGATTAGCTATTAAATGATGTATCCATGTTTAAAAAGCGCGGATGAGTGTAACTTTTCACTAAAATCTACGATATAATTAATTGGGTACGGATTTTGAACACCCGGCCCATGGTTAATTAAAAAGAATCGATCCGTATGAAGACATTTTACATTTCTCTATTTTTCTTATCTCTCTCTCTCATTACTCAGGCTCAAGAAGAGTCTGAAGCTTGCATCGACCCTTCAAAGAAGGTGATGAAGCTAATCACTGCAGGCGTCAATGCCAAGGATGCACAAACAGCAGTTCAAAATTTCAACGCTGCCATCGAATTAGATGAAGATAATGCAACAGCTTATTATGAATATGGGATGTATGCTTATAACAAAGCTTTGGAGTATTATGAGAAATATCCAAACCCAGCCATGGGAGATAAAAGCTTTAAGAAAGCTGAAGACATGTTTGCCCTCACGTTGGAGCGTTGTTCAAATTACCATGGAAATTGCAGTTACTACTTAGGTGTTATTAATTATACGCAAAAGGACATGGAGACTGCCGTTAAGTGGTTCAAAGAGTATAAAAATTTCAAAAATTCGAATACAGATCGTTATCCAGAGAACCACGCAAAGAATTTACGCGATATTGATGAAGTTTTAGCTGATTTAGAACGTGACGCTGCTGTGAAATCGAAAGTAGTACCATTTAAACCAGAGTTGGTGAGAAATGTAAGCACGAGCGATCAAGAATATTTCCCAATGATTTCGCCTGATAACGAATTGATCTTTTTTACACGAAAAAAGGATGCCAGAAATTTGGGAGATACGCACTCAAAAATTCAAGAACAACTCACGTTTTCTTCAAGGCCTAATATGAAAACGGATTTCGATGGTGGAGCAAAACTTCCTGAACCTTTTAACCGATTTACATCTGAAGACGTTCAAAGCTACGGTGCAACAACATTGTCCGTGGATAATAAGGAAATGATCTTGTGTGCGTGTAAGCCAACAGAGGTTGAAGGTCAGCCTTATATGAATTGTGATTTATACATCACTTCCTATGAGCGATCTGGAAAAGGGGGGAACGATTACTCTTGGACAGAAATGGAGAATATGGGGAATAAGATTAATACCCCAAATGGATGGGAGGGACAACCTTCTCTTTCAGCAGATGGGAACACCTTGTTTTATACAGTGAACCGACCAGACTCCCGAAACAATGACATTTATATTGTAGAACGAAATAAAGACGGATCGTGGGGCGTTCCACGTCCATTTGATGAAATTAACACAGATGGAAAGGATAAAAGTCCATTCTTGCATCAAGATAGTGAGACCTTGTATTTCGTTTCTGAAAGCACAAAAGACAGACCTGGGGTTGGTGGTTTGGATATTTTCTACATCCGTAAGGAAAATGGAAAGTGGACAGAGCCAACCAATATCGGTTATCCAATTAATTCAGAAGATGATGAACTTGGATTGTTTGTTTCAATTGATGGAGAGGTTGCCTATTTCTCTTCGCGCGTTGGTGGTACGTGGAATATTTATTCATTCGAGCTGTACGAAGAAGCAAGACCTCAAGCAGTGGCAATTTTAAAAGGACAATTGAAAGATGAAAATGGTGCTCCAGTTAAGGATGCGAAAATTGAAATTGCCTATGAGAATTCAGATGAGGTGACCGAAGTGAAGGTGAATGGCGATGATGGGAAATATGCTGCCATTGTTAAGATGGAGACGAAGCAGGACATCATGGTCACTGTGAAGAAGGAAGGACACGCATTTGATACGAAATTGATCGCAAAAGAAGAGTTCAAAAAGGACGATGTCGTTGTTCGCGGAAAGGATTTGGCTGTTAAGGAACTGAAAGTAGGCGAGGCCTACACTATTAACGATATTCTTTACCCAACGAATGGGTATGAATTGAGCTCAAAAGCAAAGTTCATCTTGAAAGGATTCGCACGATTCCTGAAGGAGAACCCAACAATTTCTGTTGGTATTCAGGGGCATACGGATGATATTGGTGACGATGCGATCAATCTGAAGCTTTCTGAAGACAGAGCGCAGGGCGTGAAGAAATACTTGGTAAGTTTGGGAATCGAAGAATCGCGTTTATCCGCCAAAGGATATGGTGAAACGATGCCGAAAGTCAAGAATACTTCAGCTACGAATCGCGCCAAAAATCGTCGTACTGATTTCATGATTGAAGGAATGTAGACCCTTCACGGAATTTACAGATTTTGTTTTTTACTGTAAGTATTCGGTATAGGATAATTCCGTATTAAGATTCTTCCGTTTATTTATTTTTTCTCTGAGATTCTTGTATACATTTGCCGCCAAGAATCTGGTGCCATGGATGCAATATTGATCATAGACATTATCGGAACATTTGCTTTTGCAATTTCTGGAGTTGTCGCTGCTGTTGAACGAAAGTTTGACCTTTTTGGAACGCTCATTTTGGCACTTGTCACAGCCGTTGGTGGAGGAACGCTTCGTGATCTTCTCATTGGTATATCACCTGTGAGTTGGATGGGAGATGATGTACACATTCTGGTGATTATGTCAGCGATTCCTATAGCTTATTTCTTCTATACTATTCTGCTGCGTCTTCGAAAGACATTTTTACTTTTTGACACCTTGGGGATCGCGTTGTTTACCATTTTAGGAATTGAGAAATCACTTTCCATTGGTTTATCTCCAGTTATTGCAGTTATGATGGGGGTTGTTAGTGCCGTGTTTGGCGGCGTAATTCGTGATGTGCTCTCCAATCAGGTTCCCTTGATTTTTAGAAAGGAGATCTACGCATTTGCTTGTCTAGCTGGTGGTTTGGTCTATCTTGGATTCAAGACCTTAGGTGTTTGGGAAGAGTTTAATTTGATTTTCTCCGTGTTAGTTGTAATCACAATTCGTCTCCTAGCCATTAAGCGGCATTGGTCGATTCACTTTGTTCCAAGAACGTAATTAATTATTCAAATTCGATTTTTGAAAAATTCATGTCTACGTTGCCTTCAATTCCAGGGACAGTTCCTTCATCACTAAATTGCCAGTGAATGATTTGTTCACGATCCAAATCGTTGACATTTTTGTTGTAGTTTGCAATCCAGAATTTGTGATCGTTAAACTGCTTACTAAACTTTGTTTTGTAGAAATGATGCGAAGTGTAGATGACAGGACGCATGCCTGTTACTTCTTCTACTTTTTTTAACCAGATTTTCATGTTCTCGATGAGTTGCGCATCTGAAGTCCCTTCTACTTCCACGTCAAGAACTGGAGGCAAGTCGCCGTCCAGCGTTGTATAGTGTTTGAGAAAATGGGCGGCTTGAAGAAGTGGATCTTTTTTCGGCAAGAAGAAATGATAGGCACCATTTCGTACACCATGAGAAATTAGTTCTTCTCGGTTATTCTTCCATTGTGAATCTACATGGTTAAGTCCTTCTGTTGCCTTACAATAAACAAAGGAAAGTAAAGAGTCCGTTGCTTCGAAGGTTGTGTTCCAGTCAATGTCACCTTGATGATGTGAGATGTCAATTCCATAACTTGAA
>CAJQJL010000070.1 GCA_905478665.1 uncultured Flavobacteriales bacterium
GTCACCACTATTACATGTTACATCTGTTTGGTTGACAATATTTCCAATCATTCCAGGAATTTCAGTGACATCCACTACAACCATTCCTGTACAACCGATGTCTGAAGTAATTGTACACGTGTATTGACCTGCTGTTAATCCTGTAGCTGTTTGTGTCGTTTGATTTCCAGCTGCAGCATCCCATTGGTATGTAACATTTCCTAAAGGTGGAACCATTTCGGCAAATGCTGTTCCGTCATTTCCTCCTGGGCAAGAAACAACTGTTGTCGATCCTTGAAAAGCAGCAGGCGTATCACCAATCGTAACGTTCGCAGTAGACATGCAGCCATTACCATCCCACATTTCAACTGTATATGTACCAGCAGAAACGCCAGTAACAGTTGGTGTAGTTGCATTACCCAATCCTGGCCAATTGAATGTATAGTTAGGCACTCCAGCGAGTGGAGTAGCGGTAACCTCACCAATACCAGCTGAACAAATATCATCGATGCCACTCGCAGAAACTGCGGAACTCACACCTGTGATCCAAGACGTGTCCGATGCAGCTCCCGCTCCAATGTTACATGAAGTAGATGCTGCGGAAAGGAAATAACCATTCGTTCCAGGTAATACTGGATTAACAACTAAATCTCCATTGTTATATGGATACGTTACTCCTAAAGTACTTTCCCATTGAAAAGTCGAATTGGGACTTAGAAGTAGTAAGTAAGGAATATTTGAGATTGTATAGTTCATAGTGTTTCCAGGCGAAGTAGGTGTCCAAATTTTTGCTTCTTGTGAAGCAGTCCACACCTGATTGTTTCTTCCTGGAGTCGGGTGAGCAATTGTTCCAGGCGCATTTTGCGATCCTTGAATTGCTAACCCGCCATTCCATCCTGGAGCGATAGGTTTATATCCGATATGAAATTCAAAAGAGTTTGCTGTTTCATTCATTATTACTCCCATGTAGGTGCACTCTCCACCGCCACCAAAAGCATAAATGTCCTTCCAAAGAACAACAAATTGTCTATTTGGCGCAGTACCGATCGTTTGGTACATGATTTCACCATTTGGTGAAGCAAAAGCACTAGGGTTAATATCGTGGTATGCTGGCATTTGAGCATCTTGTGCATAACTGAATCCAGGATTAGGTAATGGGGCAACTCCAGTTAGTCCCCATGCACAGTATCCGTTCGCGTTAGAAAGATCAAATCCAATAACTCCATTAGAACCGATTACACACTGGGTCTTAGTACTTCCGTAAAAATCGAAAGAAAAACCGATCGGAACCACACCACTATATGAGTCATCAGATAAAGTAACCCAAGTTGGGTTGTCAAGGAGTAACCCAGCATTGTTCCCAGGGTTGCAATCTTGAATGGTAATAGTACTTCCTACGCAAACTGTTGCGTCGTCCCCTAAACATATGGTTTGTTGTGCGCTAAGATGCTGTGCACCCATTGCGAGGATGATCAATACTGTAAGTGATATTCTATTAAGCATAAGTAGTCAATTTCTATTCCATTAGACGCATCTGACTTCAATAAGTTGCCCAAACAAAAAACTTTCGCTCAATTTTAATGACCAATCTTGGATTCCTTTTTTTAATGAATTTGCACAGTCACTCTTTTTGAGCAAATTAGCTTTAAAATAAATAAAAACATAGCGACTGAAATTATCTTGTAAATTCAAAAAATATTTACTTTTGCGTCATAAAACAAACTACAAAGAATGTCAGACAAATATCAAGCGGAAATCGATGCTTTCATGGAGAAAGTTAGAGCGTCTCATGGACATGAGACAGAATTCCTGCAGGCAGTACACGAAGTGGCTGAAGCGGTGATTCCTGTAATTGAAGAAACACCGAAGTACAAGAAGGCGAAAATCTTGGATCGCATGGTGGAGCCAGAACGTACTATTATGTTCAAAGTTCCGTGGTTGGATGATAAAGGAGAAGTTCAAGTGAACCGTGGATACAGAGTTGAGTTTAACTCGGCTATTGGTCCTTATAAAGGTGGGTTGAGATTTCACCCATCTGTGAATTTATCTATTCTTAAGTTTTTAGGATTTGAGCAAATCTTTAAGAATTCATTGACAACGCTTCCAATGGGAGGTGGTAAAGGTGGTTCTGATTTCGATCCTAAAGGAAAGTCTGATAACGAAGTAATGAAATTCTGTCAGTCGTTTATGCTTGAATTGTCAAGACATATTGGACCAAATACAGATGTTCCTGCTGGAGATATAGGTGTTGGAGGTCGTGAGATTGGTTACATGTTCGGCCAGTACAAAAGAATTCGTAACGAGTTTACTGGTGTTCTTACAGGAAAAGGATTGAATTGGGGTGGATCTCTTATTCGTCCAGAAGCGACAGGGTACGGAACGGTATACTTTGCACAGGAAATGTTGAAAATGAAGAACGATAGCTTTAAAGGAAAGACTGTTGCAATTTCTGGTTCAGGAAATGTTGCACAGTATGCTTTGGAGAAAGTGATTCACCTAGGAGGTAAAGTTGTTACTGTATCTGATTCTTCAGGATTTGTTTATGCAGAGGGTGGTTTCCATTCAGAGCATTTGGATTTCTTGATGGATTTGAAGAATGTACGTCGTGGACGTGTAAAAGAAATTGCAGATAAATTTGACGGTTTCGAATTCTTCCCTGGAGAAAGACCTTGGGAGATTAAAGTTGATGTTGCGCTGCCGTGTGCTACACAAAATGAATTGAATGGTTCGGATGCAGCAATGTTGATTTCGAATGGAGTGATTTGTGTTGCAGAAGGGGCGAATATGCCATGTACACCTGAGGCGATAGCTGCATTTCAAGATGTGAAGGTGTTATTCTCCCCAGGAAAGGCGTCAAACGCTGGTGGTGTTGCAACTTCAGGATTGGAGATGTCGCAGAATTCATTGAGATTCAATTGGACGAGTGATGAAGTTGATTCTAAATTACACGCGATCATGGTTTCCATTCACGAAGCATGTGTGAAATATGGAAAAAATGGTGACGGATACATAGATTACGTAAAAGGAGCAAATATTGCTGGTTTTGTGAAGGTTGCTGATGCAATGATTGATCAAGGATTGGTCTAATATTTAAAGAATAAACTTGGATAGCCACTTCTCGATTACTTTCGGGAAGTGGCTTTTTAAATTGATAGATATTTAACATTGATATACGTAAATTGTTAGATTTGTTTTAACTATTAGATGAACTATGACTGTGGCGACAACCGATAAACGAGAAATCAAATATGATCGAAAAGGGTTTGATGATACCGAATTACTTGAGATCTATAAAAAACTACGCAGACCTCGTTTAATTGAGGAAAAAATGCTCATCCTTTTACGTCAAGGAAAAATCTCGAAATGGTTTTCAGGATGGGGACAGGAAGCAATTTCTGTTGGAACAACATATGCTTTGAATCGGGAAGAGTACATTTTTCCAATGCATAGAAATTTGGGGGTCTTTACAACACGTGAGATTCCTTTGAATAGATTGTTTGCACAGTTTCAAGGGAAAATGTCTGGTTTTACTAAAGGACGGGATCGATCTTTTCATTTTGGAACGCGAGAATATAATATCGTAGGTATGATTTCCCATCTTGGACCTCAGTTGGCATTGGCTGGAGGTGTTGGATTGGCGTCTAAGATCAGAGACGAGAAAAAAGCTACGTTGGTATTTACAGGAGATGGTGGTGCAAGTGAAGGTGATTTTCACGAAGCACTTAACGTAGCTTCGGTTTGGGATTTACCTGTGATTTTTGCCATTGAAAATAATTGCTGGGGACTTTCAACGCCGTCCAATGAGCAGTTTCGATGTAAGCAATTTATCGATAAAGGAATTGGTTATGGAATGGAGGCGATTCAGATCAATGGAAACAACATCCTAGAGGTGATTTCTACGGTTCGGAAAATTGCAGAGGACATGCGAAAGAACCCTAAGCCTGTGTTGTTGGAGTTGATGACTTTTAGAATGCGTGGGCATGAAGAAGCGTCTGGTACTAAATATTATCCTGAGGGACTTCAGGAAGAATGGGAAGCCTATGATCCACTGACGAATTTTACAGAATATCTACTTGGAGAAAAAGTATTGACAGAGGAAGTTATCGATGCATACACAGTTGAAATAAAGAAAGAAATTCAAGACGGTTTAGATATCGCGTTTGCGGAGGAGGACATTGTTCCAAACGCAGAGGCTGAATTGAAAGATTTATTTGCAGAATATACACAGGTTGTCACAGAGGCAACTGGTGCGAAAAGTGAAAAACGCTTTGTTGATGCTATTCAGGACGGGTTGCGTCAATCAATGGAGAAATACCCTGATCTCGTTATTATGGGGCAGGACATCGCGGAGTATGGCGGTGTATTTAAAATTACAGAAGGCTTTGTTGAACAGTTCGGAAAAGAACGCGTTCGTAATACACCAATTTGCGAATCAGCAATCGTAGGTGCCGGATTGGGATTGTCCATTGCAGGAATGAAGGCAATTGTAGAAATGCAATTCGCGGATTTCGTTACGTGTGGCTTCAATCAAATTGTCAATAACCTTGCGAAAATGCATTGGCGTTGGGGACAGAATGCAGATGTTGTAATTCGGATGCCTACGGGTGCAGGTGCAGCGGCTGGACCGTTTCACTCACAAAGTAATGAAGCATGGTTTTTCCATACACCTGGGTTAAAAATTGTTTTCCCTTCATCGCCATACGAGGCAAAAGGTTTGCTCGCTGCAGCGATTGAAGATCCTAACCCTGTGATGGTTTTTGAGCATAAGTTTTTGTACAGAAGTATTCGGGAAGAGATTCCTGATGACTATTACACAATTGAAATTGGGAAGGCGAAGACAGTGAATGAGGGAGACGATCTAACAATCATTACCTATGGTTTAGGTGTGCACTGGGCAAAAGAATATGCTGAAAAACACACGAATGCTAGCATTGAAATTCTTGATTTAAGAACACTGCTTCCATTGGATAAAGAAGCGATTTACAGCGCAGCGCGCAAAACAGGAAGAGTACTTGTCCTTCATGAAGATTGCATGACTGCAGGGATAGGCGGCGAAATTGTTGCCTTAATCTCGGAGAATTGCTTTGAGTCATTGGATGCTCCTGTTAAACGTGTAGCTTCAATGGATACGCCAGTTCCATTTGCTGCTGATCTCGAACAACAATTTTTACCAAAGGGAAGATTAGATCAGGCAGTTGAAGAGCTTTTGAGCTATTAGAAATTATAGATATAAAAAAAGGCGCAATTAAGCGCCTTTTTTTATATCTATATCTTGTCTAGTAATCTTTTATCACCGTGTACCCTGGATATTTCTTTGAATCAAAAACGAATTTTGAATCACTAATTTCAGGGTTTGCAGTGTATTTCGTCAATCGGTAAGTCATTGCTGTACCATCCTTAGTCTTCATGATTACTTTCTTAAGCTCATTCTTTGCTTTAGAGATGTAAAGAACAATAGTGTGATAATCTACAGTTCCTGGCTTTTTAGGATAAAGATAAATGACATGTACGGTTTCTCCATTCAGTGTCATTTCTTTTCCGTACTTATTTCTAAATCCACTCTCCCAAATTGTCATTAAACGCTTTGGATTGATAGACTCTTCATCATCTTCGTCTGCGTCACCTTCGTACACGGATTTCTCTTCTTTTACAATTGTCCATGTTTTTAAACCGTTGGAAATTATGGTATTGTCACCAAAAGACGCATAGTACTTCTTTCCTTTGACCCAGCCTTTACCTGTTTCACTTTGATTCGTTCCAGTGCTACTGTTTTTAACGTTCGAACTAAATTCAATGTAAAATGATGAATGGCTTTTCATCTTTTTGGATACTTTGTCCAAGATTCCTTGTGCCTTAGCGTCCTGTCCGAATGAAAAGAAAGAGAGTGAGGCGAAGGTTAGTATTGTAAGTAAGAATTTCATCTGTTATTTTGTTTTCGTTGCAGTAATCAGAAACTGTGCCAAAAGAACCTTCAAATTGTTAATGATTTGTTAAGTAAAGTTGGTTGATTGTCTTCAGCAAAGTATCTCCATCAATATCGTGCGTACCAATATAAGTACTTATTTTAAATCCAATGCTCTTATAATAGTCGATTAAGTGTTCTTGCCCTTTCAAATCGTAGAATTCGTCATTCGAACCAATTATAAAAGTTGACTGATTATCAGTTAGTTGTTTAGTGTTTTCTTTTTCTTCGGGCGGAAAATCGCTAGCCCAAACAATCAGGGCATCGAATTTTGTTTTTCCGTGAATTTTCCATCGTATTGCCGTCGATCCTCCCTGAGAAAATCCAAGGAGAATTCTTCGTTCAATGGTATGTGATTTGGAAAGCTCATCATCAAGTGCGTCTAGCCAACTAATATTATCTGCGATATCAACCTCCCTCATTTCCTTTGTCATCCACGATGCTCCAACGCGTCCAGATGCTCCTTTGAGGTAGAAACGATGCATGCCTTCAGGTGCTACAATCATCAAGTCTTCGGGTAAATGTGCAAACTTTTGAATGAAGTATTTGGCCAGATGACCGTAGCCATGAAGCACATACAAAACAGTTTTCACTTTTGCATGATTATTGATAGTCTCGAAGCGATATGTTTTTGAATGTTTAAAGGTCGATTCCATGACGAATGCAAATATAGTGCTATTATCACGCCAAGCTTTTGGTACCATTAAGAAAATGATATTTTTGTGCCCATGAAAAATCAGCTGCTCGTAGTAGTCATTTTCTTAGTGTTTTGTAATGTGGGATTTGTCCAAGGGCAAACGATCACAGTGTTGGATGAAATCACCCAACAACGCATTCCAAGCGCAACGGTTTATTCCAATTCTCCAAAAATTAAAAAACTATCGAATACAAATGGATTATTCTCCCTTTCTGATTTCGAGGGCTGTGATTCTATTTATGTTTCATATTCAAGCTACCAAACAAAGGGACTTACTTTTGAAGAGGTAAAAGCACTTGGTGCAATAGAGCTTTCAGATGCTATACTTTCCGTTTCAGAAATGACGGCTACCGCTAATCGATGGGAGCAGGATAAGGTGAAAGTACCAAACCGTATTGAGAAATTGAACATGCGCGATGCGGAAATGCGAGGTCCACAGACTTCAGCTGATTTACTAGAAAGTTCAGGATACGTTTTTGTACAAAAAAGTCAGCTTGCGGGAGGCTCTCCACAAATGCGTGGGTTTGGTACAAACCGTGTGATGATTGTTGTTGATGGAGTGCGAATGAACAACGCCATTTTTAGATCGGGAAATTTACAGAATGTACTTTCACTAGATGCCAATTCACTTGAGTCAGCAGAAATTCTTTTTGGACCAGGTGCAGTAATGTATGGTAGTGACGCTATTGGAGGCGTGATGGACTTTAAAACGAAAAGAGGTACGTTCTCTCCAGATACAGCGAAGACATTTTTCAAAGCAAATATTTTTTCACGGTACTCTTCTTCTAGCAATGAGTCAACATCTCATCTGGATTTTAACATTGGTACAAAGAAGTGGGCGTTTCTTACCGCTGCGACATATTCGCGCTTTGGTGATATGAAGACTGGAGAATATGGTCCAAGTGAATATTTGCGCCCGTCCTACCAAACAGTAATCAACGGTGTGGATTCGACAGTTGTAAATTCAAATCCCAGGCTTCAAGTTGGCTCTGGATTCTCACAATTGAATTTGATCCAAAAAATTCAGTTCAAGCCAAACGAACACTGGTACATGGATTATGGCTTCAATTATTCAACAACATCTGATGCTCCTCGCTATGATCGATTGATCCTTGATAAAGAGAAGGATGGAGTTTTGGACAATGCTGAGTGGTATTACGGCCCCCAAGAATGGATGATGCATCGAATGACAGTCATGAATTCGGCAAAGCGTTCTGTTCTTTATGACGAATTGCGTTTGACGATGGCTTATCAGAAGTACGAAGAAAGTAGACATGATCGAAAAACGGGAAATAGTTTGATTCGGAGACAGTTTGAGCGTGTTGATGCATTTTCAATGAATTTAGATTTTGACCGAGAACTTGGGAGTAGATTAAGTTTGTTTTATGGATTGGAGGGAGTGATCAATAGAGTTGGATCACATGCATACAGAGAGCCAATTGCTGGAGGTGATCAGATTGAAATTAATTCGCGCTATCCAGATGGCTCAACTTGGCAAACGTATGGTGTGTACACGAATTTAAAATACGCGATAACTGATGAGTGGGTCTTAAATGTCGGTGGACGATTTACACTCTATCATATTCAAGCAGATTTTGATACTACTTTATTCGCTTTCCCAGTTAGTTCAACGGTCAATTCAAATGAAGCATTGAATGGAAGTCTTGGCTTAGTTTACAATCCAAATGAAAGATCACAGGTGTATTTGAATCTGTCTACAGGTTTTAGAGCACCGAACATCGACGATATTGGAAAAATTTTCGATTCTGAGCCAGGTAGTGTGGTTGTACCAAATGTTGATTTGAAACCAGAATACGCATACAACGCTGAGATTGGTTTTGTGAAATCCATTAAGAATGTTGTCAAATTTGACGCTGCAATTTACGGTACCTACTTGAAAGACGCACTCGCACGAGCGAATTACACCTATAATGGACAAGACAGTATTTTATATGAAGGCTCACTGAGTCAGGTGCAAGCAGTTCAGAATATCAGTAATGCCTATGTCTACGGTATTCAGGGAGGCGTAGAGTTCGCCTTTGGGAAAGGGTTTAGTTTGAGGAGTACGATCAGCTACCAAAAAGGCTTTGAGTACAATATTGACAGTGCTTCATATTTTCCAAAATCGCACATTACACCAGTTTTTGGTCGTACTTCACTGTCTTACAAAAGAAAACGAATACGTGTTGAAGTCTCTGCTGTTTACCATGGAAGAATGAGCTACGAAGATTTCCCCCTAAACGAACGCGGAGATCAAGTCTACGCAACTGACGAAAATGGACTGACGTATACACCAAGTTGGTATACATTGAACTTTAAAGGAAGTTACTTTTTCAACAAGCACATTTCTGTAAATGCTGGGGTAGAAAATATCACAGATCAATTGTACAGAACATTCGGTTCAGGAATTTCAGCTTCTGGTCGAAACTTCATGATTTCCCTTAAAGGAACATTCTAGTTATTTCTCTGTAAAATATTTGGTTTCGTGACCGTTGAAGAACCAGCGCCGATCTAAGACATCTGTTTTTGTAATTTCTGGATCCAATGAATATACTTCCATAGGGTCGGTGATTTCGATCGCTTCAAGGTTTGCCTTATAAATAAGAATGTCTTTCGCCAAAGAATAAGTACCAGGTTCGTATTCCATGACGTAGGCTTCTCTGTCATCGGTTCCTAATCCGTCATAGATCTTCATCTCAAAATCTTGTCTTGGCGTTTCACCAACAACAGTGTAGAATCTACGGAAACACGAATTTCGAATTCTAAAATCAACCATTACATCTTTGTATCCCTCCGTAACAATATTGTCAAAGGTTACTCGCAGTTCAGCATGTGGACTGGAAGGTACAGGAATTGGAGTGGTCATCGCTTTCGAAGAACCATCCATGTAAAAGAAATAATTGAAATTACCCATGTAGCCGATTTCAGCGCGTTTGGCAACTTGTCCACTTTCGATGGCATCATTCAGTGCTTTTTCCAACCGATTAACACTTATGATGTAATCAAGGCTGTCGTCTCCGTTCAAGTGTTCCCTGTATACTTTGTACGTGTAATTTTCCGTTGCGGGGATGCTTAAGGCACTTTCGATTTTGCGCACAATCAATTCATCCGTTGTCATTTCAGCTACAGAATCTTCTCCGTTGGTTTTATCCGAACCCGTCTCTTCAGGTGAATCATTACAACCAGCAATTAATAACGCCGTTAGAATAAAGTATACATATTTCATAGGTGCAAATCTAAGGGTTCTAAGGGAATTTTCTCGTATCTTCGATCCTATGGATGTATCTATTGAGTCTTCGTGGAAATTTCAGTTGCAAAATGAATTTCTTCAACCTTATTTCAAATCACTGGCTGCGTTTGTCAAAAATGAATATGAAGCGTCTCCTGATGGAGTTTTTCCAAAAGGTTCGCAGATTTTTCGTGCATTTGATGCCTGTCCATTCGATCAAGTGAAAGTGGTGATTTTAGGACAAGATCCATATCCAACTCCAGGTCATGCACACGGATTGTGTTTTTCCGTAGAACCCGATGTTAAACCTTTGCCGAAGAGTTTGAATAATATTTTCAAGGAATTGAACGATGATTTAGGTATTCCAATTCGAGCCAACGGTGATTTGAATGCGTGGGCTGAGCAAGGTGTGCTATTACTGAATTCTGTTCTCACTGTAAAAAGTGGTCAGGCTGATAGTCATTCGGGAAAAGGATGGGAAATCTTTACGGATGCAGTCATTCAAAAACTCAATGAAAATAAGGAGGGTGTGGTCTATCTATTGTGGGGAAGTAAGGCGCAACGAAAGGCTCAAAATGTCGATGCACAAGGAAATTTGATCTTAACATCTCCGCATCCGTC
>CAJQJL010000071.1 GCA_905478665.1 uncultured Flavobacteriales bacterium
AAGCCAAAATTGCTGAACAAGATGATGTTATCGCCAAATTGAACTATGATGAAAAAGAAAAAGCTGAAAAAATTCTAGGTGACTATCACAACTTAAAGGAAGAACTCGATGCACAAATGAAGTTGTGGGAAGAAGCTACAGAGGGACTTCTTGAAATGGAATAATTATTTCTTTTTTAGAGAATGAACAATTGCTGAATTGGGAGCGCCCGTACCTCCCCAACGGTCTTCGATCGTCATGCTATCCTCGAAAAAGGTGATTTTTATTTCATGTTCTCCCTCATTCTCTTCAACAGATCCTTCACAATTTTCAATGTTAAACTTTCTATCCGACCAACTTGGAATCATTAATTGTTCATCTAGTATAACGACTTCATATTCCACAGAGTCAGTATTTTGAGGTAGAGTATTTTCATAGTTTACTTTTATGCCCTCGTACGTTCCGACAATGTTATATTGACATTCAACGGTATATTTCTTACATGAATAAGATAGTGATAGAAGGCAGAGAATGGCTGATAAAAAGATAATCTTCATAGTCGAATCATTTCCGCTTTTTGTTTCTGTGTCGTGCAATTCGCTTTTGACGTTTCTTATTTTTCTTGACAGATTTTTTTGCTTCTTTCGATTGCGCTCCCCAATATCGTTTGTGTGCAGCCTTTTCTGCCTTCTTGGCAATTTTCGCATTCTTTTTAGCTTGTTTAGCCAGTTGTTTTTGAGCATCTTCTACTGTTGCAGGCGTCTTTTTTGGGGCTGTACTGCTGCAACCCGAAGCCATTGTTATAGTCAACAATAAAAGGATAGTATAAATCGTTTTAAACTTCATAACTTTGTCTACTACTAGAAAGAACGTAATGAAGGTACAATTTATTTTTATCCTGTTTGTTGGAACGCTGCTCTTTGGATGCTCAAAGAACAACTCACATCCTGTTCCAAATATTCCATTTGATATCACGATAAATATCACACTTCCGAGTTATTCGAGTTTGATGGGAGTAAGTGGTTGGGCATACGTGAATGGCGGTTCAAGAGGAATTATAGTTTACCGACGTGGCATAGATGATTTTGTGGCATTTGATCGTCACTCTCCAGCAGATCCAGATGGTGAATGTCCTGGAGCATTATTTCCTGATGGGAGTAATTACCTTCAATTGAACGATACATGCAACGCCGCGACGTTTTCTTTATACGATGGCTCACCTATTTCAGGCTCTGAATATGGACTTCGAATGTACCAGACAGGGTGGAATGGAAATGAAACGCTTCGAATCTTTAATTGATTATCTCTTTCAATAAGCTTTAGAAAAACATTCAGTATTTTTGCCCGCAATCGAACGAATTATGAACGATATTAAGGTTACAATTATAGACCGTGAAGGTAAAAGCCATGAATTGGTAGGTCCTACGGATATGAACATGAACATTATGGAGTTGTGCAAAGCGTACGAATTGCCAGTAATTGGTGAGTGTGGCGGAATGGCTATGTGCGCAACATGTCAATGTTACCTTGAATCGGAGACAGATCTCCCAGAGCAAAACGACAACGAACTTGATATGTTGGATCAAGCCTTTTTCGTAGAGGACAATAGCCGCTTGGGTTGCCAAATTCAGCTTTCGGATGAAATTGACGGAATTGTATTGAGATTGGCTCCTGAAGCTTAACGTTAAGCCTTAATGTCTTCGGGAATTAAACAAACGGGAATTGGTTCCATCTTATGTTTGCTAGCCTTGTTGAGTTTTCGATAAATTGACAAAATCACCTGTTCCCTTTCTGAAAGGTCTTCCTCAACTCCGTCAAATTCCATTGCCCATTCCAATTCTGGATAACTAGCACCTAAATGATCTTCGTCGGAACGTCCATCTGCCCATAACCCATCGGTTGGTTTTGCTACTACAATTTCATTAATAACCCCAACTTCCTTTGCCAGAGCCCAAACTTCTGTTTTTGTTAAATCGGCAATTGGACTGATGTCAACACCACCATCACCATATTTGGTGAAAAAGCCAATTCCGAAATCTTCAACTTTATTTCCCGTGCCAGCTACAAGGCAATTGTTCGCTTGACCCAATGCGTAAAGTGTAGTCATTCTTAACCGTGCTCGGGCATTGGCCATTGACAATTGTTGAGCCTCCAAGTCAAATGGCATTTTGGCTTCAAAATCACTAAAAGTACTCGTCAAATCAATATCGAAAGATTGAATATTGGGAAACCTTGATTCTAAATTGTCTATGTGGTTTTTCGCTCGGCTATATTCTGCCTCCGTTTGACGAATGGGCATGGAAACGAGGATAACCTTTTTTTCTGTCATCGCACAAAGGGTAGATGTAAGTGCCGAATCGACACCGCCAGAAATTCCAACAATAAAACCATCGAGTCCAGTAGTGGTGCAATAATCACCCAACCAGTTTACGATGTGATTAGCTATAGCTTTTTCTTTCAATGAAGAAGTTTAGAACAAAATAGAAACCTTGAACATCAACTGGCTTTGCGTAGCCTTGTTTGAGAATGATCCATCAGTTAAGCTGAAAAGGTATTGCTCTCCGTCTTTACGATTGTTGTGTAAAGGCGTAAAACCATAGTAATAACCAATTTCTGCCAAAAGACAAGTTGAACCAACAAAGTTCCATTCTGCACCACCTGCAGCACCAACAGATGATTTAATAAAGAACATTTCTCCTTTTGCAGTCATATTACTGTTAGTTGCTCCTTCCTCTGGAATTCCAAGTGAATAACGTGTCCCTTCATCTGTAAATTTGTTAGACAATAGAACACTTGTTCTCAATCCGAATTTTCCATAATAACGGAAGTAACCAATGAAGTTTGTTCTGAATGTAACCATCAATGGTAAGGTCAAGTAAAGCGGTTTTTGCTTTCTTGAATCGAGTTTAAAAAGTACGTCAGTTAAGGAAACAGCATCTGATTCAACGAGCGTGTTGTTTTCATCACGATAGAAGTAATATACAGGGTTACCAGCAGGACTCTTGTACTTGAGTGTTTCAAAATCGAATTCAATTCCAGTGGACAAACCAATCGTTTCTGTGAAACTAAAGTTGACATTGGCTCCAAGTGTAAGATCTGAACCTACACCGTCTGACTCCATTAACTTAGTTCCCATTTTCTGGAAGTTCATACCGTATCCAACGACTAATCCCGCCTGAACTTTCTTGTCTGCTGCGTCCTGTGCGTTGACTCCTGTAGCGAATGCAAGTATTGTTAGACCAAGTATAATTCTTTTCATCTTCTAATTTTTTTCGTTTGCTGAGTATTCTTCAAAACTCCCATGTTTTGAGTACTTTTGAGTACGAAAATAAAGAATATTAATGACTCGAAAAAATAGTTTGTTCCTACTGATTTTTATCACCTTGCTTACTGCTTGTACAAACGATCCTTTGGATGTAGATGCATCAGCCATTAAGGTGGATATTTCCTTTGTAGATGTGAACGAAGTAATCATGAAAGCAGACTCTGTAGAATTGATTAAGAATCACACTGATTTCAAAAAAGACATTACAAATATTTATGCTTACTTGATAGGCTACTGCATGGAAATTGGAGAAGTATCCGACACTACCTTTTATAATGGTATCAAGGAGTTTCGTGCTGATACGACAATTCAAAAATTGAACGGTTACATCAATAAACTGTTTGACGACAAAAAAGAACTGGAGACCAATATTACCGATGGATTTAAGCATTTAAGATATCACTTGCCAGCGTGTAAAGTCCCAACGAATATAGCCTATATGAATACGTTGTTCAGATCGGGAGTGTTTTGTACTGAAGAAGAAATTGGGATTGGCTTACAACAGTACCTCGGCCCTGAAAATGAGGTGATAAAAATGCTTGATGGTCAATTTTACTTCGATTGGATGAAGAAACGTTTTGATGTAATGTATTTGGAACGGGATGTTTTGACTGGTTGGATTGAGACGCATTGTGTCGAACAAGAGGATGGCGATTTGGCAGAACAAATGATTCGATGGGGTAAAATTCTCTACCTAACAGAAGCGGCTTACCCAGACAAAGCGGATCATTTAATTTTGCGTTACACAAAAGATGAGTTAGCATGGGCACTTGAGAATGAGTTTGCGTATTGGGAATACCTGGTTGATCAGGATTTATTGTTTAAAGTGAATGAACAAACAACACGGAATATGCTTGGTGACGGACCTTTTACATCTGGTTTGCCAGATAAAGAAGGACCTGATCGTTTGGGCCAGTTTATTGGCTGGAGAATGGTTCACATGTACATGGAAAAGAACGATGTTTCGGTCGAAAAGATGATCGAATTGCCCTACAATAGCATTTTACAAGAATATGAAATAGAATAGGATGGAAGATAAAATTGTCAAAACATCAGAAATTACGATCAAGGTCGGATTGAATGAAAATAACTTGCCACTTGCGATGAAATGGACAGCGCCAGATGGGTCTGTGGTTGATGCGCCAACAAAAGCATTCTTATTGTCATTATGGGATCCAGCTGATAACAATACGATGAAAATTGATCTTTGGACAAAGGATATGTCTGTTGAGGAAATGAAACAGTTTTTTCATCAGACCTTATTGACCATGTCGGAAACCTTTGAAAGAGCAACAGGAGAACATAATATTTGCGAGGATCTAAGAGATTATTGTTTTCATTTCGCTGAAAAAATGAATATTCTTCCAGAAGAAAAATAGGTATGGCTGTTGGGAATCTTCGAAAAATGTCGGTTCACTTGGGAGAAGAGGTTGAGTATACCTTAAATCTGTCGAGTGATGTCGGAATGAATGAGCTGGTAGGACAGGAGATTCAGTTAGAATGGTTGGGAAAAATCAACTGTACGAATTGTGGAAAGGTTACCAAAAACTCTTTTGGACAGGGATTCTGTTATACATGTTTTACAACGGCTCCAGAATCAGCTGAGTGCATTCTTCGACCTGAATTATGCCGAGCACATTTAGGCGAGGGGAGAGATCCTGCATGGGAAGAAAGAAACCACAATCAACCGCATGTCGTATATCTCGCAGCTTCAAGTGCCATTAAAGTTGGTATAACCAGAGAAACACAGGTACCAACGCGTTGGATAGATCAAGGAGCGTCATCTGCAATTCGTTTGGCAGAAACACCGAACCGATATCAAGCTGGAATTGTTGAAGTTGCGCTCAAAGAGTTTTTTACCGATAAAACCCATTGGCAGAAAATGCTAAAGAATGATATCGATGAAAGTATTGATCTCGTAGAAGCAAAATGGGAATTAGAAGAACATCTTCCAGGCGATATTATTGATCTCTTTTCGGAGAATGATGACATCATTGAATTGAACTACCCAGTTCTTTTATATCCTGAAAAGGTAAAAAGTCTGTCTTTCGATAAAACATCTACAGTTCGTGGAAAGTTAGCAGGGATCAAAGGACAATACCTCATTTTCGATACAGGAGAGGTGATAAATATTCGTAAACACACAGGATACCATGTTGAAATTAAGTAATCTCCTATTCGCAATTCTATTGGGAACAACTGCGTTTTCACAAACGTGGCAGTGGTCTCAATTAGCTGACATGCCATTTAGAACTTCAAACAACGCAGTCTGTGAGGCGGTTGTGGGTATTGATGAAGTGGTGTATACATTTGGTGGAATTGACACTACGAAAATTTATTCAGGCATTCACAATCGCTGTTTTAAGTATACGGTAGGAACTGATACGTGGATCGAGATCGATACACTTCCAGATGCTCCAAAGATCGCGTCAGCTGCTTCATTCGTCAAAGGGAAAATTTATATTCTAGGTGGTTACCATGTAGCTGCTGGGGGAAGCGAGACTTCTTCAAATAAGGTTCATGTATATAATCCAGGAACAGAAAGTTTTGAAGCCGACGGAGCGTCTATCCCTGTTCCAATTGATGACCACGTTCAGTGTGTATACCAAGACAGTCTTATTTTTGTGGTGACTGGATGGAGTAATTCAGGTAACGTTCCAAATGTGCAGATTTACAATCCTTTGTTGAATCAATGGCAAGTGGGAACGAGTACTACAAATAATGCCTTTTACACGGCTTTTGGTGCGTCAGGGTATATTATTGGAGATACCATCTATTACCATGGCGGAGCATCGGGCGGCGCGTTTGGAGCGAAGAAATTTATGCGCAAAGGCTATATTAACCCACTTGATCCAACAGAAATTACATGGACATTAATGGATGACGCTCCTGGAGATGCAGGTTATCGTTCTGCATGTAGTGCACATGGAAACACCATTTTTTGGATTGGTGGGTCAGCGAAATCATACAATTACGATGGAATTGCCTATGACGGAAGCGGGGGAGTTGATCCTTCTGCGCGTGTGTTGCATTTTAACAATAGTGTCTACCAATACAGTGACGAAATCGCGGAGCCATATGGAGTTATGGACTTGAGAGGGGTCGCAAAATTTGGCAACGATCGTTGGATCATTTGCGGTGGAATGGATACGAATCAGGTTGTTTCGAATCGTACTTTTTTGTTGACAAGCAACAGCGTTGGGCTTGAGTCAATAGAAGGTGAAAATCTATTAGTCAAATATCAAGGAGAGAAAATTATCATTGAAACTTCATTTTCTGCTGAAGGAATGCTAATTGATCCAAGTGGAAGAGTGGTTGATGAGTTTCAAAAAGCGTCCTTCTTTACACTCAATAGAGTTAATTATACGCCTGGCATCTATATATTTGTTCAGGGCAATTCAAGTATCCGTATTCGATTATAGCAATGGGTAAGAATAAGTTAATGAAATTTGCTGCCGTAAAGGAGTTTGACAACTTTTATGAGCCAGTGATTAAGGAGCCATTTGACATGAAAGGTAAATGGCGTATGAAGCATTTTAAAAATGAACATCCGATCGTACTTGAATTGGGCTGTGGCAAGGGAGAATATTCCGTTGGTTTGGCGAAACATTTCCC
This sequence comes from uncultured Flavobacteriales bacterium, assembly GCA_905478665.1. Taxonomy (GTDB): domain Bacteria; phylum Bacteroidota; class Bacteroidia; order Flavobacteriales_D; family Crocinitomicaceae; genus UBA4466. Next base: position 6,920 of record CAJQJL010000071.1, read on the forward strand.
CGAGAAGAATTTCATTGGTGTAGATATTAAAGGGGCCCGAATGTTTATTGGGGCAGAGCAAGCGCTAAAGGAGGATATGAAAAATGTTGCTTTTTTACGCACACGAATAGACTTCATCGCTGACTTTTTTGAAGAAGATGAAATTGATGAGATTTGGCTTACATTTTCTGATCCCCAGCCCAAAAAGGTAAACAAACGGCTTTCAGCACCACCATTTATTGAGCGCTATAAGAAAATTTTAAAAAAGGGGGGAATCGTCCATATGAAAACGGACAGTGATCTTTTGTTTGAGTATACCGAAGAGCAAATTGCTGAACAGAACTACGAGTGTCTAGAATTGACTTGGGATTTGTACGGTGAATTACCTGAAAACATAGACCCTGTAACACGCGATATTTTTCATATTAAAACGCATTACGAGAAGTTGTTTACCTCACGTGGATCAGTGATAAAGTACTGTAAGTTTAAAATTCACTAGACTATTTTCCTGTGAAGTAGTGAAGCTGAGAGCTTCCGTCTGTGTAGACATCAATATAAAGTCCGCCATTTTTTTTGCTTGTAACTTCTCGTCCTAATAAATCAACTGTTTTAACGATGCTCGGTTCGCTCAGTTCGAGTTCAGAAACGCTGAGGTAGCAGTTGCCATCATAAGTCAAAGGAATAGAGCCCAGCCTTCCAACACCGTATGGCACATAGACTTGATACGTATCGCCAAATGTTGGTATAATGGCTTGGCTTGTCTCACCAGTTGACCATTCGTAAGAACTGTACGATCCTTCAGCTCTTATGTATGTTTGACCCAATGAATCAAAGCAGAAAATGGAAGGGCGTGGCAAGATAAAGTCAAGATGGAAAGGAACAGCTCGATAGCTTTGAACACTGTCTGTAAAATAGTAGGCTGCAGCGAGATCCATATTTTGATCATGAACTGCGATATTCGGTTCAGGTCGGTAGACACTTCCGTATCCAACAACTCCATAATTTCCGATTTTTCGGTGACTACCCATTGCTCTTCCATATACACCGGGATCAAAGTTTGACACAAGCGTTGCCGTCCAGTTTACAGTGTCCAGCTCATAGATAACACCTCTCGACTTTTTTGGGTTAGACAAATTACCGTTGTCAAATATGGAGATTAAACCATTGCCCAAATCTCTCGCATCGTGTTGACCGCTGAACCCCTGATCTCCAATAAAGGTGAAGTCACTATTCATACCACCAAGTCGCCAGATGACATCACCAGTTACTATGTCAATTTTCACTACAGCGTTGATATGTCTTCCCGAAGCAATAAGGTTCCCATCTTCAGCAACATCTATAGAGTTCATGTGGTAATAATCAAATTGATTTGGATTGTAATTGAATCCGTATGCTTCAGATGGGTGGACATAATCACAGCCGTTCCAATCGAAGATTAAATTACCATTTGTATCAAATCCTTGTATGCCGTTACATCGAACGGTAGTATTTGGAGTTCCTGTGTTTCCAAGAATCGTGTATCCGGTTAAGTCAAAAATGCTATCAAGCTTTGTAATTACAAAATGATCACCGTTTGCAGATTTATGCGACTCATGACTATCCGGTAGCACACCGACTGTTTCTAAGGTGTCGATAAACTGAAGGAGTGTGTCAAGTGTTTTGAAGTACATTTGAGAGCTTCCGTTTATAACGGTTTCAAGAAATTCTTTTCGCTCTGCATTGTAATGAAGATTGTTTAATGCTACTGCATTTGCAGGATTGTTCAGTTGATACCAGGCAACATAGCCATCCGGGTCAAAAATTACACCACGATGATAGTCGTACGCAGCTGCTCCAGTACCAGGTGTTCTGTGAAAAAGGTTTACAGAAATATGGAAGTCGAACAATGAATCGTTCTCGACATACTCATAAGGATAAACTCCATAAGGAAC
>CAJQJL010000072.1 GCA_905478665.1 uncultured Flavobacteriales bacterium
TTAGGAAATGTTACATACCAATGGGATGCTGCAGCTGGAAATCAAACGACACAAACAGCTACAGGATTAACAGCAGGTCAATACACGTGTACAATTACTTCAGACATCGGTTGTACAGGAATGGTTTAGTGGATGTCACTGAAATTCCTGGAATGATTGGAAATATTGTCAACCAAACAGATGTAACATGTAATAGTGGTGACGACGGTATGATTGAGGTAAATGTTATTCAAGGCACTCCTCCATATTCATATTCTTGGGATAATTCTTCATCGAATTCCAATATTGCGAACGACTTAATGGTTGGACCGCATACAGTAACAGTTACTGACGCAAATGGATGTATAATTACAATCTCTGGCGTTCTTGGACAGCCATCTCCATTGAGTATTACCTTCATTACACCTGATACGCAAATCTGTCCAGAACACGATATTGAATTATCAGCAACTGGAACTGGAGGATCTTCTCCATATACATTTACATGGTTCGAAAACGGTACACTATTAGGTACAGGAGATATGATTACTGTTGACCCTGAAGTTACAAATACTCAATACTGTGTTGAATTGTCTGAAGCATGTGGATCTCCAACTGATCAGGAATGTACATTGATTTACTTCCCAACGCCAATTGAGCCAAGTGCTGAGCCTATTGATGCTAAATTATGTGTACCAAATACGTTTGAATTCAATAACACTTCCGTTAACGGTGGTGAAATCGCAACGACGTTTTGGGAATTTGGTGACAACGTAACTCACGTTATAACTGAACAAGGAGCTGATTCGACATCACATTATTACACGGCTATTGGAAATCATGACATCACAATGACTGTAACATCAATATATGGCTGTGTGTACACAGACACTATGTTCAGTTTAATAGAGGTGTTGCCTTCACCGGATGCGGATTTCAATTTCTCTTCGAATCCTGCGACAATATTTGAGACTTCAATCTTTATGCAAGATAAATCATCGTACAATACAGTTGATTGGCAGTGGTTCAGTCCTGGTTCGGAGCCTACGACTAGTTCTTCTGTAAATCCAATCTTCCTCTTCCCTGATGGAGTTGTAGCGACCTATCCAGTAACACTTGTTGTAACAACTGAACACGGTTGTGTGGACACGACAACGCTTTACTTGAATGTTGTTGACGATATTTTATTCTTCGCTCCAAACGCATTTACGCCTGACGGAGACGAGCACAATCAATTGTGGAAACCAGAGATTCAAGGAATTGACATTTACGATTACGAAATTTTAATCTTCAACAGATGGGGTGAACTCGTTTGGGAATCACATGACGTCTCTGTTGGATGGGATGGAACATACATGGGCAAACTTGTACAAGCTGGGGTTTATCAGTGGGTGGCAAGAGTTAAAAGCCCATACAATGACAATAAAGAAACATTTACTGGGTCAGTATCAATACTCAAGTAATTGTTAGATTATCCGTTTAAAAGGGAGCTTCGGCTCCCTTTTTTACTGATTGGGAACTTGAAAATATACTTGATAAATTCTCAAGACTTCATAGGAAGTCATTCGTGATTTTGTCGTAATTTAGAATCGCACTTAACTGAAAAAATGCTACTTAGGCTCATTCATCTTTCGATTGTACTATTATCTGTAGGTCATTTGCAAGCCCAAGAGGTTATTGCGACAGATGGTAATTACGCAGCGACGATCGATGGGAGTCTCTCTTGGACGCTTGGTGAAATTGTAACTGAAACATTTTCACTTACGGATCATTTGACCCAAGGATTCCAGCAGAATTACGAAGACTTTGTAAGCGTAGATGAATTAGGACAGGAAATTATACTGTCAGTTTTCCCTAACCCATTTCAAGGAGAAATCACCTTGCAGGTATCCGATGCCTTGCCTGATTATCAGATCACGGTTCTTGACTATCAATCAAAAATACTTTTTGAACAGGAAGTTTTCTTCCCGCCAGGCGTTGAAGATATTTCAATTGATTTGTCAGACTTAAGCGAGGGTTATTACATTCTTAGAATAGAAATCCCCGAGCAGTTTATGCAAACCATACGTTCAATTGTAAAGGTAAATTAAAAGATAAAAAATGACAAGGTTTACACTTATTTTCATTCTTCTCTTAGCAGCATTTTTCTCGAATGCGCAGGTTCCAAATCAATTCAAATACCAATCCGTTGCACGCGATGCATTCGGCGTTTTGGACAATACACAGGTTGGGCTCCGAGTCTCCATTCATAACCTCTCTCCAACGGGAACGGTCGTTTTTCAAGAAACACATTTTGTATGGACCAATGATTTTGGGCTCTTTTCACTAAATATCGGAGCAGGTACTCCAGTTACTGGAACAATTCAATCCGTTGATTGGTCAATTGGAGCCAAGTTTATTGAAATTGAAGCCGACCTATTAGGCGGAACAAATTACCTCGCTTATGGCACAAGTGAACTTCTGAGTGTACCCTATGCACTCTATTCCGCTTCTTCAGGATCTTCCATTCTCCCGAACGGTACGGGAATAGGAAATACTTCATTCTGGGATGGCTCCTCTTGGGTTGTTGACAATAACAACCTATACAATGCAGGTGAATTTGTAGGGCTTGGAACGGCTTCACCACTTCAAAAGCTAGATGTGAATGGAAATATCAACATTCCATTGGATAGCTGTTACATGATTGACAATCGCCGAATGTTTTGGATCAATGGAAATAATATTTTCATCGGAGAGAACGCTGGAAACTCCATTTCATTTGGAACCAGCAATACATATATGGGATATGATTCAGGTACAGCCAATTCCGTAGGTTCACAGAATACGTTTTATGGAACTGAAACTGGTAGAGACAATAACGCAGGATCGATGGGTACTTTTATTGGAAACAGAGCTGGCCTTTCAAATACAATTGGAAACGAAAACACATTCATTGGGGCGTATGCTGGTCAATATACCACCGAAGGACAGCACAATTCTTTTTTAGGTGTTACTGCAGGAAGTTCAAATTCTAGTGGTAGTGAAAACACTTTTCTTGGAGCACATGCAGGATATTTCAATACAATTGGTAGCTACAACACACTCCTAGGTAATTTCTCAGGAGAAAACAGTGGTACTGGCAATTACAACACTTCTGTAGGGTTTGAGGCTGACTTCGCTACTGCAAATCTTAACAATTCAATGGCACTGGGATCTGGAGCTATTGTTAGTTCTAATAATACGGTTGTCGTTGGAAACACAGCAGTAATATCAATAGGCGGACAAGTTGGCTGGAGCACTTTATCGGATAGACGATTAAAAAATCATATTCAGGATAACCGACTTGGATTAGATTTTATCAATCGTCTTAATACTGTGAGCTATACATATAAGGCTAAAGGGCAAAAAGGTATTCGCTATTCAGGCCTTATTGCGCAAGAAGTTGAGTCTATTATTGATGATATGGGACTTGAATTTAGTGGTGTAGTTCGACCGACTAATAAAGAGAGCTATTATTCGCTGCGTTATTCTGAATTTGTTATACCGTTAATCAAGGCCGTTCAAGAGCAATCTACTGAAATAAAAGAACTTACAGACCGTATTTCAGAACTCGAAGATAGTTTGAGGTTAATACTCGAGGAACAGAAAAAATGATTTTTTATTTGGAAACAACTAAAGTTGGCTATTTACGTCTAACTATCAGACTTACTTAATGATTATGAAATTTATTTTTTACCTATCACTCATTTACATTACTTTTTTTGGATTCACAAACAATGCCTATTCATGTTCGCCTTGTGGACCTGTTGCTGTATTGAATGGTAATTACAACCTTGTGGGTACAGACTTAATTATGGATCTCGAAGGAAGTCCAGGCTGGAGTTGTCAGTATACGATGATGCTTGAGATCGGTTGTTTAGGAGCTCCTTTCACTGGAGTTTTTACAAATTCAACAACCTCTATCGACGCAGCGGCTTTTGGAGCACCTTATAATAACATTCCATTTCCAACAATTACAATTGATGTTTCAGGATATGCACCTGGAACCTATAATGTTTGGGCTTGGATGAACACATGTGGTCCTGGTACAGCGGTGCAATTACCGTCATTTACTATTCCTGGCGCTGGAGGTATTACTCTTACTACCAATCCTGTTCAGGATACGGTGTGTTTTGGTGACCCAATCCAGTTAAGTGCGAATGCTCAAGGTGCGGCAAATATTGCATATTCTTGGGTAGGAGCTGGGTTGAACAATTACAACATCTCTAATCCTATAGCAACCCCTCTTGTAACAACTACTTACACAGTAACAGCTACAGCAGCTTGCGCATTGGAAACTGCCGATGTAACTATTGTAGTCATCACAGGTTCGCCTGTCACGGTTACGGGTGTCGATGATATTTGTTCTTCTGGAATGGGAGAGGTCACCGCCAACCCCGACCCTGGGGGCGTGCCTCCTTACAGCTTCGACTGGCCTGCCATACCTGCAAATACACAAACCGTCACAGGGCTATACGCTGGCAATTATACCGTTAATATGACTGATGGGAATGGATGTATTTCCACCGCCAATGCAGCTATCGGAGATACACCAGCAGCATTTCAAGGGTCGACAACTATTGTTTCATGTCCAGGAGGAAATGACGGAACAGCTTTCGCTGAAATGATTCCAGTTATTGGAAATCTTACTTATCTATGGAACGACCCTGCAGGCCAAACAACACAAACGGCTACGGGCTTAACTGCCGGACCATATACATGTACGATTACATCTGATATAGGTTGCGTTGGGATCGTAAATGTAAACGTTACTGAAATCCCTGGAATGATAGGGAACATTGTAAATCAAACCGATGTAACATGTAATAGTGGAAACGACGGATTCATGGAGGTTAATGTCATTCAAGGAACTGGCCCATATACATATGCATGGGACAAATCAATATCAGTTGCAGACAGTGCAAACGACCTTATTGTTGGACAACATATTTGTACCGTTACTGATGTCAACGGTTGTACAATTGACATTATTGGTGTGTTGAATGAGCCACCACCACTTGATATTACATTTATTACACCAAACACACAGATTTGTCCGGAACACGACATCCAATTGGAAGCTACTGGACAAGGCGGTTCATCGCAATACATTTGGACATGGTATCTTGACGGTGTTGAAATTGATACAGGTTCAGTGATCACTGTTGACCCAGATGTGACAAACACCGAATACTGTGTAGTTCTAGCTGAAGCTTGTGGTTCACCCACTGATACGGAATGTACCTTGATTTACTTTCCAACACCGATTGAGCCTAGTGCAATTCCTGATGAAGTAGAGAAATGTGTTCCAGACAGGTTCGAGTTCTTTCACACATCAACGAACGCTGCTGAAATTGCAACGACTTTCTGGGAGTTTGATTGGAACCCAACTCACGTAGCACTTACCCTTGGTGATGATTCGACTTCGCACTATTACAATGAAGTAGGATCGCAAGATGTTATTATGACTGTTACGTCAATTTATGGATGTGTATACACAGATACTATGTGGAACATCATTAATGTTCTGCCTAATCCAATTGCTGACTTTGGTTTCTCTGTAAATCCAACTACAATTTTTGAGACTACGGCAATTCAAATTCAAGACAAATCATCGCATGACGTGATTGACTGGCAATATTTCAGTCCTGGTTCGCTGCCAACTTGGAGCGATTCAGAGAACCCATACTTTGACTTCCCAGAAGGGATTATAGGAGAATATCCAATTACACTTGTTGTAACAACAGAACTTGGTTGTGTCGACACAGTAACTTATTTGATGCACATTATTGATGATGTAAATTTCTTTGCGCCAAATGCATTTACACCAGACGGTGATGAGTTCAACCAGAATTGGAAAGTTTGGGTAACTGGAATTGACATCTACGATTTTGAACTACGTATTTTCAATAGATGGGGTGAGGTTATCTGGGAGTCACATGATCCATCAGTTGGATGGGACGGAACCTTTATGGGAAAGATTGTTGAAGCAGGAACTTACACTTGGAAGGCCACGGTTAAGAAGCCCTACATCGATGAAAAAATACCATTTACTGGATTCGTTTCGGTCCTCAAATAGAGATTATTAGAAAGGGAGCTTCGGTTCTCTTTTTTGTTTTTCACCCCTTTGCTTTTCTGGCATTATGTTTGTCTAGTCTGAGAAATAGTTGTTAAGTTTACTAACAGAAAAATCACGACATGAAAAAAATACTTGTACCCCTTGGACTTGTTGCCGTAGTCACATTATCATCTGGATCTTGTGATGTATTGCAGGAAGCAGCAGATATTGTATTATCTGACGGCGGTGGATCATCAACTACTTCTGGATTAACAAATGACGAAGTTATCTCTGGTCTGAAAGAAGCCTTAAATGTTGGTATTAAAAATTCCGTTAACCTTACATCTGTAACTGATGGATTTTTGAAAAACAATGAGATTCGTCTACCATTCCCTGCTGATGCCATAAAGGTAAAAGAAAAAGCACTTGAGTGGGGATTGGATGGTCAGGTTGACAAGTTCGAAACAACCTTAAACAGAGCAGCAGAAGAAGCATCGAAAGAGGCGTTGCCAATCTTTAAAGATGCGATAATGAACATGAGCATTCAAGATGGTTTTGCAATATTAAATGGTGGAGACGGTTCAGCCACGCGCTTTCTAAATGACAAAACAAATGCAAAACTTGTTACTGCATTTAGACCTAAAGTTGAAGCGGCAATTTCAAAAGTAAAACTGACTGAATATTGGAATCCGATAATCAATAAATATAATTCTGCGATGACCTTCACAGGTGGTCAGAAATTGAACCCTGATTTGAATCAATACGTTACCGAATTGGCAATTAAAGGATTGTTCAAAATGGTTGAAAAAGAAGAAAATAAAATTCGAAAAGATCCTTTGGCGCGTGTTACGGACATTCTTCAGAAGGTTTTCGGAAGTCTGACGAACTAGACTTTCACAATACTATTGAAAGGCATCATTCTACCAAATGGTGCCTTTTTTATGTGATGTTGAAAAAGGTTACTTTTATAAAAAAATCGAATCCTATGCAGTATCCTCCTACGGAGCTTGTATTAAACAAACAAGGACAGGTATATCATTTAGCACTTTCACCCGATCAGATTTCAACAAAGGTCATTCTTGTTGGAGACCAGGATCGTGTCAACCTCGTTGCGTCCTTTTTCGACAGTGTAGAACATTCGTCTCAACACAGAGAATTCGTTTGTAAAACGGGGATGTACAATGGTAAAAGGGTCACTGCACTGTCTACAGGTATTGGAACAGACAACATTGATATCACAATCAATGAGCTTGACGCATTGGTCAACATCGATTTAAAAAACCGAAAGGATAAAGCGTCCTTCACTTCCTTGGATTTAATCAGAATTGGAACCTGCGGAATTCTTCATCCAGAGATTCCTGTCCATGCGTATTTACTTTCAACCCATGCTTATGGGCTAGACAACATTGCTCATTTCTACGAGATTGATGAAACGGAAGAAGAAAAAGCTATTCATGCAGCGATTAACGAACAAGTTGACCTTCCTCCACTTGTAAAACCTTACCTCATTTCAGCATCGGCTGAAATCCAAGCAAAACTTAAATCGGACAAAACATATACGGGAATCACCGTTACTAGTAGTGGTTTTTACGGTCCTCAAGGAAGACAGCTTCGACTAAAAAATAAGACAGCGGAATTGAATGACCAACTCACCGCCTTTCATTACAATGATTTGAAAATTGTAAATTTTGAAATGGAAAGTTCAGCTTTGTTTGCGCTAGGACACTCGCTTGGTCACAATTGCGGAACAATTTGCCTGGGGATAGCAAATCGACCTACTAAACAATTTTCGGAAGGCTACAAGTCGCAGATGTTGGAGTTAATCCAATATGTACTTGATCGAATTTAGACTAGAAAGATAACGTAATTTTGGATTCATCAGCACTGTGAACAATAGTCAGCATGAAGTTCATTTTTGTATAATCTGCTGAATTTTGTGATCTACCCTTTTCAGATTGATGACAGAAAAACAATTTTCGATAGTCTTCATTATCTACTACTTTTTCCTCCATAATATAATCTGAATAGCAACTTTCTACTTCATTCTGTAAAGCTTTCAGCACTTTATCCATCTGCTTTCTAGTTCCATATGAATAATATTCTAGGAAGAAATCCCCATCACCGAGATCACGAAATTTACTCTCAACAAAACGTGCTGGAATAACGTCAGCATTATAAGATCCATCAAAGTTTTTCTTCTCTGATTGAATTTTGGACATTGTACCATCAGCAGAATATGTTTCTACATCCCGAATAACGTCGCACAACCCACTAATTGATTGCCCATATACGATTGATCCACTAAAAAGAATGCCGATAAGAAGTAGTATTCGCATAATTCTATAAAAAACGATTCTGTCCAATTTACAATATATTTCGAACAATACTCTCACCTAGTAGGTCGATAAATCAAATATTTTCCAGACGTTATCCTGTCGAAAAATAATTCAGACTCCCCCACTTTCTTGCCTGTTTGAGCAGTGTTTTGATGTGCTATCACAACTTCGTTTTTATTCACAACCTTCATTACAACTGCCGTATGATGCATCATTGATTCTGTATAGGTAAATTTGCCATCCTTCCATTTGAGTTTCACTTTCTCAAACTGAATGATATCGCCAGGATAGATGCACTCGCGTTTTGGATTGATCAATCGACCGTATACTTCAAAATGATCCCATTCAGAGCTCGTTTCATCAAGCACATATTGAGCAAGGTCCCAGCATTCACCAGTTCCTACCTTTTTCTTTATCTTCTTTTTAGCAAGCTCAACGATTTCCTGATTATGTTCAGGGGTATTGCCGCATTTCTGGCCAAAAGACAATAAGGAAATGAATAGAAATCCAAGAAGTATGAATTGTTTCATAGTATTACAACGAGATTTTAGTTTGAAAATTATCGCATCAACTCTAACAAACGCCGTACCTTTTCTTCGTTCACCTTTAAAATCGTTTCCGAAAACATAGAGTTCTCATCCAAAAGATATTTTTTGGTTCCTGAAAAGTGTATTGCATCTGGCTGCACTTCTGAAATCAATTTCTGAATATTACTGGCATTTACTCCTCCTCCAGGCATTATTTCAATTCTACCGTCAGCATACTCCATCATCGCTTTAAGGTTTTCCATGCCCAATTCAACATTTGAACCAAGTCCAGAAGAGAGAATTCGTTTTACACCCAATTTCACAAGGGTATCTATCGACTTTTCGAAATTATAGGTATCATCAAATGCGCGGTGAAATGTCACATCCATATCCCCAGCCTTCTCAACCATCAGTCCAACAGCTTTTTCGTCAATCAATCCAAATTCATCCAATGCGCCAACAACAACTCCTTTTGCCTCCATTGATTTACATTCAAGAATATCCCTCAACATAATTTCAACTTCATCCCAATTATACTGAAAGCCTCCCGGTCGTGGTCGGATAAGTACATGCGTTTCAATTCCGTAGGCAACGGCATAATCAATAAGTCCAGGTGAAGGGGTTATTCCTCCCTGTTCTAATGTTTGACACAATTCTATTCTGTCAAAATTGAGTTCTTTCGCAAGTTGAATAGACTCAAGAGAAGCTGCACATAATTCTACTTTCATTTCTCAGCATAGATTAATTCAATTTCATCAATAAAGGTCCATGGCATATTTCCAGCTCCATCCAAACCTTCAGGAATAAGCTCCATCGCACCAATTGTTATCTTCAAATATCTGGTTTCAACGTTGAAAGAACACGAAAAATCACCATCGTCTGTAGATTCATTGACATCACTTCCATTTACCTCCCTCCAACTTTTCTTGTCACTAGAAGCCTCCACAATCACCGTTTCAGGAAGATAAATCCACGACCCATTGTTGTCCATAAAACCGATTTTTACTCCATTCACTTCCTTCACCGTTTCCAAATCGAGAATCATTTCAATTTTTGGCTCTCTGAAACCAAGCCATTCACTCCCTTTCCACGGCATTGACCCTTCAATTCCATCTACAAGATTCAAACTTCCGTTGTGATCGTATTTCGGATGTGGAGGAGTCAATAATTCGATTGGAATTCCAATGTCAGCATTTGCTTTAAGCGAATACATAAACGTATCCTCAAACATGTCAGCGCCAATTTTGAAGCTATAATTCACGGTATTGCCATCTGGCTCTCTTCCAATAAATATGCGATTGTCATCTCCAGTCCCAACTGCACCACTATAGTATTCGTTGATCAACCAAGATGAAACCTCTGCATCAAATTCTGCGGACTTCGTGGCTCCAGCGAATCCAACGTTAATTCCCAAATCCGTTCGCTCAATAACCATTTCAGGCAAATGAATAGATCGTGAAAAATTCACGTTGTTTCGAGCAAGAAATGTCTCATGATATGCCAGATAAGATTCCAGAAAACGCTCATAAGAAGGTTTTTGGGTGCACCATAAACTTTGCGAAATGGCCAGCGCTCGGGGATAAGTCATGTACTCCAAATGGTCCATATCTGGAATATACTCTGTCCATAAATTAGCTTGACCTCCCAATATATAGCCTGCCTCCTCCACAGACAATTCACTCGGAACAGGGTTAAACTTGTACACCTTCTCTAACGGTAGGTATCCACCAATGGCTAAGGGTTCAATACTATGTCCACTTTGGTAATAATCGAAATAACAATATGTTGTAGGCGACATGACAACGTTGTGCCCTTGTTTTGCAGCTTCAATTCCGCCTTTTTCTCCTCTCCATGACATCACTGCGGCGTTTGGCGACAATCCTCCCTCCAAAATTTCGTCCCAACCAATTAGCTTACGACCTTTTTCCGTCAAGTAGCTATCTATCTGTCTAATGAAATGACTCTGTAATTCGTGCTCATCTTTCAACCCATTCTCCTTGATCACTTTCTGACAATCTTTGCATGTTTTCCATCTGGTTTTTGGTGCTTCATCCCCCCCGATATGGATATATTCTGAAGGAAACAAGGTCAATACTTCAGATAAAATGTCCTTCATAAAGTTGATCGATTCTTCTTTGGAACAGTAAATATCATCGAAAATACCCCAAAGACCTGGAACGGGATTCTCTTCCCCTGTGCATGAGTATTCTGGATACGCAGCAAGTGCGGCACGGCTATGACCAGGCATTTCAATCTCTGGAACAACCGTAATGTAACGCTCAGCAGCATATGCTACCACGTCCTTTACTTCCTCTTGTGAGTAATAGCCACCATATTTTTGATGTTCGTACTTTCGAGGAGAATCACCGTAATGTCCAATCACGGTGCTATCTCTATACGCTCCAATAGTTGTTAGCTCTGGATATTTCTTAATTTCTATACGCCATCCCTGATCATCAGTTAAATGCCAATGAAACGTATTGAATTTGTAGAATGTCATTAAATCAATGAAGCGTTTGACCTCATCGACAGAAAAGAAATGTCTACTGACATCGAGATGCAGTCCACGCCAACCAAACTTAGGACTGTCATTTACAAAACTCTTGCGAATCATCCACAATTCATGTTCTCCATGGATCATTTGAAGTAGACTGATCACAGCATGCAAACAGCTTTCATCCGAGCTATACGTAACAACCACTTCATTGCCCACATTGATGGAGTACGAGCCCTCTGGCACATTTCTAATCTTTAAAAACCGAAGATTTGATTGTTCACCACCTGCTTGTAGAGCGATTTCAAACTGCGATTCTAATTCCTTCTCTAAAAAATTGTATACATTTTGAGGCATCTCATTTCTGGCTATTGAAAGTGTTTCATTGAGATCATATTCACCTTGAATAACCTTGTAAACGGTTGGAGTTGGTATGATCGGACAAGGTTCTTGCCCATTCGCAAAGAAAAAGGCAAAAAGTAAAAATCCAGAGAGGAGCGTTTTCATGTCTTGAAATTAATGAACATCTTCCAAATAGTATCCAAAAAAATCGGGATTCCTTTGCAGGGATTACCTTCCTGAAATATTGTATGAGATTGCGTAGAACGCGGGGACCGAATGTGCCTCCTCATGAATAATGATTACTATTGGCAAGTTCGGTCGGTTGGAATAACTCCATTTGAACACTTCATCTTTTCTTCGCTGTTCCAAGGTAGAACCGAACCGCTCCTTTAACAATTCTGTAGAAACGGGACCACCTTCAAACTTGCACGATTCGTTGCGGTATTCCTTCATTAAGTTCCAATAGGACGTTCCGTTTTCGTACTTCTTGATAATTTCAGCAATTAGAAAATTGGCTGAGTCCAACGAAATTCTTCCTGAATCAAATTCGATAACCTGTACGTTCAACATCGTAATAGTCGTATCCTTCAAGAACTTTGTGCGTCTCCGATAAATTGTATTGATTGTACCAACTGAAGAAGGCATGTCCGTGGTATCAACGTTATCAAAAAGGAAAACGTCCATTTCTGAATTCACCAATCCAAAAGAAACTTCACTGTACCTTCCGGCGTACTCCTCAGCAGCTTTTACGGATGTTATTTTGGGAATGTTTTTGTCATGAAACTGTGCATTGGCTGTAAAGCACAACAATCCCATAATGGGCAACAAGCAGAGTTTGAAAGTTTTGAGCACGATAAGAACAAAGATAATTGATAGACGGCAGACCCAATAATTGTTACATCATTAGTTTTCAACAGTAAGTAATAAATTTGTCCACTTTATAGTGCGCTTCGAGAGCCTCAACGCACTGTGATTACCCAAAAACCTAGTATACGGAGGCTCTCGAAGTATACTACTGTTACATATTCCGTCTGTACTGACCTCCTACTTCAAACAATGATTGTGTGATCTCTCCCAACGAAGCGTACTTGCATGTCTCCATGAGTTGCTCAAACATATTTCTGTTCTGAACTGCTGCTTTCTGCACCTTTTCAATTCCCTCAAGTGCTTCTTTCTCGTAGGTTCCGTGTAATTCATTCAACATATTGATCTGGTACTCTTTCTCTTCCTCAGTTGCACGTATGACTTCCTTCGGTAAAATCGTTGGTGAGCCCTTCGAACTCAAAAAGGTATTCACCCCAATTATTGGAAATTCTCCAGTATGTTTCAAGGTTTCATAATACAATGACTCCTCTTGAATTTTAGAACGTTGGTACATAGTTTCCATTGCGCCGAGAACGCCACCACGTTCCGTAATACGATCGAATTCTGTAAGTACTGCTGCTTCTACTAAATCAGTCAACTCTTCGATAATGAATGAACCTTGCAATGGATTCTCATTCTTAGCCAATCCTAACTCGCGGTTGATGATTAACTGAATTGCCATAGCACGACGCACTGACTCTTCTGTAGGCGTTGTAATCGCTTCATCGTATGCATTCGTGTGTAGTGAATTACAATTATCATAAATCGCATACAAGGCTTGCAAAGTAGTACGGATGTCATTGAAATCAATTTCTTGTGCGTGCAATGAACGTCCCGAAGTTTGAATATGGTACTTCAACATTTGTGCTCTTGGATTCGCTCCATATTTCTTCGCCATTGCTTTTGCCCAAATTCTTCTTGCAACACGTCCTATAACTGCATATTCAGGATCAATACCGTTTGAGAAGAAGAAGGATAAGTTAGGCCCAAAGGCGTTGATATCCATTCCACGACTCATGTAATATTCTACGTAAGTAAATCCATTCGCTAATGTGAAGGCTAATTGGGTAATTGGGTTCGCTCCTGCTTCAGCAATGTGATATCCAGAAATAGATACAGAATAAAAATTCCGAACTCCATTTTCAATGAAGTATTCCTGCACGTCTCCCATCAAGCGAAGTGCAAATTCAGTAGAGAAGATACACGTATTTTGTGCTTGATCTTCCTTTAGAATGTCAGCTTGAACAGTACCACGAACCTGTGTAAGTGTCTTTGTTTTGATTTCCGCGTAAGCATCTGCTGATAAAACTTGGTCACCTGTCACTCCCAACAACATCAATCCCAAACCATCATTTCCTTCAGGAAGTTCTCCTTGGTACTCTGGACGTTTGGTTCCCTTTGCTTTATACATGGCTGCAATCTTCGCTTCAACCTCTTTCTCTAGTCCATTTTCTTTGATGTACTTTTCGCAGTTCTGATCGATGGCCGCATTCATGAAAAAACCAAGCATCATTGGAGCTGGTCCATTGATCGTCATCGACACAGATGTTTTCGGATCGGAAAGATCAAATCCTGAATACAATTTTTTTGCATCATCCAAGCAACAGATAGAAACTCCGGAGTTTCCAATTTTCCCATAAATGTCTGGGCGAATATTTGGATCATTTCCATACAAGGTAACAGAATCGAAAGCCGTGGAGAGTCGTTTCGCTGGCATCCCCAAACTTACGTAGTGAAAACGTTTGTTTGTTCGTTCCGGCCCGCCTTCTCCTGCAAACATTCGCGTTGGATCTTCTCCCTCACGTTTGAATGGGAATAAGCCTGATGTGTACGGGAATTCGCCTGGCACATTCTCTTGTAAAGACCAACGTAACACATCTCCCCAACCGTTATATTTCGGTGTAGCAATTTTCGGGATTTGTGAATGTGACAATGACTCTGTGTGTGTTTGTAAAGTCAACTCTTTATCGCGCACCTTGAACTTAAATTCAGGATTTTTATACCGTTGCTTCTTATCTTCCCATGACTCTAGAATTGCCCAGTTCTTTGGATCAAAATTTAATTTCTCATTCTCAAATGCTTCTTGCAGGGCCTTAACCAAACGATCCTTATCGTCCATTTCAGAAGCGCTAATTGATTCAATCGAAGAGTTTAATCCCCATAATGTATCAGCTACTTTCACTTGACTATCAACCCATCTGTCGTAGGAACGGTTATTCTCTGAAATTTCTGATAAGTAGCGCGTTCTGTCTGGTGGAATGACGAAAATCTTCTCCGACATCTCTTGTGTAATCTCAAATGTCGATTTCAAGTTCGTTCCCGTCTTCTCTACTAACTTATCCATGATCACCTTGTACAAGGTATTCATCCCAGGATCGTTAAATTGAGAAGCAATTGTCCCAAATACTGGCATTGAATCAACGTTCTCATCAAACTTGTTGTGATTTCGTTTATACTGCTTTCGAACATCACGTAACGCATCCAATGCTCCACGCTTATCGAATTTATTCAATGCGATAACATCTGCAAAATCCAACATATCAATCTTCTCCAATTGCGTAGCTGCACCGTATTCTGGTGTCATTACGTAGAGAGACATATCTGAATGATCCAAAATTTCAGTATCCGATTGACCAATACCAGATGTTTCTAGAATGATTAAATCATATTCAGCAGCCTTCAATATTGTGATTGCCTCAGCAACGTGCCTTGACAGCGCTAAATTCGATTGACGGGTTGCCAAAGAGCGCATGTAAACTCTATCACTCTTAATCGAGTTCATACGAATTCGATCTCCCAACAAAGCTCCCCCTGTCTTTCGCTTAGAAGGGTCAACTGATACTACCGCAATATTTTTATCCTCAAAATCTATTAGAAAACGGCGAACTAACTCATCCACAAGCGATGACTTCCCAGCCCCACCTGTCCCTGTGATTCCAAGTACTGGAACTGAAGTCGATGCTGCCATCTTGTTCACCTGCTCCAAAATCGCTTTTGATTCCTCCGCGAAATTTTCTGCAGCAGAAATCATCCGTGCAATGCTCGGAACATTCTTTTCTTTTAACAGATCAACTTCTCCGTTCAACTCATTTCCAACTGGAAAGTCACATCTTTTTATCAAATCATTGATCATTCCCTGAAGCCCCATAGATCTTCCATCGTCTGGATGATAAATGCGCTCTATGCCGTATGCTTCCAGGTCTTCAATCTCAGATGGAAGAATTGTTCCGCCACCTCCACCAAAAATTTTGATCTGAGGAGCACCTTTTTCCTTCAACAAATCGTGCATGTACTTGAAGTACTCGTTATGCCCACCTTGGTAGGAGGTCATCGCAATTGCCTGAGCATCTTCCTGAATAGCACAGTCCACCACTTCTTCAACCGAACGGTCGTGCCCGAGGTGAATCACTTCGCATCCTGTTGCTTGAATGATCCGACGCATGATATTGATGGCTGCGTCGTGTCCGTCAAAGAGGGAAGCTGCTGTAACGATTCGTACTTTATTTGTTGGGATATAAGGTTCTATTCTTTCCATAAATACGTGTTCTTAAGCTTTGAAAAAGCGTAGCAAAAATAAGGATTTTAGTTGTTTTATTTGTGTTTATGGCCTTAAGGTTTTTCTAGTAACTTTAATCCACAAATAATTATGAATTCAGACAAAAACAAAATCGCTGTGGAAATCTTTGATAAACTAGCAGACGTTTATCAGAACAAATTCATGAATGTAAGTACATATGCTAAGACATTGGATCTTTTTTGTGACGGTGTTCGTCAAGGGAATGCCGAAATATTAGAACTTGCATGTGGACCTGGAAATATCACACATTATTTGATTGAAAACCGTCCAGAATTAAAAATCTTGGGAGCGGATTTATCACCACGAATGATTGAACGCGCAAAAGTGAATAATCCAACTGCTGATTTTCGCGTAATGGACTGTCGAGATTTTAGCTCGTTAGATAGGAAATATGATGGTATCGTTTGCGGTTTCCTATTGCCCTATTTATCGAAAAAAGAGGCAATCAAATTAATCGCAGATACCTCTTTGCAACTGAAGAAAAAGGGGATTCTATATCTCAGCACAATGGAAGACGATTATTCCAATTCAGGATTAAAAAAAGGAAGTAGTGGAGATGAAATCTTTATGCATTATCATCAAGCGGATTATTTATGTGAATCGCTGGAACAAAACGGTTTTAAACTCGTTGAGATGCAACGAATTGAGATTCCCGAGCAAGAATTGATGGATCTCATCCTGATTGCGCAGAAAATGAGAAGTTAATATGATCATTGAATGATCGTGAACTTTAATACCCTACGCTCCGACCCAACTTCAATTGATATGAAATAGACACCGGGAAGAATTACTGGAGAATAGGTACTCAGATTGAATCCTTTCTTGAATTGAACTTTGTCATCCGAATAAATCAACTTCCCAGTCATATCAAGAATATTGACCGTTCCAATTCCACTAATCTGAGAAAAGACACTAAGTTGATCGCTCCATTACTTGGGTTCGGATAAATCGTGGCATCCAACAATCCACCTTCTTTTTCACAATCTACATAGATGGCTCCGTGTTCAGCAACGACTCCATTCAAATCTTGCTCACTCAATCTGTAATAAGAATTAGTCGTACGGTTTTTATCGGTAAACGTATAATGACGCATTTGGGATGAATTTCCCGCTGCGGGAAGCTCTCCGATCAACTCGAAAGACGCACCATTTGTAGATCGTTCAATTAGGAAGCTATGAGAATTGGTTTCATTTGATGTAGACCATGATAAATGTGTTCCATCCTCATCACAATTCGCTGCATAATTAACTAACTCAACCGACAAAGGAAGTAAGGCTCCATTCTTTGTGTAAGCCAGTGCATAATTTGAGAAATCACTAAAAGTCATGGTTGTGGAATCGTCTACGCGGACTCCATTCGCAGTGTAGTCCCATGCATCGCCTTCAATTTCTTGCTTGAGTAAGGTATACGCTCCACTTCCCCATACTTGAGCGAAAGTCCAATATGATTGATCTGGACTTACTGATGCAGTGTAATTCCCACCTAGCACGGGGTTTTTAACACTCATGTGCCAATACCCTTCTGTTTCAACTTGTTCTACCGTATCAGGCGCAAATGGAAATCCAAATATAATGCTTGGGACAACTCCTGTCGGGTTTGGTGTCAAATCCAGAAAACGAGCGGTGACATTCGAATTGCCAGTCAACAAATTAGGTGTGAAACGCAAAGGTTCAAAATACGTTTCTAAGTCTGAATTATCACTTCCTACGTGGAAGGTGTAAACCCCACCTGATGAAGTAAATGCCCTATTGTAATGACCAAGAACGTGACCGCCAGTATGGACTACAATATTGGGACTATTATTCGTAACGAAGAGTGTATCCACTCCAGCATTGACATAATTCCCAAGTCCCGTTGGTAATGTAAAGAGCAAACTGTCAGAAACTACCGTATTTCCACTTAGCGACTTTACGCCTGAACCATCGAATTGAACTTTGAAATAATCAGGCCCAATAACACTGGTTTGTTTCACTGTCTGCGCACAAATTCCGTCAAATCGAATTTTTCCTGCTGGAAGCAAATACGTCCCCGTTAATTCTGGTAAAATAGTTGCGCATTTTGCCAATTGCAACTCACCGCCCAACATTGTCAGATTACCCGTTCCATTCAATGTAAAAGTGTTTGCATCCAGAATTCCACTTTGAATTGTTAAGGTTTTCGGTGTATTCAAGGTATAATTGAACGCACTTACCAAAGAAGCTTTAATTCCTGGGCTTTTATTTACGAGTACATTTCCGAACACTTGATTTGCATCTAGACTTACATCTGATGTATTTGCCTGATCTAAGCAACCTCCACACGCATCAATGAATTCTATTTCTCCATTAATTGCTGTAAATGTCCCAGCAGATTTCGAGAGATTTCGATTTACAGACAATGTGTAAACATCCATATCAAATGTCCCTGTGGTAGAAATATCCATTGATCGCGGCCACATATTGGTTTCCAAGGTTAGATCACTTGACGCTACAGACACGTCTACATCGTAAAGCGTTCCACTTCCTTTATAAATTGACGGAGTATTAGCAAAGATTACATCGGGTGGTTGAAGGGTTGTCGTGGTGGTTATTTCACCCTCATTCAACATATCCCTATCGACGGTTAGGGTGTTATTTCCGTTAATCGTAATGACTCCAAAATTACATACATCACGTGCTACAGCTGCCGCGCCAATTTGTGGCATTACGCATGCCCCACATAATGTAGCAGGTACCAGCACATCATCCGCGGACGTTGGAACGGCATTGCTCGACCAATTCCCTGCTAAGCTCCAAACACTGCTCACATCTCCCTCCCATGTATTTGCTGGAGATCCTCCTCCCGTAGTTCCCGTAATCGTGATATCATCACACGCAAAAGACGGATCAGAACCCGTGCCATTATCCCCATTCATCCAGCGGTATCCAATCTTAAGATTAGCAATTCCCTCGCACGTCGCAGGTAATGCAATTGAATAACCTGCCCACTGACCTTGTGGAGCACATCCTGCCAATGGGGGTTTTGGCGTGTCAACCAATGTTAACCAACTACCTCCTCCATCAATACTATATTCAACAATCGCATTGTCGACACTTCCCTCTCCAAGTTCTATGTAATTGAAATCGAGTGTGAGTCCAGTAACGCCAACAGTGCTTATATTATTCGAAAATGATCTCACATCTGAATCAACGCAATACAGTATTCCACACGCTCCTCCAGCGTCATATGCTGCTCCAATATCTCCCAATGAAGTAGAACTAATGTGCAAACTTTGATCACCACTACCAGCTGAGCCACATTGACCTATTGCATTTCCATCCTCAGCATCACTGATGTACCAAATATTTGGTTGACTTCCCTGAGCTCCGATTGTGTTATTTAGTGGAGTTGTAACCCAATTACTTCCAGCTCCTCCGTTGCCGTCAAAGTCTTCTTCAAAAACAAGGATTGGTCCGCCACCACCTGCTCCACCACAATTACAGTCCAACGCTTCGATATAGGCAACTTTTGTTTCTGTATCACTGCCTTCAGCATTTGTAACGGTTAATTCAACTTGATAGGTTCCAATAGCGTCAAAAGTGACATCAGGATTCTGACTTGCCGCAGTTGTTCCATTTCTATAGGTCACTGTTGCAGGAGTGAATGTCCATGCCCAAGTAGTTATAGGAGAAAACGCTGTACTCGTACTCAAATCAGTAAACGTCACTGTATCTTGCGAACTCACTGGGTCTGCACATGCCGACAACTGCGATGTGGTGAAATTGGCAACTGGCGGACAGTCATCAATGACAATCATGTCCGTTTCGACCAGAACTCCATCTCCAGCACAATTCGTTGCCGTTAAGGTTACCGTATACGTTCCGTTAGCGGTAAATTCCACTTGTGGATTTTGACTATTTGCATTCGTTCCATTTATGTAATTGAATCCTCCTGGAGGTCCCGGCTTAGCAATATCCCATGTCCACCCAGAAATTGCACATGTTCCTGTCAACAAACTCGCGCAATTCGTGTAATATCCACTCCCCGTCGTGCTCTGGTCTGTGAACGTAAACTCATCCCCTTTGCATCCTGTCGATTGACTTACATAGAAATCTGCCGTTGGAACATCACATGCAGTAACGATAAGATTATCAACGTTGAAACTCGCTCCTAATGCATAATCACCTGTATCATTGATGTCACCGTCATCATACCAGCGAAAGGCCAAACGAATATCGTTTTGGTTATTGGCATTTGCTGGAAATTCAAATGACCTTCTAAACCAATTATTACATGTTCCAGCTAGAAAGGGAGAACAACTACTTAAATTATCCTCAAGTATCTCCCACGTTACTCCCGCGTCTACACTGTACAAAATTGTTCCATGTGATTTTATCCCGTCAGAATCTCCACCGAGAAAGAAGTCAGCGGTCAGTACCAAATTACAGGAACCTGTTGCATCAATATTATTGTTTAAATAGGCTATTTGTTCAGTTTGGGTTTGCACATCTCCGTTATCTGGATCAGAAATACAATTCCAATCGTCAGATTGCGCTGTTCCTCCATAAAGTAGAGTAGCACACGTCGCATAAGCTGTTATATGAAGACTTTGATTTGGTCCTGGCGCTGCTCCGTTAATAAATGGATTTGGAAGATTACTTGGAGCCACACAAGCATAATGCCTTCCTCTTACCAGTTGTCCTTGACCTGTTATTGAAGTTCCAATGACAATATCAGCATCCAGTTCGGGTGTGTTACGATCATTAATTACAAAATTATCGTGAGCTACTGCCGCATTGACGCCATAGGTCAAACCAACAATTCCTGCTGGCGTAGGATTCGTCAAAGATCCTGGAGCATTCTCTAGCGTCCAACGACCACCACCTCCATCATCAAAATCTTCGATCCAGATAGCGCTTTGTCCAAATGCTTGTTGCATGTTAAAAACACAAATGAAAATCAGAAGAACAATGTTGTAGTTTCGTAGGAACATGAGTAGTCAAAATTAGCCTTGCACAATTTAAGGAAAAGTGAGAAACTACCCTAAAAATTAACTGTTTAATAATCAATACTTGCGTATTCATTCTGTTAAAAAATTGTCCTCTATTTTGAAATCATCCTCTCTGCAAATTGAAACAAGTGGAATAACGCAATTAACTAATCACTACCTTTAAGCTTTGAAAAATTGAACCCCATGAAAAATCTATATGCGATTCTACTAATTACACAAATGTGTTTGGTTGGAACTCTTGCACATTCTCAAAAACTAAATGCAGCTTACATTGATTCACTTGTAACTAGCTCGATGGAACTAATGCCGCAAGCTGGTGTTGCGATTGCCGTCATTCAAGACGGAAAAGTGATCCACTCAAAAGGCTACGGAATCACATCAATGAAAACGAAAGAGCAGGTAGACAAAAACACTTTGTTCTCTATTGCTTCCAACAGTAAAGCATTTACCACTACGGCCTTAGGAATGCTTGTAGATGAGGGGAAAATGAAATGGACGGATAAGGTGATTGACTACATTCCTGAGTTCAAAATGTATGAATCTTATGTCACCGAGAATTTTACCATTCTAGATTTGGTAACGCATAGAAGTGGACTTGGATTAGGAGCTGGAGACCTTATGTTTATTCCTGACGGTTCAGATTTCACAATTGAAGATGTTGTAACTAGCTTCCAACATCAAAAACCTGTATCTGCATTCCGAACCAAGTACGATTACGACAATCTACTCTATATCACAGCAGGAGAAGTAATCTCGCGCATCTCAGGAATGACATGGGATACATTTGTTGAACAACGAATTATGAATCCTTTGGGTATGGATCGTTCTGCTGGGTATTTCGAAAATTTGAAAACTTCAAAAAACATCGCTGTCCCACACTCCAGTGAAAACGAAAAACTAAGTATCCTTAACACTTACGAAGACCCGCACAAACTCTTCGGCGCAGCTGGAGGGATCTATTCAAGTGTTCATGACCTCAGCAAATGGATGTTGATGCATTTGAACAAAGGTAAATACGGTGAGGATCAAGAATTGATATCTGAGAAAAATCACAGCGAACTCTGGAAGGCACAGACGAACATGTATTTTAACGCGACTCCTGAAGATGCATACAGAACACATTACAAAGCGTATGGGCTTGGATGGGTGCTCACCGACCAAAATGGATATACAATTGTGAGTCACACAGGTGGAATGCCAGGAATGTTATCGCAAGTATTGCTAATTCCTGAATTGAATGCTGGCGTTGTCGTTCTGACTAATGCTGCTCCAGGCGGTTACAGTTACTATGCCTTGGCGCATACAATCAAAGATGTGTTTATTGGAGCCGAAAATAGAGACTGGGTAGGTGATGCGAAAAAATGGATCGAGGAAGGCGAATCTGAGGCAAATGAAGTAGTGAGTGAAGTTTGGGAAACAGTGAAGAAATCTAAATCAACGAAGATTCAACTTGCTGACTACGCAGGCGTTTATCACGACAATTGGTTTGGTGATGTAAAAATCGAGGATCGCGACGGGAAACTTTGGTTTACATCAAAGCGATCGCCTAAACTGAATGGTGAAATGTTCTTTTATCAAGCGACGACTTTTGCTGTTAAATGGGAGTATGAAGAAATGGATTGCGACGCATTCGCAATTTTCTCGCTTGATGAGCATGGAAAAGCGCAAAGCATTAAGATGAAAGGAATTTCGCCAGCAATAGATTTCAGTTTTGACTTTCAAGATCTTGACCTTCAGCGTGTGGAGGAAAAGAAGAATTAAACCACATTCTCACTATGCTAACAGCAGAAGAAATCATACAAAAACTAAACCTTCAAGAACATCCAGAGGGAGGCTATTTCAAGGAAACATATCGAAGCACAGGTGAAATTTCGCAGGATAATCTAGAAGATGGATATACTGGAATACGAAACTATTCTACTGCTATCTACTTCTTATTGACTTCAGACAATTTCTCCGCTTTTCACCGAGTTCGACAGGATGAATTCTGGCACTTTCATACGGGCTCACCACTTGAGTTGCATATGATTTCAGAAGCGGGAAAATGTTCAAGTGTGATCATTGGAAATGACCTCGAAAAGGATGAAACTCCACAATTCGTTGTTCCAGGTGGTCATTGGTTTGCCGCCGCCGTAGTTGATAAGGATTCGTATTCATTGGTAAGTTGCACCGTTTCTCCTGGTTTTGATTTCGATGACTTCGAACTAGCCCAAAGAGATCAGCTCATTAAGCACCATCCAGAACATAAAGAAATGATTGAGCGATTTACTCGAATTTAACGGAATCACCTCTTTACCAAGTCCTAACCTGAGGATTTAATCACTATTTAGTAACAATTCGATAACAGCGACCTACTCGCTTCTCCCCTATCTTTGCACTAATAATAAATTAGTCAATCAGATGAACGCAAATCAAAATTCAGGTATCCTTTCAATCGAAGATCTAAATCGATATGTTGAAAAGGGAAATGAAGCTATTGAAGGTGGAAATGTTGATGAGTGTATCAAGTGGTACACATTGGGATTGTCGAAAGCTCGTGCACTAAAAAACAGTGTAAAGGCAAGAGAATTTTCTCATTTACTCATTACGCTTTTATAAGCATTCTCTTCTTCAGAACGTAACTGGCACAATTCGTGATTACATTTCTTCGTTAATTATTGAAGAATGTATAAAGTGATTTCCATATTGGTATTGATTAGTGTGATAGCATCTTGCAAGGCACTTTTTTCAAAAAAGATAACTCCAGAGGAGCTTGTTGGTCAATACAAACATATATCTAGTCAAAAAGGGATTGATATTCCAGACTTTGTGGAAACCAATACAATTACCTTAAACAAGGACTACACATGTAAATTCGAGACTACAGGTAGTTATTCTCAATCAGGAACGAACGAGGGAACATGGAGTGTATCCAATGACACGCTTACAATGAACATTAGCACCCAATATGATCCTGTCAACCAAAAATATTCATCGGTAAGCTCAGTTCTTCACTATCGGATTCGGTCAGGTAAATTGCAATTCCTTCCTTACAATGCTTCGAATCATGATTATCTCAAAGTTGAATAGACATCAACCTTCTTTGCAGTGATCGGGATAGCTTGCGAACTCCAAATCTTCTGGATATTTATTCTTCCATTTTTTTAGTTGACTGCACTCAACAAATTTTTCCACTGCACTGAAATACAAGCTTCTGTAGTAGTCTGGAATTCTATCAAACAGCAACGGCGTTTGCTTCTTAACAAAGCTCTTTTGGTAAGGCGTAAATGATTCGTAATTGTCATACACTGTTTCTAAAAAGTCAGAAAACCAATAGTCATCGTTATTCTTACCAAAAGAATCCTCTAAAAAGCGATAGGTGGTGGAGGTATCTCCAGAAGCAATGAGCACTTTTAAACATGCGGCTGGTTCTCTGTTGTGATCTGAATTACCTGTTCTTACAAATTTGGAAAATCCTCTCTCTGCTTCCGCAACAACAGCATTACGCAACTCAGGTTTCAATTTGTTTTTCTTTGCCGTCATTCGCTCAACCAATAATTCTGTCATTTCCGTTTCCATACTTCCGCCCCAACTTGAAGCTAAAGTAGAATCGATCAAATAATTCGCCTCTGGGACATTCATAACTCGCAGTAAATGAATCGCATCCTCCATTTCGCGATCGTTATTCGTGTATGTCATAATCTTTGAGCACCGATCAAGCGCATACTGTTTCCATGTTCCATTCTGTGAATATTTTGCCACACGATTATCCGTAAAAAAATCGTCCACTAAACTACACGATGGCCATTGTGCTAAAAACATTCGTTGTGAAGTGTCCGATTTCTTCAACGACCCCATAAACTCATGAAGCGTTTGGGAATTCATAAAGGAAAATGTACAGTTGTCCTGAATTTCAGTTAACATTAATTCTTCGGGGCTAGGATATGAATTTAGGTCCAAATCAGACCAATTGTCGAGCTTATTCACATCGAAAAGTTCATTCTGAATTCCCAATTCCAATACTTTCCCCTTGTAGAAGTGAACGACATCCACAACTTTATCATCAACACCCAGTCCAAGATGATTTAAATCTTTTGAAAAATCTACTTTCACCCGTTTAAGCTCAGCTATTAAATCAACATTGTCGGGATCTGCAATGGACTCAGAATAAAACTGACTGCCGCTATAACCTTTTGTGCGAATATCGAAACTCACACCGTAGGTATGCGTGACAGATCTTCTAAAAATATTATCTCCAATTCGCTTTGAATTTCGATAGTCAACCAAACGGGCGGTTACCAGAACAGCATGCCCCTGAACTTGAATCGTCTTGCTCTCCGAGTCCATCGTAGAAGAGGTTGTACAGCCGTTTTGACATGCCGTAAGAAAGAAGCATAAGCTGAGTAGTAAGCGCGATTTTAATTTCAGTAGCATAGGAAATCTTGAATAGGTCGAATTAAATATAAGAAGAAAAAAGTGATACCTATAAGGACACTAGGCGATTATCAGACAACTCCGTATGTGGATAAAAATATTTTAAAATTGTTAATAAGAATTATAGCTCAGTACTAAAAGGGGTTTCGAGAGCGCTTGCACAACTCAACTCTCAACTGTCTGATTATAAAATTGGTAAATCAATAATGATGTCATAAATTTACGCAACCAAAAAACACTCATTCACAGGGTTGAAGAATCTTGAACACTTCGGTCGGCATTTTTCTTGTACCTTTTTTTATGTTTGGAATAATTAAAAAATGAAAGGACTTTTAATCATTGTTCATGTACTATTTACGTATACGGTTTTTGCGCAGATAAACTTTACGTCAATCCCACAGGACAAGCAGCTTATAGGAAGAGATCTTATAACAAATAAAGGAACAGTGCTCTTTGAAGGTGAAGTTGATTATTCACTTTCTCCGTACGATCTTATTCGCGTAATTACTTATCGGAATGACGTACCCTTCAACATCACTGAGCAACCTTTAGTCTATCTCGGACAGACAGCCAACTTTAGTATTTCCGTTGAAATAAAGGCTGAATTAGCGAATTATCGTTTCGAAGTATCAGGAATAGAAGGTACCACTGAATCTTTGGAAGAAACAATAGAAGATGTTGTTGCTGGTGACGCTTACTTGATTTCTGGACAATCCAATGCTGAAGCAAAAATGCGGTTTGGAAGTGCAGCCCAAGAAGAAAGTGAATTTATTCGTGTTTACGCCAGTGGAATACCAATTGAGTCCAACTTGGTCAACAACGACAATTGGTATGTTGGGCAAGGTGATGGAAGTCGATTCTCAGATGGTAACACGGGACAATGGGGACTCTACCTAGCTCGCCAAATTGTAGACAAACACCAAATACCCGTAGCCATTTTTAATGGTGCACATGGCGGTAAAGATCTTTCGTTTTTTCAAGCTCCTATTGATTACCTGAACAGCCTCAATTCTAACTATGGACGCACATTCTACCGAATAAAGAAGGCAGGGTTACAAGAAAACATTCGTGCTGTATTCTGGTCACAGGGAGAACGGAATGCTTTGCCAAGTATCGCCAGTACTAAAGAGGAATATATGGATCAATTTCTATCCTTGAAAAATTCGTGGTACTACGACTATCCCAATATTGAGCACTTCTACCTATTTCAAACTAGAAATGGATGCGCAAGACCAATTGAAAATGTCATGCAGATAAAAGAAGCGCAGCGCCAACTTGCTTTTGACGACAAAAGAACACATTGTATCCCTACCGCTAACTTGCAACATTTCTCTGACGATTGCCATTTCGATTATGTAAACGGATACCAAGATTTTGGCAAACGTCTTTATGACTTAGTAGATCGAGACATATACGCTTCTGATGCCGATCGTGATATTGAAGCACCAATGATTACGGATGCATATCTCATTGACCCATTGAAATTGGCACTTGAAACGGATGCAAGAACCTTAACGCTCAGCGGTCCAATGTCCGATTTTGAAATCGAGAATAACAACAGTGCAGAAATTACAGAGGTGATCATTTCAGGAAACACGATTATCCTCTCACTTTCAGGTAGCATTGAAGACGACGCTACGATCTCATACTTTGCACAAGAATCGGGTGAGGAAGGAACATTCATAGAGAACAGTAATGGAATTGAACTTCTTTGTTTTCATCAATACCCAATTAGAACCACTCTCTCAAGTGCACCCAAGAATATTGCTGCAAGCATAAGTACGTATCCAAATCCAGCTTCTACAAAGTTGAACATTTTGGGCTTGGAAAAATTGAAAGGAAATGTTCACATAGAACTTCAAACTCTTACAGGAGAAGTTCTAGTATTTGATCAGGAGTTGTCAAAGGAAATAGATGTCTCTACGCTTCCTCCTGGGATGTATGTGTTACGAGTATATCATGCAACTGGGATCTCCGTACAACGTATTTCAATAAAGCAATAAGCACTACATCTAAGTGACGTCTAGTCGATAGAACTGTATAACTTGACGATGGTTACACGTCGATTTAGTCTTGCTGAAACTTAGCTTTTTTTGACCCTTCATAAATACTGTACTTTCTAAAAGAACATTCCAAATCTCCGTTGTACAGTTTGATTTTTCGATCAGGTCGTAGACCAAGACATTTGAATGCTTCCAAATTAGATGAGATCATCCAACAATCAAATCCAGTCATTTCAGTTTTCATCCAATCACCGATTTCTTCGTACAGTTCGTCAATCTCATCACCCATTCGTTCTCCATATGGAGGATTAGAGATCATAACGCCTGGTCCACCTGGGTTTTTCACTTCGCTTAAAGCGTCGACACTTGTTTTAACGAATCGTCCAATGGGTAATCGTCGCAAATTACGTCTTGCCTTAGTTACCATTTCTGCACTGATGTCGGAACCAATAATTTCACAAGGAAGTTCAGTAACTCTTTTGGGAATATCATCTTGAATTTTATCCCAAATCTCTTCATCAAAATTTGCAAAGTTCTTAAATGCGAAGTGCTGTCGCTCAATTTGAGCTGGAATTCCCGCAGCCATGAGTGCCGCCTCAATTAATAATGTTCCCGAACCACAAAAAGGGTCAATGAATGTAGACTTGCGATCCCATCCAGACAAACGAATCAAACCAGCTGCAACAGCTTCGTTCAATGGTGCTTCTCCAACTCCCTCTCTATATCCTCGCTTGAATAGTGGCGTACCACTTGTATTCAATGAAATTGTCACTTCCTTATGCTTAATGTAGACATCGAACACAACTTGTGGAGATTTAACATTTACATTCGGACGATCGTCTTCCTTTTTTCGGAAAGTATCTACAATTGCATCTTTAACTACTAAAAAAGGATATCCTGTGTGTCTAAATAAATCTGAAAACACAGCTCCTCTCACAGCAAATGTCTTATCGAGTGTGAAATACTTCGTCCAATCAATTCTAAGTGATTTCTTGTATAGATCATCCTCATGATTGATTCGAAAAGATTCAACCTGCACAAGTACTGAAACTGCGCAACGCAAGTGAAAATTTAAGTAATAAACATCCTTCCATGTCCCCTCCAATTGTACCGCACGATTAAGGGCTGTACTTTTTGGATAACCCAATTCGGCTAACTCCTCCATTAACACTTGCTCCAACCCAAAAAAGGTTTTAACTGTTATCGTAAGTAATTTATCACTTTGCATATCTCTTGCTTTTATTATCTCTATTTCTTCTCTCTCGTCTAACCAAACTACGCGTTCTGTAATTCAAAGTTACAGCTTACAGTTAGGTCACTTTCCGTTCC
Source organism: uncultured Flavobacteriales bacterium (assembly GCA_905478665.1). GTDB lineage: Bacteria > Bacteroidota > Bacteroidia > Flavobacteriales_D > Crocinitomicaceae > UBA4466. The sequence goes on from CAJQJL010000072.1 coordinate 28,910, forward strand.
CAGGTTCAAAAGCTACCGCTTACAGTTAGGTCACTTTCCGTTCCCAGGTTCAAAAGCTACCGCTTACAGTTAGGTCACTTTCCGTTCCCAGGTTCAAAAGCTACCGCTTTTTCTTACTTTTGTACAAAAGAACACATTTGAAGGCAATTCGGCTATATATTCTTCTGTTATGTTCACTCCTGATTAGTCACCACTACTATGCACAGCAAAAGGTTGGTTTGGTATTAAGTGGAGGTGGTGCAACAGGATTGGCGCACATTGGTGTTCTAAAAGCATTGGAAGAAAACAATATCCCCATTGATTATATCACTGGAACTTCAGCAGGAGCATTGGTTGGAGCCCTATATTCAGCGGGATACAGTCCTAGCGAGATCGAAGCCTATATCCTAAGTGATGATTTCCAATTAATGGTCGCAGGAAAGGTTCGTCCCAATCAACACTTTCTTTTACGTGAAGATGATCCAAACGCCGAACTAATTGGGCTTTCATTTTCTCAAGACAGTATTCTTAAGAAATCACTCCCTACCAATTTTACATCCTCTGCGCTTCTCGATTTCGAAATGATGCGCAACCTTGGGACTATTTCTGCATCGTACCACAACAATTTCGACAGCCTCTTCGTCCCCTTTAGGTGCGTAGCATCGGATATCGCGAAAAAGAAGAGTGTAATATTTAAAGATGGAAATCTTAATGCTGCCGTTCGAGCCTCAATGACCTATCCTTTCTATTTGAGATCAATAGCAATTGACAATGTACTCCTCTTTGATGGTGGACTTTATAACAACTTCCCCGCAGACGTTATGTACGAATCATTCGATGCGGATTACATCATCGGAAGTAACGTCTCTTACAATGCTGATCTACCAGACGACGACGATATTATCAGTCAGTTAACCAACATGCTGGTTAGCTATTCCGATTTCGGTCTTCCATGTGAGGAGGGTATTATTATTGAGCCAAAACCAGATGTGGGAACCTTTAATTTTGCCAACGCGGATGTGGCGATTCAAGCAGGCTATGAAGCAACACTTTTGCAAATTGATTCAATTAAAATGCAGATCGAAAGGCGTGTGCAACAAGAAGACCTTGTGCAACGAAGACATAATTTTAGAAGCAGGTTTGTCCCAATCATGGTTTCATCAATTACAGTGAAAACAGACAAGGGAAAACTACGACATCTCGCAAGGTCTGTCATGAAAAAGAAAAAACCAGAGATTCTTGATGAAAAAATGCTCTCCAAGCGCTACTTCCGTCTTTATGCAGCGCCTCAAATTGACTTTATCTACCCTACACTCGCGTTGCTAGAAGACAGCACCTACAACCTTGAATTGACCATCAACAAAGCCAAAGAGTTCAGGCTCAACGTAGGAGGACATTTCTCCTCACGACCAGTTAATACAGGCTACATTGGCCTTTCGTATAAAACAATTGGAAAGGTTCTGACGAAAACCCATCTCGAATCCTACTTTGGAAAATTCTACGGTTCTGGTAAGGCAAAATTCACCCTAGAGGTGCCTGCTGTCTACCCTATTTCAACAAGCGCATATTTCGTCTTGAACAGATGGGACTACTTCCGAAGTTTTGCAACATTCTTTGAAGATGTCCAACCTTCATTTCTAGTACAGAATGAAATGTACTCAGGCATTGAAATGAGCCATCCTTTGGGCAATACACTTAAAAGTACTTTTGACGCCCGCTGGTATGAAACCGAAGATGCGTATTACCAATCAGAAAATTTCACAAATAAAGATACAACTGATATTACCCGTGTAGATGGTTTTTCTGGAAGCTGGGCAATTACCCAAAACTCATTAAACAGAAGGCAATTTGCATCTAGCGGACACCTGTTTCGCTTTAAGGCACGTTACAATTATGGTCGTGAACATAGTCTTTCAGGATCAACTTCTGCGCAACCTTACGACATCTGGAAATATCATTCATGGATTAATTTGAGTCTAGACTACCAATCATTTATAGTCGATAAATCCTTTTTCCATTTTGGGCTCCATGGTCAGGTAGTTTACAACAGTCAACCACTTTTCGCTAACTACACCGCAACACTTCTCTCTACCTCAGAGTTCTCGTTGGTACCTGATGCAAAAACATATTTCTTACCTGAATACAGGTCTCCACAATTTGTCGGCGGGGGAATAAACACCATATTCACAATTAAGAAGAAAATAGACATTCGTGTTGACGCTTATGTTTACCAACCATTCATTCAAATCACTGAGAATGACGATGGAAGTCAGCAATTCTCTGAACTGTTTAAAGGTGGAACCTATATGGCTTCTTCTTCTGTTATTTATCACAGCTTCGTTGGTCCTCTTCGTGTAACTGTCAATTACTTCCCTAAACAAGAGTCTCCACTTGCATTTCAATTTAGCATGGGATACGTCCTCTTTAACGACAGAGCAATCCGCTAAGTAAATACTATATTTGCGCCAACTAGAAGAACAATAAGAATAGACTTTTTTATGGAAAAAATTATCTGTGGAATACAACAAATGGGAATTGGAGTCCCTGATGTGCAGGAAATTTGGAAATGGTACCGGAAATTTTTCGGTGTAAACATTCGTGTTTTTGAAGATGCTGCCGATGCTCCTCTGATGACGCGCTATACTGGTGACAAGGTACAGTCTAGAACAGCCTCGCTCGCTCTTAGCATGGACGGCGGAGGTGGTTTTGAAATTTGGCAATACACCTCGCGCAACACAGAAAAAGCCGATTTTCCTATTCAGTTAGGTGATTATGGGCTTTACGCTTGTAAAATAAAGTCGAGAGATGTCGAGAAATCATACGCCTATTTCAAAGAAAATGGAGCAAAAATCTTAGGAGGTTTGACAAAGGCTCCCAATGGAGAATGGACATTTTTCACAGAAGATCCGAATGGAAATCTCTTTCAAATTGTAAAAGGAAGCGGTTGGTTTAAAGATACTAAGCACCCCTCGTATTGTGGTGCAGTTGCAGGAACTGTTATAGGTGTAAGTGACATTGACAAGTCGATAGGTCTATACAGAGATATTCTAGGCTATGAGACCGTTGAGTATGACGAAACTGGAGTTTTTGATGATCTTACTGGACTGCCACAAGGTGATAAAAAAGTACGACGCGTGTTACTCATGCACAAGGCCCCACGCAAGGGACCATTTGCAAAACTGTTAGGTCCAACAAAAATTGAATTGGTACAAGCGCTTGAACGACCTGACTGCCGTAATATTTTTGATAATCGATTTTGGGGTGATTGGGGTTTCATTCATCTTTGCTTTGATATCCAGGGAATGGATGCACTTCAGGAAGAGTGTAATTCGAAAGGATATCCTTTTACGGTAGACAGTTCGAATACCTTCGACATGGGAGAAGCTGGTGGACGTTTTTCGTACATTGAAGATCCTGACGGTACATGGATAGAATTTGTAGAGACACATAAAGTGCCCATTATGAAGAAGTTTGGATGGTACATACATTTGAAAAAACGCCAGCCAGGAAAACACTTGCCAAACTGGATTCTTCGTGCAATGGGCATGAACAAAGTTAAAGACTAAGTCCATTGAGTTAACTGCACGCTTGGTTGAGTTAATGAAAGGCATACAATCGATTTATATTTGTATTTTTGGGCTACTTAAGCGCAATCCCTTTAATGTGAAGCGCACAATACTCTTTTGAAAATGAAAAACATACTTTTTGGACTTCTTGCTGTCGCTGTTATCTCCTTAACTTTTCAGTCATGTAAAGAAGACATCGAATTATCTGGAGATTTTACAGAAACGGCTGTGGTATATGGTCTTTTAGATCAGGCGGATTCTATTCACATGCTAAAAATTACACGGGCATTTATTGGTCCTGGTGACGCATTTGAAATAGCGCAAATTCCTGATTCTAGTTACTTCGCTTCAGTTGAAGGAACGGTAACTGAGTATGTTAATGGAGTTGTTGCACGTGTATTCACACTTTCGGACACAATCGTTGATAACAAAGATCCAAATGGAGTCTTTTATGCTCCTGAACAAAAATTATATTACTTCGAAACTCCTTCAGGTCAGCCTTTAGTTGGTACAGCTGAATATAAACTTGACCTTGTGATTAATGGTGGTGAGTTTGAAGTACATGGTTCGACTACGCTTGTCAATGGAATGACGAATAACAATATCACCGTTCAAAATCAACCTTATCGTTTTGTAGGAAATACTGGAGAGTATATCTCTACATCGGTTACTGTTAATTCTGGAACTGCAGAACAAATTAATGTTACACTAAACGTTGAGTTCACGGAGTGGGTTGGAGCAACAGGAACAACTAAAACGTTTGACTGGCTGTTAGGTGAAGCTGCAGTTGAGGGGTCAAGCACCAAGAATTTTGTTGCCAACGGTGAAACATTCTACAATTTGATGGCAGATAACTGTACGAACAACGCAGCAATTGATAAACGCACGTTCAATTCGATTACGGCTACGATTACAGGAGGTTCTGAGGACTTTGTGAATTACATGCAAGTAAACGAGCCTTCGTCTACTTTGGCTCAGAGCAAGCCGACGTTTACAAACCTTACTGCGACAAACGGTCATCCAGTGGTTGGGTTGTTTTCATCGCGTAATACAATTACGATTTACAAGCCCTTTATTGATCCAGGAGGAAATTCAAACGTTCGTTGCATAAACAAGCAAACAACAGAGCGTTTATGTGTAGGAAGTATTACTGCTCCTTACTTCTTCTGTAGTGATCACCCAGCGGACATCGCTTCGGGTGAGCCTTGGGTATGTAATTAGTCAATTTATCTTTCCTGATTAATCTCTATTGTTACTACTTTAGCGTATGCCTGAAAGGAAAACGCTTTTTGTCGACATCATACTTCCCGTTCCTATACGAAAGGAGTTCACGTACAGAGTTCCTTTTGATCTGAATGATGCTGTTTTTCCAGGAGCAAGAGTGGTCGTTCCATTCGGTCGCTCAAAATTGATAACAGGAGTCGTTTCATCTATTCATGAGAACATTCCTGAAAATTATCAAGCGAAATACATTGAATATTTACTAGACGAACAACCAATTATTACCCAAGAACAATACAGTTTCTGGAAGTGGATTTCGAATTATTACATGGCTCCGATTGGAGATGTGATGAATGCTGCGCTTCCTGCCAATTTCAAATTAGCCAGTGAAACAAAAATTGTTCTTCATCCTGACTTCAACTTAGATTACAAGTTGCTCACAGAACGTGAAAAAGACATTGTGATGGCATTGGAACTAAGAGAAACACTCGACCTAAAAGAGATCTCAGAACTAGTCGGAATCAAAACCATTCAACCAGTTGTAAAAGCGCTCATTGACAAAAAAGCGGTTATGTCGCTTGAAGAACTCAATGATAAATTCACGCCAAAAACATCAACCTTTGTTCAATTAGCAAATGAATACCTCTCAGAGAATAACCTTAACGAATTCATCCAATCAATTGAACAGGTCAAAAGTAAAGAGAAGCAACTGGAGGCCATTTTAACCCTTGTGCATCTTGGAGATTATCGCCAAGGAAAAATGAAAGCTGTCTTACGCAAAGACATTTTGGATGAAGGTGTTTCGATTTCGTCATTGAATACGCTTGAAAAGCATGGCATTGTGCTGCAAGAAAAAATGGAAATATCCCGTTTAAAAGTGGACGGTTCCGAAGGAGAACAATTCAAAGCACTCTCACTGGCTCAAGAAAAATCATTGGATGAAATTCACAATGCTTTCGACGAAAAGAAGGTTGCTCTTCTGCATGGTGTAACGGGATCCGGAAAAACTGAAATTTATGTCCAACTCATTCAGGAGCATCTTGATTTGGGTAAACAAGTATTGTTCTTACTTCCTGAAATTGCATTAACAACACAACTTATTCAGCGGCTTTCCATTTATTTTGGAGATCAAATTGGCGTTTATCATTCCAAATTCAATCAGAATGAACGCGTGGAGATATGGAATCATGTATTGAACAATGATCCCAACCGCTTTAGAATTATTATAGGAGCGCGCTCATCCATCTTTCTTCCATACAGAGATCTTGGTCTCATTATCGTGGATGAAGAGCATGAATCAAGCTTTAAACAGTATGATCCTTCACCGCGCTATAACGCAAGAGATTGTGCCGTTGTATTGAGTTCATTGCACAAGGCGAATATTGTTCTTGGCTCAGCAACACCTTCAATTGAAAGCTTCCATAACGCTAAAGCGGATAAATATCGATTGGTTACCTTGAATGACCGCTATGGAAATGTAAAACTTCCTGAGATTCAATGTGCAGATGTTCGCAAAGAAAGGAAACAAAAAAGTATGAAATCGCACTTCAGTTCATTTCTGCTAGATCACATTCAAGAAGCCCTCAATTTGAAGGAGCAAGTAATCTTATTTCAGAACAGAAGAGGATATACGCCTCTTTGGATGTGTGAAATTTGTAATTGGACGCCAAAGTGCAAGAATTGTGACGTTTCATTAACCTACCATAAGCATACAAACAGTCTTAAATGCCATTACTGTAGTTATACTATTCCACCAGTTGGAACATGTTCTGCGTGCGGAAGTAACCGCATAAAGATGCTTGGCTTTGGAACAGAGAAAATTGAAGATGAATTGAGTCTGATGTTCCCCGACATTGTTGTAAAGCGAATGGATCTTGATACCACACGATCTAAAAATGCATACGCCAATATTTTGAACGATTTCGACCGTGGAGCAATCGACATACTGATTGGAACACAAATGGTAACGAAAGGACTGGATTTCAACAATGTTAATTTGGTTGGTATTCTTGATGCTGACATGCTCTTGAACAGAGCTGATTTCAGAGCTTTTGAACGTTCTTTTCAATTGATGACACAAGTAGCGGGAAGATCAGGCCGTAGAGAAAAACGCGGGAAGGTAATTGTACAAACGGGAGACCCCGACCATTGGGTAATTCAAAAAGTCATTGACCATGATTACGTAACTTTCTACGATAGTGAAATTATTGAACGCAAAAATTTCTTCTATCCACCTTATTATAAAATAATCCACATTACGCTAAAACATCGTGATGAAAACGCACTAAACAAAGCAGCGAGCGATTTAGCGAGCGCCATGCGTACATCCTTTAAAGAACGTGTATTGGGACCTGAGTTTCCTGTTGTGAAGCGCATCCACAATCTTTTCTTAAAGCGAATAACATTAAAAGTAGAGCGTGATGCGAATGATAAAAAAGTAAAGGAACGCCTCCAGAAAATCGTTGATGATTTCTATAGCGTCCCTGTAAATAAATCAATTCGTACAATTATAAACGTAGATCCCGCTTAACCAAGGTATGTTTTTAACATCCGGCTTCGGGAAGTGTGCTTCAATCGACGAATTGCCTTTTCTTTTATTTGACGTACTCTTTCTCGTGTCAAGTCAAAACGATCTCCAATTTCTTCCAAAGTCAAAGGCTGTGTTCCACTCAACCCAAAATAGAGTCGGAGAACATCTCCTTCGCGCAAGGTGAGAGTAGATAGTGATCGTTCAATTTCTTTTCTTAATGAATCCAACATCAAATTCTTTTCGGGTGTTGGAAGTGAATCATTTGGAAGTACATCGTACATGCTTGATGACGATTCATCTCCATCTATTAGTGGAGCATCCATAGATACGTGACGGCCTGTATTTTGCACAGATTGTCTGACATCTGCAACGGAGACGTCTAAGAACTCTGCTAACTCATCTGCTGATGGCGGACGCTCTAATCGTTGTTCTAATTCGGAAAATGCACGGTTAATTTTGTTAATCGTTCCAATCTTGTTCAATGGAAGTCTAACAATACGTGCTTGCTCAGCCAATGCTTGCAAAATCGCTTGGCGAATCCACCATACAGCATATGAAATGAATTTAAATCCACGCTTTTCATCAAATCGTTTGGCCGCTTTTATTAAACCTACATTTCCTTCATTAATTAAATCGGGCAATGATAAACCTTGATTCTGATATTGCTTTGCAACCGAAACAACGAATCGCAGGTTTGCTTTTGTCAATCTCTCCAACGCCACTCTGTCACCAGCTTGAATTCGCTTGGCCAATTCTACTTCCTCATCGGCAGTTATCAAATCGACACGACCAATTTCTTGCAGATACTTATCGAGTGATGCTGTCTCCCGATTCGTTACCTGCTTTGTTATTTTTAATTGTCTCATATGTCCAAAAATGATTAATGTCTCTACTATATAAACGCGTATACTTTCAATTCGTTGGAAGAAAAAGCAAACTAATGCACTCAAAATGAATATTTACCAAGTCCTTTATATGTATTTCGCACGTTTCATTGAATATTTAATGGACTTATCTCTGGCAATTTTTACTTTTGATCTATGAAAATCCTAATGGTTTGTCTTGGAAACATTTGTAGATCGCCAATGGCCGATGGTCTTCTACGTAAAAAAGTGCAGAACGAAGGGCTTGATATCTTTGTAGATTCGGCAGGAACCGCGAACTACCATGTTGGTGAAGCTCCAGATAGTAGAATGTGTCAAACTGCACGTGAGTCTGGTTTTCCTATTGATGATTTACGCGCTAGACAGTTTGTTCAATCGGATTTTGACCAATTCGATCTTATTTACGCAATGGATTCAAGCAATTATAAAAATATAATCTCCTTGGCTCGTAATGCCGATGATGAATCGAAGGTCTCACTCATATTAAACGAGTCACATCCAGGTAAAAATCTAAATGTCCCCGATCCATATTATGGTGGAGAGCAAGGATTTGTAGATGTTTTTACGATGCTGGATGAAGCTACGGATATTATTCTCAAAAAAATCAGTTAATGGCGAACGGAACACTGTACATGGTACCAACTACCTTAGGGGGAGAAACTACCGAAGATATCATTCCCAATGAGGTTAAAAACGAAGTGATCAAATTGAGAACTTTTATCGTTGAAGATCTTAAATCAGCACGACGCTACTTGCGTAAATTGGACCGTACTTTCCCAATTGATGACAGTACCTTTTTTGTACTAAACAAAAGAACTGACCCAGGCGAAATCTACCGTTTTATTAAACCTGCATTGGCTGGTGAAGACATTGGTGTCCTTTCTGAAGCTGGATGCCCAGGTGTTGCAGATCCAGGAGCAGCGGTCGTTGCAGTTGCACATTCCAAAGGAATTCGAGTTGTTCCATTTGTAGGGCCATCGTCTATTCTACTCGCATTAATGGGAAGCGGATTTTCAGGTCAGCAATTTTCCTTTCATGGATATCTCCCAAAAGAAAGAAAAGACCGAATTCGAGCCTTGAAGCATTATGAAAGCGATACCCGAAGAACTGGTTGCACTCATTTGTTCATGGATACCCCCTTCCGTAGCATGCACGTCCTTGATGATTTGCTAAATGAACTTACCGATCCTACAATGGTTTGCATTGCAAGTAATTTAACCCTACCAAGTGCATCTGTTCGTACGATGAGTGTGAAAAACTGGCGAGATAATGCTTATGACTTATCAAAAAAGCCAACGATTTTTGCAATTGGAACTGTTCAGTGAAAACCAGACTTTAGACTATAGTCTATAAAAAGTAGAATAACCGAACCCTGAGACTCTCGAAAGGAGAAGGTTAATAAGTAGAAAATCACTTCATTCCCCGTTGCTTCTTAATAGCGTCGTATGATTCCTGAATGTTTTGAAATTTTTCTTTTGCACCCTTCTGATATTCCTCACCCATTTGAGCGACTTTATCAGGGTGAAATTTAATCGCCATTTTACGGTATGCTTTCTTTACTTCATCATCCGTTGCATTGGCATCTACCCCTAATACAGAATAATCGGAATTAACATTGCGATAGAACATGTTCTTCACGCTCTCAAAATCTACTTGAGAGACCCCCATCATTCCTGCGATCTTTTTAATAACACTAATTTCTGAATCTGCTACGTGTCCATCTGCCTTGGCAATTCCAAACAAGTAATGAAGCAACTGAACCCGCACCTCAGGCTGCATCCGCATCTTGATGTCCTGACAAATTCGCTCAAGCGGGATATCACCTGAATCTAAAAACTTTTTGAGTGTCTGTAAATGCTGTGTTGAGAACTGCGAGCCAAATTGTTGGTTAAGAAAAGCTTTTACAAAACTCAGCTCTGCTTTGAGCACTTTTCCATCTGCCCGCATAACAGCTGCAGATAAAGCCATGAGCATTGTAGGAACATCATTGGTTGTCGAGCGTTGCTGATAATATTGAAATAAATCTTCTGGCGAAAAGGTTCTTCCCTCTTTCTGAGCCTGAGCTCGCGCTCTACTCATCACAGCCTGATAATTATCAATAAATGACCCTATCAAAAAACCTATTATTGCTCCGAAAAAGTTGCCACGAAAGAGGAAGTATCCCCCGATGGCTAATAACCACTTATACAATTTCTTACTATTTAAAAAAAGACGCTGGGCAGAACCCAGCGTCATATATTATACTAATTCAATGCTTCGTTCAATGAACTTATTCAGCTCTTCGCCTTTCAATAAACCCTGCGAAAGTAATGCAATATCTGTAAGTTGCTTCACTTTCCGCTCGCGAGATTTCGCAGTTTTTGTATTCAAAATCTCCTCAATCTTCGCATGATTCGCATTAATTGTCAGGTTGTGCATATCTGGAAAAGCTCCATAAAATCCTCCCCCCATCTTCTGCTGCTCCATCATTCGTCGAATAAATTCTGGTTGCGTGATAATTATCGGCGCATCATCAGAACTCATACTTTCAATTTGAACCGTGAACTTCTCCTTATTTACGACACCTTCAAACATAGGCTTCAATTTTTCCTCGTCTTCTTGTGATAATTTAGAAGGAATCTCTTCATCCTTTTGAATCAATTTGTCCAATGTATCCGCATCTACGCGAGCAAAGGAAATGTTTTCCACATCTTGCTCCATTTTTGCTATCCAGTGTGGAGCCAACGGTCCATCTAAATGCAATACATCAAATCCTCTTGCCTTCGCCTTTTGAACAAATCCATACTGTCCTTCAGGATCATTTGTATATAACATTACAACTTTATCGTTCTTATCTGTTTGAAGCGTTGCCACTTTCTCCTTGAACTCTTCAATTGTGAAATATGTTCCATCTGTATTCTTAATAAGCGCGATAGATTTCGCCTTATCAGCAAATTTCTCATCCGACAACATTCCGTATTGAATGAAAATCTTCAAACTTTCCCATTTCGACTCATAATCCTTGCGGTCCTTCTTAAACATGTCCGCAAGTTTATCGACCACCTTCTTCGTAATATGCGAAGAAATTTTCTTTACGTTCCCGTCACTTTGTAAATAAGAACGAGAAACGTTTAACGGAATGTCTGGTGAATCAATAACACCATGCAATAAGGTCAAGAATTCTGGAACGATTTCCTCTACACTATCCGTTATAAACACCTGATTTGAATACAGGTTGATTTTGTTACGCTGAACCTCAACATTTTCCTGAATTTTTGGGAAATATAAAATACCTGTAAGGTTAAACGGATAGTCAACATTCAAATGAATATGAAACAAAGGCGACTCCATTGTTGTTGGGTACAACTCTCTGTAAAAGGCATTGTAATCATCATCCGATAAGTCCATTGGTGCTTTTGTCCATGCTGGAGAGACGTTGTTCACCTGATTTGGAACTTCAACAGCAACTCTCTTCACCTTATCATTCTCATCGCGCTCTCCTTTAGGATCGTCGATGTATTCTGTTTTATCACCAAAGAACACTGGAACTGGCAAAAACTTGCAGTATTTATCCAAAATTCCTTGAATTCTCGCTTTCTCTAAAAATTCTTTTGATTCTTCTGAAATGTAAAGTACAATGTCCGTTCCTCGGTCTTCCTTTTCAACATCAGTTATTGTGTACTCTGGAGAACCATTACTTTCCCATTGAACAGCTTGAGCTCCTTCCGCTCGTGAAAGTGTACGAATCTGAACCTTTTCTGCAACCATAAAAGCAGAGTAAAAACCTAATCCGAAGTGACCAATAATCTGCTCTGCTCCTTCTTTTCCTTTGTACTGTTGCACGAATTCTTCCGCACCTGAAAATGCGATCTGGTTGATGTACTTATCGATTTCATCCTCTGTCATTCCAATTCCCCTATCGCGAATTGTTAACGTTTTCTCCTCTAAATTCAAGATTACTTCAACCTTTAATTCTCCTAGCTCACCTTTAAACTCTCCATTTGTAGACAGAAACTTCAATTTCTGTGATGCATCGACAGCGTTAGAAACCAATTCTCTCAGAAAAATCTCGTGATCTGAATACAAGAATTTTTTAATGATTGGAAATATATTCTCCGTCTGAACATTAATTTGACCTGTTTTCATTGCTTTATTTGTTTTACTTTTTTAGTGCTGATCCCGAGTCAATCATTATGCCATTGGGCAAATCAGCCTTGTCCCAATGTAAATTATGACAAAGTGTCTTAGATTTTGGACATTATGGCACAACCCTACCATCTCTAAATCATTATTTTTACCAAAAAATAAAAACAGACGATGCTGTATACGATACTGCTCTTCTTGGGAATTTTTCTTGCTTTCAGATACATCACAATTTTGCGTCTTGACACGTTGAATTCATGGAGTATGTCCGCAGCGTATCTTCTAAAGGTCATTGTAGGTTTTTATTTTCTTTACATCTATACTGTTGTTTACGGTAAAGGATCCCTCAGTGCAGACGCTGGTGCTTTCATGTCTGAAAGTAAAATTCTGAATGACGTCTTTTTCAAATCACCAGGCGACTTTTTTAAACTACTTACTGGATTGGGAAATCAAGAACCTTTGGTTGCTCGCTACCTTCAGGAAACCTCTCACTGGGATTCAGGAGCGCAAGCCATCATTAGTGACAATCGAAATATAATGCGCGTTCACAGTGTCATTCACTTTTTCAGTTTTGGTAATCCCGCTATCCATGTACTGCTCATGTGTTTCTTTTCCTTACTCGGGATCAAACAACTTTTTTTAGGACTAAAAGAACGATCACGCATCAAGGATTTCTACCTGTTTTATCTTCTTCTCCTTTTTCCAAGTGTTTTGTTCTGGACCTCAGGAATTTTAAAAGAGCCGCTAATGGTTCTTGGATTGGGACTTTTTGTTCGTGGAGTTCTAAGCAATGACGCTCGGAATAAAAAGTGGTTTCATGCAATTTTAGGATGTCTTTTGCTACTCGCGTTCAAACCCTACGTATTGTTCTGCATTGTTCCAGCCCTATTGTTTTATGGCTTGTACACTATTATTCCACGGTATAAAGCACTCACTGCCTTTGCTATATTTCTTTTCTTAGGTACAAGCGTGACCTTTTTCTTCTCCGAACAACGCGAAAAGTTTGTTCATCTGCTATCTCGCAAGCAATACGATTTCAAAAATGTAGGAAAGGGCGGTCTGCATGCAGAAAGTGATTCATGCTTTTACTTTTTTAAACCCGATCAAATTAGCGAGTTAGTTATTGAAGGGGACTCCGTATCGATAGACAAAGAAATGGACGCTCTTATATTGATGCATGGAGCCATTGATGAACCCAAAGCTGTTAAACTCACACCAACTGGAGAAAAGTGGTTCATTTATTTTCGCAATGATCGGAGCGATGGTTTTATTCCTACAACGATGATTGATGATTCTTTTGGGCAATTGATTCTCAACATTCCTGAAGCATTATTAAACAGTTTACTCCGTCCGCATATCTTCGACCCAGGAAGTTGGTTGAAATACCCCGCTATGCTTGAAATACTTTTACTTTATGGGTTCCTAATCTATGCCTTTTTTCATAGAAAAAAATTAAGTGTCGAAGAAAAAGGTCTGATCTGGTCAATTGTAATCTTTGTTGTGAGTCTATCACTGATTATTGGATGGGTAACTCCAGTTCTTGGTGCTATCGTACGTTATCGAATTCCTGCCTTCATTGGGATATTATTACTTGCGCTTCTAATCATTCAGCCAAAAAAAACAATCAATCATGAATAGTTTTGTACTTATTACTGGCGCAACTGCTGGTTTTGGAGAAGCCTGTGCGCGCCTCTTCGCAGAAAATAACTGGAACCTAATCATTACAGGAAGACGACAAGAACGCCTTGATACACTTCAAAAAGAATTGAACGATAAGTACGGTGTTGAAGTTATTTCACTTTGCTTCGATGTTCGTCATCAAGACGAAGTTATCACTCAACTAAAAGCCCTTCCGACCACGGTTACGGATAGGCTAGATATTCTAATCAATAATGCTGGACTCGCAGTAGGAAAAGGTCCGATCGACGAAGGAATTGTCGAAGACTGGGAGCGAATGATTGACACGAATGTCAAAGGTTTACTATACGTATCGAAAGAAGTGATACCTTTTTTCAAGAAAAAGAAGAAGGGACACATCATCAACATCGCAAGCATCGCGGGAAAAGAAGTTTATCCTGGCGGAAACGTTTATTGCGCTTCAAAACATGCTGTTGATGCACTATCGAAAGCTATGCGTATTGACTTAGTCGAATACAATATAAAAGTCACAAACATTGCTCCTGGAGCCGCCGAAACAGAATTCTCAATTGTACGATTCAAAGGCGATGAAAGCACGGCAAATTCAGTCTATGACGGATTTGATCCTTTAACAGCTATCGACATTGCAGAAACAGTTTACTTTGCCGCAACACGACCTGCGCACGTCAACTTAAATGATATTGTGATTATGCCAACAGCGCAAGCAAGCCCGATGGTATTGCACAAGGAATCGTGAATTTAAAGCTGCTCTTCAAAGACATCCAAAAGTTCGTTGATAGATCCGTAGGTCTTATTTCTGATTCCAAATAGTTCAGAAAGTGACATCCATTCAACTTTTGAAATCCCCTCCTCTAACTGTGGGGTTGTCTGAATAGGTCCGTCGTAGTTCATGGAATACCAATAGGTTGTTTTTAACGCCTTCTTTCCCTTGTGCTTGAAGACGTGCAATGTCGTTGTAAGAAAACGATCAACTACAGGCCCAACGATACCGCATTCCTCCTCAACCTCACGTATAGCAGCTGTTTCTTCATCTTCTCCTTTCTCAATTTTCCCTTTGGGAATATCCCATAAACCGTTGCGTTCTATAACTAGGTACTTATCCTTTCGGTGAACAATTCCACCAGCCGCACCTATCTTTTTATACCCTTTAAAATAAGAGTTGAATGTTACGCTTGGTTTTTTACAACATATTACCAAAGGACTTTCAATCGAGACATCCTCCATCAATTTTCGCAACTTCTTCTTAGATGCCGACATGAACTTTTTCTCCCCCACACTAAACCTTTTAGCGTCGCACCCATCATTTTCCATGAAAATAATCGGTTTATGATCTATAAAAACTTTGTACATTTGCGTCCATGATTTTGAATGAAGATAAAGCCCTAAAAGTAGCAGAATTTCTGTTACAGATAAAAGCGATCAAGTTGAAACCGAACGATCCATTTACGTGGGCTTCTGGGATCAAATCACCTATTTACTGCGACAATAGAGTGACGCTATCTTATCCACAAATCAGAACTTTCATCCGCCAGGCCTACGCAGAAAGTCTAGTTGAACACTACGGAAAACCAGATGTTATTGCAGGTGTAGCAACAGGTGGAATAGCTCAAGGTGCTTTAGTTGCACAGGAACTGGGACTTCCCTTTATCTATGTACGAAGCACTGCAAAGGAGCATGGAATGGGTAATCAAATCGAAGGATATTACGAAGCTGGTCAAAAGGTTGTGGTAATCGAAGATTTAATTTCTACAGGAGGAAGCAGTTTGAAAGCCGTTGACGCACTTCGAAATGCTGGACTGGAAGTCAAAGGTCTTGTTGCTATTTTTAGCTATGGATTTGATCTAGCGCATACCAACTTCACCAATGCAGAATGTCCGTATTGCACATTGACGAATTATGACTTTATGCTTCAAAAAGCACTGGATAGTAATCTAATATCAGAAGAGGATCTCACGTCACTTCGCCAGTGGAAGAGCAACCCAAATGAGTGGAAGAAATGATCATTAAGAGCAACCGAGTAGAAGTTAACGCAACACCTGAAGAGATTATCAATTTCTTGAAGGATGCGAATAACCTTATTCATTTATTACCACAAGACAATATCTCTGATTTTAAATCTTCGGTTGAAGAGTGCTCTTTTAAGGTTCAAGGAGGTGTTATGATTTCATTGATTGAAGATGGACAAGAAGGAAACGAAAAGTTATTCTTAAAATCAGGACAATCTTCTCCGTTTCCATTTCGATTGACAGTTTTCATTTCGCAAAACGCGAATGGTTGTGAAGGCTACATTCATTTTGATGGAGAAGTGAACATGTTCTTGAAAATGATGGTTGAAAAACCGCTCACGAATTTATTCAATTACATGACGAATAAAATGCAAGAGCAATTTAGCTAACAAACTGAATTTCTTTTAAATCATACGCTTGGGTTGAATCTTCATGTTTCACAAGCAATTTTCCAGAATCTAAAACATCAATGATTACACCCGACAGTTCAACAGTGCTGATCCGATACATTGATTCAAGCTCAAATTTATAGAGACATTCCAAGTAATCCGTTTTCAGTGCAGCGAAGTTGTTATTGAAATACTGTGACCAACAGGCATTAAATGAAACACAAAAACTATGAAGCATATCCATTGGCTTTTTGTGCGATCCAGTCTCCAACAATGTACTTGTTGCTTCGAAGCCCTCAAACACTTCTTGATTAAGATTGAGTCCAATCCCGAAAATTGAATTTTTTACGTTTCTTCCCATCAATTGATTCTCGATAAGAACGCCCGCAATTTTTTTCCCTCGACAGTAGATATCATTCGGCCATTTAATTTCGGCTACAATTCCAAACTTTTTCAATAAATCAACGATTGCCAATGATACTATTTGTGTCAAAACGAACTGCCGATCCACTGACAGATTGACGTTATCCAAAAAAAAGGAAAAAGTAAGGTTTTCACCAGCCTTTACGTGCCACTCAGCGCCTCTCTGACCTCTTCCTGCGTATTGGTCGTCTGCCAAAATTACCGTACCCGAATCAATTTGCCCCTCTTTTACAAGATTGGCAGTATAATTGCTCGTTGAATCAACGTGATCTAAATGAATAATTTTACGACCGATTTCCATCTGAATTTTTTAACAATTCAAGGAACTAAATGTAAGGTTTTATTTAAATTATACGATTAGATTTGTACAGCATATAAATTACTAGATGAGCAAAGGAATAAAGGACAACGATTCGCAGGTTTTATGCGACACCATTGTTGAGGGAATGCAAGAAAATAAGGCGAACGACATCGTTGTACTTGACTTAAGAGAAATAGGCAATGCTGTCTGTGATTTTTTCGTGATTTGCAGTGGCGATTCATCCACGCAAGTTGACGGAATAAGTGCATCTGTTGTAAGGCATACACGAAAAGAACTGTCTGAGAAACCATGGACGATCGAAGGAAAGAACAATAGTGAATGGGTTTTGATGGATTATGTGAGCGTTGTAGCCCATGTTTTCTATAAAGAGACCCGAACATTTTATGACCTCGAAGATTTGTGGGCAGATGCTAAAAGAACAAACATTCCAAACTTGAATTAATTAAACTAGAATGGCAGATAATAAAGAGAAAAAGAAAAGTCCGTTTTCAATTTACTGGATTTATGCGATAATAGGGATAGCCATTATTGGCTTTCAACTATTCATGTCTTCCGCATCAAGCGTTACAGTGAACACGGAGGAAATTTTCACCGCACTTGCAAGACAAGGATATGTTGAAGATGCAAAGTTGGTGAATAAAGTACGTGTCGACTTTTTACTGACGGATGAAGGATTCAACTATGTGAAAAATTCAAAAGAAGATGAATATGAAGTGATGCGCGAAGCCTTAAAAAGAGGTAGCGGCGTGAACGGAGAGATTACATTCTCTGTAAAGATCATGGATGCAGGAACATTCTCTTCTGATTTAAAATTAATCAACTCAGAACTGAAAGCGAGTGGGAAGGATACGATCTCCTACTCGTCCGTTGATGAACCGAATTATTTGGGAAGTATTCTGGGGTTCCTATTACCAATAGCCATCTTGATTGCGATCTGGATGTTTGTCATGCGACGAATGTCTGGCGGAGCTGGTGGTGGAGCTGGCGGGCAAATTTTCAACATTGGAAAATCGAAAGCCAAGGTTTATGAAAAAGGAAAAACAACAGATACTAATTTTGAAGATGTTGCTGGATTAGAAGAGGCAAAAGAAGAGATTGAAGAGATTGTTGAATTCCTCAAAAATCCTAAGAAATATACTGAACTGGGAGCTAAAATCCCTAAAGGAGCATTGCTCGTAGGGCCTCCGGGAACTGGTAAAACATTATTGGCAAAAGCTGTTGCTGGTGAAGCACAGGTTCCGTTCTTCTCACTATCAGGTTCTGATTTTGTGGAGATGTTTGTTGGAGTTGGTGCATCACGTGTCCGTGACTTGTTCAAGCAAGCCAAGGAAAAAGCACCTGCAATTATCTTCATCGATGAGATTGATGCTATCGGACGTGCAAGAGGTAAGAACAATAGCTTCGGATCGAACGATGAGCGTGAAAACACATTGAACCAGTTACTTACTGAAATGGATGGATTTGGTACGAACTCAGGGGTTATCATCCTCGCAGCTACCAACCGTGCAGATGTACTGGATAGCGCATTGACGAGAGCTGGACGTTTTGATCGACAGATTTATGTTGACATGCCAGACATCAACGAGCGTAGAGCAATTTTTGCAGTTCACTTAAAGCCTATCAAATTGGCTGAGGGAATAGACCTTGAATTCCTTGCGAGACAAACGCCTGGTTTCTCTGGAGCAGACATTGCTAACTTATGTAATGAAGCAGCATTAATTGCGGCACGTCACAATAAGAAACACGTAGAGAAGCAAGACTTCTTGGATGCCGTTGACCGTATAGTCGGTGGACTGGAGAAGAAGAATAAGATCATTACTAAAGAAGAGAAACGTGCCATTGCTTATCATGAAGCTGGTCACGCTACAATATCTTGGTTATTGGAACATGCAAATCCACTTGTTAAGGTTACCATCGTACCACGCGGTCGTTCACTCGGTGCAGCTTGGTATCTACCTGAAGAGAGAAGCATAACAACAACTCAACAAATTCTTGATGAAATGTGCAGCGCTCTTGGAGGTCGTGCAGCAGAGCAGGTAGCATTCGGACAAATTAGTACTGGAGCACTTAGTGATTTAGAGAAAGTGACAAAACAAGCCTATGCAATGGTGTCAATCTACGGATTGAATGATAAAATAGGTAACATCTCATACTACGATCCAAATGGAAATCAATTCACCAAGCCCTATTCTGATGATACAGCACGTGTTATTGATGAAGAAGTAAGCAACTTGATTGAGAACCAATACAAAAGAGCATTGGATTTGTTGCGTAATAATCAAGAAAAGCTTGATCAACTGGCAGCGAAGCTTTTAGAAAGTGAAGTTATTTTCAAAGAAGATTTAGTTGCTATATTTGGTAAACGACCTTGGGACAAAGAATCTGATGAAGAAGAAAGAACATCTACATCAAGTGATGATGCGAAAGCAATGGAAGATCTTGCATCTCAAGCTCAACCTACACAAGAAAGAGTTGGTGGTGTTGAGGCTCCAAAACGTGTAGAGCCTTTTGGTTCTGCGGATGAAGGAGAAGTAAAAGAGTCGGAAAACGAAGCAAGTGAAAATGGGACGAATAGCGAATCTTCTGAAGAAGTGGAACCTCCTAAAGAAGGTGGAGAATGAATGGGTAACGGTACTCCAATCAACAGATGAATACACTGTTCGTATTCAAAAGCTAAAATTGGAAGACCATGAAATACCCGTTACCATTTTTGATCAACGTGACTCATCGTATAACGCCTTTGGGTACATTTATCTCAATGTGCCAAAGGAGTTCGAAGAGCGTGCCTTGGAAATCATAAAAACGGATCATGAGTAATATTCTGGTCCGATCGCTTACGGGAGCTGTTTTCATATCGCTCGTATTACTTCCGCTTTTTTGGTTGAATGAAGTTGCTGCAGGAATGTTTGGATTCTTCATGGTTCTTGGGCTCATCGAATTCTATAAATTATTCAATAAGAATACGGTCATTGAAGTAAGCTGGGAAATAGGTTTAATCTACGGATTGATTCTCTATGGACTTGCGGTGGGCATATTCTTTGACGTTCTTCCTGCCTTTCTTAAGATCACACTTCTCCCCTTGCTATTCATTGTATTTCTCGTTGAACTCTGGCGTAAAAAAAGCAACCCATTGCTGAACGCTTCGGTAATTCTTTTTGGAATCGTTTATGTGACGCTGCCTTTTATATTAATGGTAGCGATCAACAATGAGGATACCTCAAACTTTCCATTATTGGCAGGAATGTTCATCTTGATCTGGATGAATGACACCTTTGCTTATTTATCGGGGCGCTTCTTTGGCAAGACAAAACTCATTGAACGAATTTCACCCAACAAGACATGGGAAGGCACGATTGGCGGAATACTATTCACAATTGCCGCGGGCTTTGCAATTGGACTCTTATTCGAT
>CAJQJL010000073.1 GCA_905478665.1 uncultured Flavobacteriales bacterium
CGAGGTTACATCGAAAATTAATAAAAGACTAAACATGTAGAAAGCTTAGTAATTCGTCGTTTGGACGAGGGTTCGAAACCCTCCGACTCCACACCTATTCAAAAAGTCCTGAAAACATTAAGTTTTCAGGGCTTTTCTTATTTTATATCTATTCTCTATTGAACTCTGGAAAATGCTTCATGCACCTGCAAATAAAGTAATGCAGCGGTTCCAGAAGTGGTTCGATTCCCGTTTAGTCTTTTTAAAAAATTGGAACATAATACTCATTCTTATCTCAACTTCGCTATTACTTCGTCTTTCAACCATCTGAAAGCTTCCGCCTGATCATACTCTACTCCCGATCGAATCACACCCTCCATATCCCCAAGGAAATCGGTATCCTGTTCCTTTTCTTCAATGTTCAATTCAAATTGCCTTCGAGTTGGAATATAGCCTACCGAAAATTGCATGTATTCGTTAAAACATTCAATAATTTGATCCATATCCAATTCCATATTCAAGCGAGAATAATCCAAATCGAACAAATCACGTCCCTTTTTACGTTGATATAAGGCTGTGAGTTTTGTGCCTAATAGTTCATTAATGCTATACGTTCTAATTTTGGCTTTGCCCGAAAACCATTCGTTCTGCATTTCAAATGGAAACTCTACCCAATCGAGCACATTAAAATGTTCTTTACAATTGATTTCCAGTTTAAGGCGTAAGCGAATTCCACCGTATTCGGAAGTGAAACGATAATTCGCACGCGCACCATGTCCTTTCACCTGCGTCTTTCTTGGTTCTTCAAAAAAGGTAATCACTTCGCCTATCCGTTCCATAATTGGCTTAATCGGACCAGGTTTAATTTGTACTAAGTCAATATCCTCCGAATAACGTGGCGCAGGGTTCAAATACAACTTGTGCAATGCTGTCCCTCCTCTAAATGCTAAATTCTCGTTTAAGAAATCATCGGAGAATATTTCAACCAATGCTCTACTGATAATCAAGTCCTGTTCAATTTGCTCAAAAGAACTCCACGGGGCATGATCTTTCCATTTTGCTATGTACGGCTTTGGAATCATAAATCGCTTTCCAGTTTAATGTTTACGTCAACTTTCCATTTATTTCCTGTACTTCCTGCCTTCTCACCTTTTTTAGGGCTGAGCAACACTGGATAGAATTTATCTTGCTTCAATCGGTCAAAAATTAAATCTGTATATTTTTCTTCCATGCCAACTTCTTCCAACAAAAAGCCAAGTCGCTGTAACGTACTCTTATTCGAATACCACGACAACAAGGCTTTCAGGTCTTCTAATTGAATTTCTTCGGACAACTCTTCGATGTTAGCTAACATTCGATTAATGCCGCCTATTTTCGAATGGTAATTCACTAGATCGGCAGTTGTTAATGCTGGAGATGAAACATTAAACAATCCTGCATCAGACTTCTTTTGTAGAATGTTTTGATCCGACCAACTGGAAGTATTAAAAAACTGTAATCGGATGTTCCCTTTATCAATTGCTCGCAATGCTGGCGGCGTAGTAATTACGTAATCACTCTGTACTTGTTGGTGCGATGCTCCATGAAAGGATGCAGCTGAATATAATCCAACGTAATAAGGTTTGTCTAAAAATTTGAAAAGCTTATCTACATACAGTTGTACTGGCAATTTCCCTAAATTCTTGTATCTCGGAGGAATGATTAGATAAAATCCACGTCGCAGATTAACGATTTCATTTCTTTCTATTAAACGAAGAACTTCTTTCTCTAACGTTGCTAGAGGAGCATCGCTATTTTGCAATAACTCTTCCCATGAAAAAGCATATTCCTCATAGCTTTGAAGTTGGCTTATATAATTAGAAACTGACAATATCTTAGTTTTTATTTGCGTAAAGTACCAATATCTGGGGGTTAACGCAAATAAAAACTACGAATTCATCTTGTAAAAGTGAAATTGAGAAAATATTAGAGCAAAATACACGGAACAAACTCCTTGATTATTGACCTTCTTTTTTAGTACTCTCAGAGGTCAAATTATTCTTAATTGAATTGATGTCCAAATTGTCAATCAAGTCCCCGTAAAAGTTCGAATACTGTTGTGACTCCTCCACTTATTCTCGAAATCTCGTGTATATATGAGGGGCTTTAAGGCGCTAACCGCGTTCGTCAACTAGCTTTGGCGGTTGAGAAAACTTCTGAGATGGAGCAAGGCGAACTTTTTTCTTTTCTACGTATATTTCGTGGCTTCATTACAAATGTACTTTTGACAGATCTCACAATTATTCCTAACTTAAGTAGAAACCTAACCCCAAATGGAGAATCTATTTATTTCAGAAAATTCAATTCCACATTATGTTTACATTCTAAAATGCTCTTCAGGAAATTATTACACAGGTTGTACAAACAATCTGAAAAAAAACGAATATTGGATCACACTAAAGGTAAAGTCAAATCTACTGAATACAGGATTCCAGTTGAACTAGTAACATTTATCGCTTTCAACAAAAAATATTCGGCTTATCATTTTGAAAAATATTTAAAATCTGGTTCTGGAAGAGCCTTTATGAATAAACGATTCATACCAATTTAAATTCTTCTATTTAGGTATTCAACTCACCAAACTGGTTCGGCACGTAGTCTTTACGAGCAGTGCTCGATTTGTAATTATTAGCAATTACTCCTGTCCTAAACAAGACGCCTAAAATTATTTTTACTCAACTACTCCTCAACCGCCTCAAGAATCTCCCTAATTTCTTCGGGCTCTAAATAAACCTTTCGTTTATAGCCCTTATAATCAATCGTAGCAGGTGAAGCATGTAGAACATAAGATGACCAATCATAGAGCTGCCACCCAAATCCACGTTGAATCGTCAGCGAATCAATTTCCTTTTCAAACTTTTCTTTCTTTCGTATGCTTGAATAGGAGAACAATCTTTTCAATACGCCTCCAATGGATCGGGTTCGATAATCGGCAAAATGGGAAAGTTCATGACCAAAAAGTCCTACCCTCGCGTTGAACGGCACATCGTAAAGAAGAACAAGACTATCCCCTAATTTGCTATTCACACGTATTACGTAGCTTCTGTTTAATCTACTTTTAAAAAACAAGGAAGCAACAGTCGGCCTTGCGTTCAGGGTTGTTTTAATCTTCGCTTTCTTAAAGGTGATTTTTGAATTCGTCAACTCTGGGAAATTAGACAGCGCAGTAAAAAAGGACAGTTCATATTCCTTCGGGACATCCTTATAATCACCCATTACCTCCTTTAGAGAATCTAGATTTAAAATCAGTTGCGTACTGTCCAAAGCCCGCTGCTCCAGCCCTTGCCCTTGCACAAACAGGGAAACAAGAACAAAGCATATGGTGATCGTTTTCTTCAAGTGTATAACTAGATTAGATAATATCTTCGTGGGCACAAGTTAACAATGATTTTGACCGTCCGATCTGCAGTGCGATGAAATGATACCAATCCACAAATGATTTTTTTTTTGCGGCGGATTAGTTTCACGTTCTTTTATGCAGGCTCTGCAGCCATTGCCTTCTTTGATTTGCGGTAAGTAAATGAATTGTAAATACTTCTCTTTGCAAAGCGCACTTGTTTATCTGAATTGATAAGTTTTTTGTACAAAGCTGGCGTCACACCAAAATACTCATAAACAGATCCATCTGTGAATGAAATTTCCAACAACAATCCTTTGTGCTTGTAGTTCTCTATTCCACATTCCACGATAGTTTGATTGT
>CAJQJL010000074.1 GCA_905478665.1 uncultured Flavobacteriales bacterium
GTCTCACTTGCGGCAGGGGTACAGATGATATTCCAAATGGAGGTTCGAGAGCAGCTGACTGCCCTTCTGGATATACCAACAACGGTTTAACTTGTGGTAGAGGTACCGATGATACTCCAAATGGAGGTTCGAGAGCAGCAGACTGCCCTTCTGGATATACCAACAACGGTTTAACTTGTGGTAGAGGTACCGATGATATTAGTAGCGGAGGTTCGAGAGCAGCTGACTGCCCTTCTGGATATACGAATACGGGTTTAACCTGTTATAGAGGTCCAAGTACCTACACAAAAGGATGTACAACTGTTTTCAAAAAATATCCATGCAAAAGCGGTTATACAGACAATGGTTGCTTTTGTGGGCGTGGAGCAAGTTCCAAGGGGGAAAGCAGCATGACATGCAGATCTGGTGAGTTTAAATCAGCTGGGCGCTGCTATAAGAATTGTCCCGCTGGCTACACGAACATGGGGCTAACCTGTCATCGTCCAGCAAGTACTAAGGGAATAGGGTCTATGACATGTCGATCTGGTGAATTTTTTAGTGGGGGACGTTGTTATAAAAAATGTCCTACAGGATATACAAACATGGGAGCTACATGCCATCGCCCAGCAAGTACTAAGGGAATAGGGTCTATGACATGTAAACCTAACGAATTTATCAGTGGGGGGCGTTGTTATAAAGAATGTCCTGCGGGATATACAAACATGGGAGCTACATGTCATCGTCCAGCGAGTACTAAGGGAATTGAAACTATGACATGTAAGCCTGGGGAACTAATAAGCATAGGCAGATGTTACAAATGCTCCGCCGACCGCGAATACTACGGTGGGCTCTGCTATAAAAAATGTCCCGAAGGATCAGATAGAACCGCTATAAGTACATGTGCGCATCACGTGAAACTAAGAGGGAACACGCATCTTTGGATGGTAGATCATGGTCTTGATCTCTTGAAAACATCTTCCGATCCTATTGCTCAAAGGGCCGTAGCAAGAATGAATAATCCGAAATGCCGTACGCAATGGGAAAAGGGGCTATGGGATATGGATGCTTCTCCATACGCCGACACTCCTGAAGGAAGTTCACGAGGGAGTCATTTCTACAATGGAGCAAAAAAAGATGCCTGGGGTGATCCCACTTCCATAACAACCTATGCCTTGTTAGGCGTTGACGTTACAGAAAACATAGATGGGACTTTCAACCCAGATGCACAACAAACTGCAGCTAGTAACATTTCAGCCATTTCCAACCTTATGGGTAGTGAGGACGACTGCAATAAACTAGGTCGAGCACTTCATTATATGACAGACATGACTCAACCAATGCATACGAGTGGGTTTAGTGGTATAAGCATTCCCACAATGCTTCATCCCGTTTTCGAATTTTATGTTCCGTACGTTCAAAACAAGTTCCCTGTAAATGTTAGTTGGACTGAAAGATGGACAGACTTAAGTCCAAATGATGCTTTCCATAAAGCTTCAGTTCAGTCAAACTCGCTATCTCCAAAACTGATGAAGAGCTTGAAATATGACGGTACCATCTGCACCATTAATGTTGAAGGGATAGTATATACAGGTTATTGCTTCATCAATGATAAAAAGGTTGATGAGCAAATTGGAATCGTGTTACGAGATGGTTACCAATCAGTCGCGAGTTATATATATACTGTGTTTAAAGATAAGGCCCCTGCAGGTCGTGCAAATTTAAGACAAGCTCCGCTTTCCAACTCCAACGCTGATTATAGTGGCGAATTTCGAGTTAAAGTGAAAGCCGACAATCTTTTTTGGCACTGTGATGGAGGATCTGAAAGAAAACTGGTTTCAACAAAATGGCAACCAACGGATGACTATACTCGATTCATCTTTGAACGACAGTCGAGCGGTTATTATAGAATCCGAGTGAAAGCCGATAATCGCTACTTGCATGTTGATGGTGGAAATCCTCAACAGCCATTAAGCACACAATGGCAACCTGAATCTACAGATGCTTGCACGCATTTTTTGCTTGAAAAAAACACCGATGGATCATTTCGGATCAAAGTAAAGTGTACTGGAAAATATTTGTTTGAAGAAGGAAATACCCCCAACAAACTTCTATCAACAAAAAACCAAGTTGATGCAACCAGTACCAATACACATTTCTATTTAGTAGGTGAATGAAAGTAGTGACGGCCCTTCGAATGACAGATTTCAAATTGATTTGGAAAATCAGCAAGATTATGACCCAACTGCTGAAGAAGCATATCCAACAGTTGGTGCTCAGCATATTGCTAATCTCTCTATCATTTGGTGCTAACGGTCAGAAAATCGTTGATGAAGACCGGTTTCATTATTCCTTTTATGTTGACTTTAACGAATACTCTGTGCTTACAGGTGCTCTAGTTTCTGGTCTAACTAATTATCAGGGAGATATTGATTATTCCGTAAAGATGTCCAATATCGAAAATGAAATCTTCTGGTTTTTTACGATTAATCGCAAATTGGACATGGAGGTTCTACTATATTTTGTAGAAGAAAAATACGCAGAGTGGTCCCATACAGTTGAAGAAAACCCTGAAAATGAAAGTCAAAATTCAGCTATGAACATTTTGTACGCAATTAGAGACAAGGTGAATAGGGCGTACGCAAATCCTATATGGGAAATAGAAAAAGTCGTTGGAACTGTCGTTAAACATGACAATACCTGGAAGCTAAAATCGAAGGACGGAGATTATCTAATAAAAGGCGCTCTAGCTAAGGAATTGGGTGCAATGAAGGGCAAAACGATTGTAAGTCATGGATACATAAGCTCTCCAATGGAAATTGACTTAATACGTTACATAGAAAAGAATGAAAATTCGCTCGATTTGTTCGTAATGAGTTTATGTCCATATGCCCAAAATGCAGAAAGTACTTTATTAAAGTACGTCGACAGTCTTCCTGTCCAAGAAAGACCTAGTTTAAACATTCACTACATTTTTTATCTGGATAATGGCCCAGAAGGTTTTAGGTATACAGCCCTTCATGGAGAAGAGGAAATTATTGAAAATTGCGTTCAAATCCTTCTTCGGGACAACTATCCTAAACTGTTTCTTCCCTATTTAAAAAAACGACTAAATGGTGCTTTGAACCCATGGGAAGAAGTTCTTGAAAGTGTCAATGGTGATTTGAAATCCATTCAAACCATTAAACAGTTATTGGTCGAAGGGAGGGAACAACTTATTGAAAAAGAGCATGCGTATGTTGCCACAAAACACGGAATTCATGATGGAAGTCCAACTTTTGTTTGGGAGGGTGAATTGGTTGACGATCTCGTCTCTTTTGATGTGTTTAAAGATTTGAAATTCTCCGTTCCTATGGATGAAGGATGCTCAAATTGAATGCTCTTATCCATCTTGTTGACAACTACAAATGATACCCCTACATTCTCTTAAGGAGATACTGAAATAGAGTATTTTCCGCAGAAATGAAAGAAGCTCAGTATAAATACCCAAAATCATTCCCGAATAGCAAATAAATCAAGGCTTTTGAGTAGATTGTACATCGATAACTTAAACCATTGTACCATGAAAAAAGGAAACTATACTTCTTCGCAAGATGCGATTGACTCACTCATTAAACGTCTGGGTAAAGACAAAAAGCTGCTCAAACTATTACTCGCTTCTTTGGATCAAGCGAAAACTTCTGGCAAAAAAGAACTGCGGAAAAAACTTTTCAAGGCATTGGATTGGCCCACATCGGAAAAGGAGTATATAAAATTATATCACTTGGTTTTCGAAATGGATTCCACAACAAAGTACCGACCCAGCTTGGACGGAACCAGGAACAGATGAGCAACAAGAAGTCTATGATCGCTTGTGCCATTTTTACTGGTTAATTGATCAAGATATAAAAGGGAAAATCATAGAAAACGATAAGTGGTTCTCAGAGTGGCTTGTTGACTACGCTGACCTTTGGGGGACATTCCTAGATACAACTGAATCATTCAATAATGAAGCATTGGAATCATTTATGAATGATTCTCCAAAATACCAGGTAGAAAACTCGATGGTTAATGGAAAGCCGAATAACCCAAGTGGTTGGTTGACCTTCAATCAGTTTTTTGCACGTGAACTGAACCCTGGTTTAAGACCAATTACGCAACCGTTCAATAACCTAGCGATAACGGCACCAGCTGATTGCACCTACCGCGCACAGTATCACATCCACGCCGATTCAAGTATTTCGAGTCGTGAAACGGGAGATTCGACAATTACACTCAAAAAAACGCATACTTTCGGCAACATCAAAGATTTGCTAGCGGGTAGTGACTATAAGGAAGCCTTTGCGAATGGTAAATTTGTCCATTATTTTTTAGGACCATATTCTTACCATCGTTTCCATACTCCAGTGTCAGGAACAGTGAAAGAATGCTATTCAATTCCTGGTAAAGTTTATTTGGATGTAGCGCTTAAGGATGGTCAGTTTGATGCTCCAGACAATTCAACCGATGGAGCTGACGGCATAGGCTACGAGTTTACACAAGCACGTGGAGTTATCACCATTGACACTACAGATTCTCCCTACGGAGATGTTGGAATTATCGCAATTATTCCGATTGGAATGTGTCAGGTTTCTTCTGTTCACATGACCGCAACAGAGGGAAGTGAAGCACTGAAGGGTGATGAATTTGGATACTTCCTGTTTGGAGGGTCAGATATTATCGTTCTTTTCCAAGAGCATGTTGCCGCTCAAATCGACAGCAATCCAGATTTGTATCGACACTATGGAACATTGATCGCAAGGTTGCAGTAAGCTAAGAAGTTGGAAGGTTGGCGCTTTTCGCTTCAACCTTTCTTTTTATATCCCACCAAATAAACGCTCCAACAATAAGATATTCTGCGAGCATTACCCATCCGTTTTGGTCAACTGAATCTGGGTGGTAAAAACTGTATGTCCAAACAATAACGTAGCTCCAAACAAATGGGAATTTCCAATTGGAGAGAATGGCAAATGGAATCAAAATAGTGATGTACCAAGGGTGAACCGTTGTGCCTAAAACAAAGTAGATTGTATAAGCGAGCATTAGTTTCTCTGCTGTCCCCCACCTTCCTTTTAGGAGGTTGAGCGAAAAAATTCCAAGAACAGCAAAAACAGGTAGGACTGCCATTGTCAATTCCATTCCTTTTGGACCACCAAATTCACCGATAAAACTGATTAAACTGCTGTTGAACTGAAAGACAAAAAAGTAGAGTCTGAAACTATTCAAAAAGTTTTCAAAATTCTCGAAATTAAGAACAACACTCAATAATAAAAGAGACAATAATCCAGTAACTACCCACCATTTGAAGAGTTTTCCAAATTTCATTTCGCGCCAACTAATGCATGCCAGAAATACAGGGTTCAACTTAGTTGCGATTGCTACCGCAAGTGCCGAACCAGAACCAACGAGTTTATGTCGTTTCAGCAAATAATAAGAGAATAACAAAAATGTAAGTGCAATTCCGTCGAAATGAAGGTTTCCCACAAACTCCACAATCACCAATGGGTTCAACCAATACAACATTGCTAGAAATTCCGCTTTTTTCAATAAACGCAAGAGACGAATCAGTACAAAAAATGTGAAGCACTCAAAAAGAAAGAGAATGATCTTCATTACTACCAAATTCCCATTATTTGGAGAGCCAGTAATCCAGTAAGAAAAAGCATAAATTGACTGATTGACCGTCGGATAAATTGAATAGTACTCCTTGGAATTCATCCCTGACTTAAAATTGGCACTGTGTGCTTCAAATAGTTTTTTGGCGACTTCATCATTCGGGTGGTCAGCAACGAAATCGGCAGGCGTACTTTCAAACGGGTTGTATCCATTATTGATCAAGTATCCGTCCCAGCTGAAACGGTAAAAGTCATCCGATAAGTTTGGTGTAGAAAAAATTAGTAATCCTCTCAAGACTGCCCCAGCAATGAAGAGATCAAGTAAGGTTGTTTTCCAATTACGTTTTGTCAGCAAAAATACCAGATACCCGTATACGAGGAACAAGCCCCCAAATAGCAATTGAATTTTTAGGTTTTCTACGCGCGGGCTTTCATAGGAGAGCCAATAGAGTAAAGCACCCATGAGAACCGTGGCCAAAATTAATATGACCCGATTTTTGATCATGTCTTCTTAGACGAATAATAGAGTGTTGCACCTACATTATATCCAAAACCAACGACAAACATTGATGCAAAAACCATTGCGAATATGTCGCCAACGCTGTAGGCATAGGTGATCTGGAAAATTCCGTATGCAACAAATAAACTTTCCATAATGAGCAATGGCGTTATCTTAACACGTGTATATTTCCCCAAATTTGCTTTTTTCTTCCCAATAACATTAAACTTTGGCGTTCGCACAAACTCTGATTTTCTTCCCAAATAACCTTCAACAACTCCCCAACTCATGTAAAATGAAACACCCATGTTTACAATTAAAAACCCAATAAACACGAAAGGAAAAAGAAGTGCCGAGACCAATTTGTTTTTGGAATGTCCAATATTTCCCCCCACAAAAACGGATAATAACAAGATATTGGATGCTATAAAAGACCCTATAACACTGAAAATCCACGAATCTTTTGGAATGTGCTGCAAACTATACGTCAGCGGGAATGACAAAATAATAAAGCCCAAAACGATCAAAAAAACAGAACTGTTGAGTAAATGAAATGAGCCAATCCACTTTGCCCAAAAGCTTGGAGTTTTCGACTTCCAAAGTCCTGGAATGTTCTTTTTTGCGCATTCAGCTGCACCTTTTGCCCATCGAAATTGCTGTGTTTTATATCCTGGGAAAGTAATTGGTAATTCAGAAGGAGATTCAATCTCCATGGCGTATTTGAATTCCCACCCGCGCATTTGTGCCCGAAAACTGAGATCCAAATCTTCCGTCAATGTGTCTGCCATCCAACCCCCTGCATCAGCAATACAAGTCTTCCGCCAAATACCTGCAGTACCGTTAAAATTAATGTAGGCTCCACTCCTATTTCTTCCAGCGTGTTCCACCGAAAAATGCGTATTCAACATGACCGTTTGAAGACGCGTGAGCAGCGAAAAGTTTTCATTTACATAGGTCCATCGCGACTGTACTACACCGACTTTTTCTTGGTCGAAATAAGGCAAGGCATCCATTAAGAAATCAGCTGATGGAAGAAAGTCAGCATCAAAAATTGCCACGAACTCACCCTTCGCTGTTTTCAATCCATAATCCAAGGCACCAGCTTTAAATCCTTCTCGTTTCTCTCGAGCAATGTACTGCATATCTATCCCTTTTGCTTGATAGAATGCAACTTTTGCCTTAGCCTTTTCTACAGTATCATCGTTTGAATCGTCGAGCACTTGTATTTCCAGCTTATCATGTGGATAATTCATTTTTGCAACTTGATCCAATAGCCGCTCGACAACATAGGACTCATTATACATCGGTAACTGAATCGTCACATAAGGAAGTTCATCCCACTTCTTTTTTGTGTGTTTTTGTCTTCTGAAAAGATAGTTTAACAACAGAGAAAATTCGACGGCACTGTAAATCAACAGCACTGTGCAAATCGCAATATATATCGTCAGAACGACTATTTCCATGTGTTTCTCTGGTTAGAATTTGATGTCCATTTCAGCAGTGCTGGTAGGATAAGCAGGTCCGAAAGTAATGCAATTAATAAAACTGTGGACACAAGAATCCCGATATTCTTATTTGATTCAAGGTTTGAAAACAGCAAAGTTCCAAAGCCAATTGCTAACAAAAGAGATGTCGTCAAGACAGGAAACACATTTTTATCAAGGCTTTTTTCAAGCATTCCAGGCAAAGGTCCACCGTCGTTCTTGTCAACGGCATCACTAGTGATATAAATCGTATCATCGATGGACAGTCCCAATATTATGGACAACGCCATTGCGGAAAATGGATTTAAATCAATTCCCAATAGTTGCATGAGAACAAGTGCCGAAAATAAAGGGAGAACATTTGGAATAAACATGGCAAGCATAAGGCGTACAGATCGAAATACAAAACCAATTACTATCATCGCCATCAAAACACTTAGCGCAACGCTCAACAAAATGAGGCGTGTAACCCTATACATTGATTGATCACTAACAAAGGAATGACCACTGATAAAAATGGCGTCTTTGTCAACTGGCAATGTTGCAAGAAAACGATTCAAGTTCTCATTTCGTTCACGGGCATCCGCACTTCCTTGATCTGTTAATCTCCCAACTATTCTTAGCAACTTATGATCATCGGTAATGGCATTCATCAACCCAAGAGCATCCTTGTGTTCTTCCAATTGTGCTAAGAAAGTGCTATCGATCTTCTCTGGTATCGAATAGTAACTGGCAAATCCAAAATGATTGAACCGATTCAAACGTTTAACAACGGTATTGACGCTAAACACAGTGTTGCAGTGATACGAATTCAATAAATACTGCTCAATTGAGTCCACCAATACTATCGTGCTTTCTCCTATTCCATCTTCGTCGGATAGTACAACTTCTATTGTTCGTGTGCCTTCAAAGTTTTCATTTAGAAAAGTGATTGCTCCGCCCAGTTCATCGCCAAGATTCTTGTGTGGCGAGATGTTGATTGAAAAATTCAGTGTAGCAAAAAGTCCCGCTATAAGGAGTGCGAAAATTCCAATTCCTGAACTCAAACGATAGCTGCGAATTGCCATTTTCAACTTCTTTGTCAACAATTGAACTGGTGGTTCTTTCGAAAACGGTTGAACACGAAAAATGGCGACAAACTGTGGGAGAATATAACGCGCTGAGAGATACGCTATGGCAATACCAATACTTGTTACCAAGCCAAAGTCGACAATCTGATCAACAGAACTGAAGGTAAATAGTACAAACGCACAAAATGTTGTTAGCGAAGTAAACCAAAGTGCTTTTCTCAATGAGAACATCGTTGCGTTCAGTCGTTCGTTCAGTGTAATTTCCGAAGATTTCTGTTTGAAGGTGTACAGTACATGAACTATATCGCAAAAAGACAAAACGAGAATCAACAATGGGATTGTCAGCGTTAGCATACCAACCTCAACGCCTAGTAGCCAAAAGGTCAAAAGAATGGCGGAGATATTAAATCCGATTATGACCAGAACGATTGCCAAACTCCTAACATCGTGAAAAAAGAAAAAGAACAACAGAAGCAATCCAATTCCCCCAATAATTGGCAACATAACCATCTCGGAAGAAAACTGTTCCTTCGAAGATTTCTCGAGCACTTCACTCCCCGAATAGAACACTTTCGGGAATCCAAATGCTGAAACGCAGTCTTTAATTCGCTGGATGGTTTGACCACTATCCGTGCTGTCGAGATCGACGTAGATACAGGTGGCATATTTGTCCTTTGAAATAAATTTAGGTGTCACATCGCGATAAGAATCCAGCTTATTCAAGCGCTTCTGAAAGGATTCATCATTCTTTAACGAAATCAACCTCCGTTTTTTTACTCCAAAGACTGTTCTTTCTGGCAGACGGACTGAAGTTATAGAAGTCGCACCTTTAACACCTTTAAGTTCAGCAACATGATTGGTTAGCTTGTCAATTTTCTCGAAATCTTCGCGTTTTGAAATCTCTTTTTCGAAATCAACGATGATTGTGATTCCTCTACCGTAGACAGGGAATTTTTTACTGTAAGATTGATAATTAATGTTCTCTTGCGAATCCTCAGCGGTAAAGGTTGACAGACTGAAATTAAAATTCAATTGCGTAGCAGCCCAGACTCCCAGAATGAGAACAAGACCCAATCCCAAAACGGTAAAGATTACCCGCTTATTCATTTAACAACATCCTTATTCCCTTTTCAATTTTCGAAGCGATCATTGCATGTCCAGCAGCGTTTGGATGACTATCGTAAGGTAAGTTCGTCAGGTCTTTATCTGTGAAATCGAAGCCAATATCAATTACTTTCACCCTTGATCGCTCCAAGATCGTCTTGTAGCGTGTATGAAACTCAGCTTCGTCCAAATTAACAAGCACAGGAACGATTCTATTGGAAATACAAAATTCAATAAATTCAGCAAAAAGATCCGCCGTAATGGTTGTCATTTCTTCTTTGTCTATCTCTTTTTCCAGTACGCTTTGCAATGCATGGATAAAGGCAAAGGTCTCCCTTCCATTCCAATTAGAATAAATAGCTGCCCAATCCGCATATTGAATTTCGCTACTGGAAACCGTTTTAAACGGAAACCGCGCATTCTCCATACTGCTTTCAACTTCCGAATTAGATCGCGAGTAACCAATTTTTAACGCACGCCTATAACTATTGGTCAAAGCGTTACGCTCAGGGTGAACTTCCGAATAAACGAGAACTGCATGTGTGGGGAAACTTCCGTCACCTATTGCATCCTTTAACTGAAGAATAGACTGCACTGTTCCATAGCCCGGAACTCCAAAATTGATAAAACTCAACTCGCCGTGTTTTTCCTGCAACAGATTGGTGAAGACCTCCGCATCATTCACGCCATAACCATAAGTAAAGGAGCAGCCGAAGACATGAACTTCCCTTCTTTTTTCACCGATCGCCACATTTTTTCGAACGCCACGTTCCGAATGAGTTGCCTTAAATGAAATAGCGTTCTCTAACGTAATTTCGTACTTGCCAGGATTCAGCTTCAAGCCACAAATGGAGTCACTAATCAACCAATGGTTTGGAGTGGCAGATACGCTAAAATCTTCATTGACAAGTGGTGCCCAACCCACAATTCGCGCTGCGATTTCAGCACAAGGAAAGGCGAGAAGAAGGATAATGATGCTATTTCTCAACCTCTTTTTCATTCAATTGATTAATGTGCCGCGAGCCAGTTATCTGCAATTTCCATCTCCACATCCAACGGAACAATCATTTCAACGGCCGTCTCCATTTCGTGTTTCACAAGTTCTTTCAACTGTTCCTTTTCACTTTCATGGACATCAAAAACCAATTCATCATGCACTTGCAGAAGCATTTTTGATTTCATATTGGCCTCCTCCATTGCACTGTGTACGCCAATCATAGCCAATTTAATCACATCTGCTGCAGAACCTTGAATTGGTGCATTAACCGCGTTCCGTTCTGCGAAACCACGCACGACTGCATTTGCAGAATTAATATCCTTCAGGTAACGACGTCTTTTCATGATCGTTTCGACATAGCCATTCTCACGTGCTTTTTTAACCGCATCATCCATATATGATTTAATCGTCGGGTATTGTTCGAAATAGCTGTCGATGATTTCTTTTGCTTCCTTTCTGGAAATATTTAGATTTTGTGCCAATCCAAACGCAGATTGCCCATAGATAATTCCAAAGTTCACTGCTTTTGCAGAACTACGCTGATCACGTGTAACTTCTTCGAGGGGAACATGGAATACTTTTGCCGCTGTTGCCGCGTGAATATCCTGTCCGCTTCTAAATGCTTCAATCATATTTGCGTCTTCACTAAGTGCAGCAATAATACGCAATTCTATTTGTGAGTAATCTGCCGCCATCAGCTGAAATCCTTCTCCTCGTGAAACAAACGATTTCCGAATTTCCCGTCCCTTCGCCGAACGAATCGGGATGTTTTGCAAATTCGGATTGTTTGAACTCAAACGTCCAGTTGCTGCAACGGTCTGCATATAACTTGTATGAATTCGACCATCGACTTTATCAATCAGTGTTGGCAATGGATCAACATACGTGTTTTTCAACTTTCGTAACTGACGGTAATCCAAAATCATTTGGATGATCGGGTGCTTATGTTTTAATTTTTGAAGGACATCTTCACCTGTAGCGTATTGTCCTGTTTTTGTCTTTTTTGCTTTTGTGCTAATTTCCATCTGATCAAAGAGCACCTCTCCTAATTGACGCGGCGAATCAATGTTAAATTCCACGCCCGCTTCTTTCTTGATGTTTACTTCCAGTTCAACAAGTAAAGTCTCCAGTTCTTTCGAATAATTGAGCAACCCATCTACATCAATCGCAATCCCTTCCTGTTCCATGCATTTGAGCACATCAACCAGCGGCATTTCCATATTGTAGAACAATTCTTTAAGGTGTTCCTTTTGAATTTCAGGCTCAAACAGATTCTTCAATTGGAGCGTTATATCGGCGTCTTCACAGGCATAATTGTAAACTTCTTCTGGTGGTAAATCAGCCATGCTACCTTGGTTCTTTCCCTTCTTCCCAATCAATGTTTCAATTGAAACAGGTTTATAGCTCAGGTATTTTTCAGCCAATAAATCCATGCTATGTTTCGAATCCGCATTAATCAAATAATGCGCAATCATCGTGTCGAACATTGGTGCCAGAACATTTACACCGTAACGATTGATTACCTTGATATCGTATTTGATATTGTGTGCGATTTTTTCAATTTGCGTAGACTCAAAAAACGGTCGGAATTCCTCAACAATCTTCTTTGCCTCTTCAAAATCAAGTGGTGTCGCTACATAAAAAGCTTCCCGTTCCTTATAAGAAAAGGACATCCCTACCACATTGGCATGCAATGCTTCAAGACTGTCCGTTTCTGTATCAAAGCAAACGGATTTCTGCTTCATCAAAAGCTCCAGTAATTCCTTGCGCTCTTCAGGCTTTGTAACCAAATGATAACTCGGCTTCTCCGTTGCAATCGTTTTGTATTCTGCTGTCTCTGTTGGTGCTTGCTCTTCAACCAAGCTTTGCGTTCCAAACAAGTCCATTTGTCCTTTGTTGTCTGCAATTGGTGTCGACACTACAATCTCTTCACCCAAGACTCTTCGTGCAAGATTTCTAAATTCCAATTCAGTAAACACATCTCTAATTTTTTCAGGGTCCACCTCACTTACAACGAGTTCTTCCTCATTGAGTTCAACATCTATATCAGTGATAATCGTTGCAAGCTTTTTTGAAAGTATTCCCTGTTCAGCAAAATTCTCGACATTTTCCTTCTGCTTCCCCTTCAGCTGATCCGTGTTTTCCAAAATTCCTTCTACGGAACCAAATTGTTTCAAGAGTTTAGACGCCGTTTTTCCGCCAATTCCAGGAATCCCTGGGATATTATCTGCAGCATCACCTTGCAATCCCAAGACATCAATTACCTGTAGAACGTTCTCAACATCGAATTTTTCGCAGATTTCTTTTACGCCCCACACTTCAGCAGGATTACCTCCCCGACCAGGTCTGAACATAAACACCTTATCCGTCACCAACTGACCAAAATCCTTATCTGGTGTCATCATATAAGTCGTGAAACCCTGTACCTCTGCCTTTTTCGATAATGCACCAATTACATCATCTGCCTCAAACCCATTTACTTGTAATATCGGAATGTTGAATGCGCGAATGATGTTTTTAATCGGTTCGATCATTGTGACAATTCCCTCTGGGGTTTCATCACGATGTGCTTTGTATTCAGGAAAATCCTCGCGTCTTGAAACTGATCCGCCTGGAGGGTCGAACACAACCGCTATGTGTGTCGGCTTTTCATTTCTAAGAACGTCAATCAATGAATTTGTAAAGCCAAACGCTGCCGAGGTATTCTGTCCTTTTGAATTCATTCGTGGATTCTTCGCAAAGGCAAAAT
The DNA here is from genome assembly GCA_905478665.1 of uncultured Flavobacteriales bacterium. Classification (GTDB taxonomy): domain Bacteria; phylum Bacteroidota; class Bacteroidia; order Flavobacteriales_D; family Crocinitomicaceae; genus UBA4466. The sequence goes on from CAJQJL010000074.1 coordinate 13,513, forward strand.
AAGCGCGGAAGATCAATGCATAGGCATCTATGAGGAAAAGTTTTTTATCAGTTACTGGTGTAATCATTTTCTGCTATTGATGAGTGATGAACTCAAGAGTTCATAAGTTTTGTCCTGTGAAACAGCTCTCTTTAAGCGTTTACTTCACACGACCCGCTAAGATAATAAATTGTTTATCGCTTACCACCCCTCAACGCGATCGCGTCTTTTTCTTTTCGGGGAAACTTTCTTAGGATTGAAAATACTGTCCAAGGCTGAATACAAGGCTGGATGTTCAGCTTTCATCTTTTCTGGACTCTCGAAAAAGAACTCTCCAACCACCGAAAGGAACTCAGCTCTGTTTGCTGCGCCATAATCGCGAATGGTAGAATTTCCCGCTTCTATTTCACCCATTTTTTGATGAATTATGTGAAGCCAAGGCATAATGTCCGCTTCGTTCATGACATTGTCCAAAACTCCATCAATTTCTCCATCTTGTTTATCCAAAATGTGGATGAATTCATGTAGGGCAACATTTACTTGATCCGTTTGATCATAAAATCCTTTTTCTACAGCTTTTCTAGACAACATCATTTTTCCTTCCATTGCGCCCTTTCCGACGAGGCCCTTTGCCATCTTAGTCGTTCCTGGAATGAGGAAAATATCTGGGTGAATCTGTACTTCTTTCAAGTGAACATAATGCCAATTCGGAAAACCAAAAATTGGGATGACAGCACTCGCAGCAACCAAAACTCGATCTACATGAGTTACTTCAGTATCTACCCCAACGATTTGAACGTTCAACAGAAAAATATGAACCTTGGTTTCAAAATTTCGCTTCCCAGCCTGATCCAATTTATTGTAAAATTCAATCCGTTCTTCAAGAATCGTTCTCCACAGATTAGGGAAATCACGGTTGGGTTTGCGATGAAAAGTCTGATTTCCGTATTTGTATTTGTTGTAGCCTATAAATGTCCCTATTATAGCTCCAGTAATGATAAGAATGATTGTGACGTTCATCGCACTAAAGATACATTTTCAAATTTAGTTTTGAGTTGAAGCCTAATTCTGCATACTAATTCTTTGTGTACATTTGTTTGACCGTGAAATGGCTTATCCACTTTTCTTGTTTTTGGCTGGCCTTAACAGCAATGGCTCAAACGAATGTCCCCATTGAAATCAATGTGACTGAAAAAACGGTCGTTCCCAAGCATTACGTAATTCCAAAAACAACAACTCCACTTATAATAGACGGGCTGGCAGAATCAGCGTGGGGGAACGCGGAATTTACTGACCCTTTCATTGATATTGCTGGAACCAAACCGGTAAAATTCGAGACCAGGATAAAGCTATTGTGGAGTGATGAATTTCTCTACGTATTTGCTGAACTTGAAGATCCACACGTCTGGGGCGACATCACTAAACGCGATGCGATTATTTATTTAAACAACGACTTTGAAGTTTTTATTAATCCTTCGACAAAGACAGAAGCCTACGCCGAAATTGAAATAAACGCCCTAAATACTGTTTGGGATTTATTACTAAATAAGCCTTATCGCGTTGGTGGATATGCCAACTTTCATTGGAATTTGGACAATATAAAAACGGCCGTCGAAGTACATGGGACATTAAACAATCCATCCGATATTGATGAAAAATGGACGGTGGAAATGGCGATTCCAATGCGGGGATTGATAGAACTTAAGAATGATAAGTACCAACTCCCAAAGGAAGGTGATCAATGGCGAATGAATTTCTCCAGAGTGCAATGGGATCATGACATCGTTAACGGAAAGTACCAGCGGAAAAAGGTGGGTGGCAAGTTGCAACGTGAATACAATTGGGTCTGGAGCAACCAAAAAGTCATCAATATGCACGAACCAGAAAAATGGGGCGTGGTTCAATTTACCGAAGCACCCAGTGCCAAGGACGTCGTTTATAATGGCGATCCTGATAGGGATATTCAACAAGTTGCCTATGCTCTATTTCGAGAAACACGTTGGGGGACATTAAAAAATGTCATTCCGAAAAGCACGCTGGAAAGTCGTTCAATTCGCATTACGTATAATGACACCGAACACCTTGACGCGGAATTGCTAAAAACATCATCTGGGTTTGAAATCAGCCTAACCAGTCCTGTGACCCGTAAGAATTATATCATTGATGAATTGGGCAAACTCAGAATCGTTGCTAGGAAAAAATCAACATTTACATTGGCTACTTGGGCGCATGGAGGAAATAAATTCGACAAGGATGTCTGGACAAAAAAACTCGACGCATATGACTCATTGGATATTTCTGAAGTCCTAGTTGGTGGAAGTCCCGAATTTATCCAACAACTTGTTGACTTGGCAAAGCCCAAAAACATTAAAATCCACGCATGGATGTGGACCCTCAACCGACCTAATGACACTATTGCTAATAAGCATCCCGAATGGTATGCCGTCAATCGAAATGGGGAAAACTCATTGGAATACAGAGCCTATGTAGATTACTATCAATGGCTGAGTCCTTTTCACCCAGCAGCGAGAGAGTATATTAAGAACAACGTCAAAAATTTACTCAAGATTGATGGTCTTGCCTCGATTCACTTGGATTATGTGCGTTATGTCGATGTTATTCTCGGTGCCGATCTTCAACCCAAATACAACTTAGTGCAAGATCACGAGATGCCCGAATACGATTACGGTTATCACCCCATTGCTTGTGAAGGGTTTAAGGAGCTATTTGGGAAAGATCCTCGCGAGATGGAGCATCCAGAACTGAGTACAGAATGGCGTCAATACCGATTGAATGCTGTCACTTCTTTGGTGAATGAAATTGCCGATATGGTACATCTGAAAAATCAAAAATTAACAGCTGCTGTTTTTCCTTTTCCTGAAATGTCAAGACAAATGGTCCGTCAGGCTTGGGATGATTGGAATTTAGACGCCGCCTACCCGATGATTTATCACAACTTCTACCGTGATAATATCAATTGGATTGGTTTCGCCACAGAACAGGGAGTAAAAGACGTTGACTTTCCCATCAATACTGGGCTGTACATGCCTGGTTTTGAATCTGCGGCTGATTTTGAAAAATCCATTCGATTAGCAAAAGAAAAGGGGGCAGCGGGCATTTGTATCTTTACTGCGGACAACATGAAGAAGGAATTTAAGGAGGTTTTGATAAAATTGAAGGGGCAGTAGATTACAAAACGTTCTACAAGAATTCAAAATACTTGATAAAACTGATGTCATCAGCGCGATTAATCCGTTAAGTTCTATTGATACTCAAACGTTAACTCTACTGAAGGTTTCAATTGATATGCGAATGCAACTTTAGTATGCTCCATCGGGGAGTTAAAGAGCAATTCATAAGGTGTCGTCAGAATAGACTCTCCTCTGATCAGTTTTATGTCTCCGTATACATGAACTTCTGTATCCAACACCAAGCCTTTAGCCGCGTGGTCTTCCCTCAAATTGAAAATATGCAAAGGGAACTCTATGGGAAGCTCAGCTGTTCGACCGTGTAATGTCAAAGCCTGACGCGTATCGAAAACTGTTTCGCCCTGTTTTTCTTTGTCTTCATCAAAGAACAAACTCGCTTTTATTACGACATTTTCAGGAATCAAGCCTATTGACTCAGGTAACTGTCCCAGCATATTTCCAAGAATCGGAACATACGATTCACGGTACAATAATGAATCGAGTGTTTCACTAAAGAGAATGTGGAATTTTTCAGGTTCAGAGAATTTAAATGTTACTGCGTCTGAACGATGATAGTCTTGAACATAATCAGACAGCTCCAATGCATCAATCAATTTTTTTGCCGACTCAAGCGACTCGTCATTGATTTCCAACAATGAAAATTGTACTTCGCTAGGCTTAAATAATGGTGCAACCAACGAAATAAACGGTGCATAAGGTCCACAACCCGCGTAAAAGATGTTAACCGTTTCACCAGAAAGTTCTTTTTGCTTATCCTTAATGGCCGCTACGATACCACGCAAAAATTGCACTGTTCTCTTATAATCCAAAAGACATTGCGCAGCATAATTGAGGGATAATGCCATCCCAGTCGCGGTTGGAACTGCCGCTAAGTGCTTAATTTCTTGATCGAAGCCAGACAAGTTCGTCAATTCTTGAAAATGTTTGTGAACTTCATTTAGTATTCGTTCCACTTCCTGAGGATCAGAATAACTATCTAGTAAAGCACTTGACAATTCTTTAATGTTCGGTATCGTTTTTTCTTCTTTCATATCTCATAAACTGTTTGGCAGGTTTTCAAATCTACCAATCCAAATGCAATTAGCGCCAGGTATAAATACCTGATTTTTTTGCATTAAATGCCTGAAATTTACTTGAAGAACCTTATTTATTCGAAGAATTGATATCTTGATCTTCCAAAAATTTAATCACTAAAAACTTATAAAAATGGCAACATACGAAGAAGCTTTCGCAACCTTTACTAAAGAACTTGATGCATTAGGCATTCATTATCATGAAGATATGTACCATGCTATTGTAAAACATTTGGGTCCATCAATCCATGACAACGATGCCTCAAAAGTAGCCTGTTCTGATCCAAGCGAATTGGAAACTGTTAAGAACAGTTTCCTTATAGGTAAATTAGGAATGGAAGACAGTCCTAGATTGGACGAAGTGATTCAAGAAGTTTGTCATGCATTGGGGGAATCCAATCGTAATAAACACCGCGCTACTTTTTACTATCTCCTCACAGCTATTTTAGGAAAGGAATCTATATTCATCGAGGTTGAAGAGTAATAGTTTGAAGGAATCCATAAACTGAACAAAAAGAAGTTGGCCATTTTCGGCTGACTTTTTGTTATTTTTAGGCAAAGAGCATCTTCGCTCTTTTGATTATCGCATGAAAATAATACTTACCATTCTGAAGTGGATTCTGATCGTTCTCTTTTTCCCACTTTCACTCTTGTTTGTCGCATATTACAGACAGCGCAGAGCTGACCGTGCGTTTTATAATGAGAAATAGCATTGAAATTTTTTGGCGATCCACTTCACTTTTTTTCTAAAAACAAGTCATTACCCTCTCCAAAACGAAATCAATTGATCATAGATTACATCTCTTTTACAGATTAAGATGGTGTCGTTAATCACCTCATTCTCTGGACTTCGCGCACCCTAGTTAAAATTGATAAATAAAATCTTTATCTTTATGAGTTTGACAAAAACTACGTGAATGGCTACGAGTGACTATCAGGGGAAGAAATTTGAAGGCAATTCAGCAACAAATGTTGTTGATTCGCTGACCGTGGAAGAAGCACTTCAGATCAACATAAATGGAGAGCCTTTTACTGTGACTATGCGTACACCAGGTGATGATGTCGCTCTGGTACGTGGTCTGCTAAACTCTGAAGGGGTTATTAAAGATCATGATTTCACACCTGATGTCATACTGAAAAATGAGAACAAAAATGGTATTGTTACCATCGTCGACCTAATCATTCCTGAGGATAAATTGGGGAGCGGTTATTCCAACAGCCGAAGTCTTTTGTCTGTTTCTTCCTGCGGAATTTGTGGTAAAAAAGAATTGGAAGAACTCTCGTTTATTGGAAAAGTGCTCGATGAGAAAAAAAGCGTCGACATCTCCACAGTAAAAGAGATGTTTGACAAAATGCAACGCGTTCAAAGTGCATTCCAGCAATCTGGAGGCTCTCACGCTGCTGCTGCTTTCAGCTTTACAGGGAAGTTGCTCTGCTCCATGGAGGACATTGGAAGACACAATGCTGTGGACAAAGTTGTTGGGGATCTACTTGTTTCCAAGTCTTTGAAAGAAGCAGCTTGCATCACTGTAAGCGGAAGAATTTCCTATGAAATTATTATAAAAGCATTCAAGGCACGCATTCCCATTCTCTGTGCTGTATCAGCGCCATCAACATTGGCCGTAGATTTTGCCAAAGAGCTTGGGATAACCTTACTCGCATTTTGCCGAGAGAATAGAGCGACATGCTACTCGCATCCACATAGAATTAAAAACATTCACCAAAGCAGTAAAGTTGGTTAAAGAACAAAATATATGTCAAAAAACTTAAGTGAATTATCAGGTAGAAAAGGGTTAGAAGACAACCTCTTTGACCGCATGGGGAAACTGGCTCAGCAAGATGGAACACCTAGCAAGGAAGATCTAGATCGTCTTGCAGATGAATTTCTGATTGGCTCAGCGAATGCTTATGGAAGCGCTACTTTTTACGACTTCCTCAAACCTGAAAATAAAGGGAAAAAAGCGTATGTATGTAATGGTACAGCGTGTGTTTGTGCTGGAACCCAGGACAAGGTCATCGATGAGTTAAAGAATTACTTTGAAGCAGATGAAATTGGTCACATGACTTGTTTAGGACGTTGTCATGAAAATGCTGCTTTCCACTACGATGGTAGGAATTATTCAGGTGATGAAATAAGCAACATGAATCGCATTCTTTCTGATAAGAACGGTGAACAAGACACGTACAATGTCGAAGCAAATGGAACTACAATTCTAACTGAAGAATTCACATCCATAGACACTTATTATGCTTCATTTCTTGCCACATTGAAGAGAGATTCCAACTCCGTTTTGGATGAGATTAAAACCTCAAATGTAAGAGGTCGTGGAGGAGCAGGCTTCCCGATGGGCTCTAAATTAGGGTTCTGTCGAAACATGGAGAACGACACAAAATTTATCATTTGCAATGCCGACGAGGGAGATCCAGGTGCCTACTCGGATCGCTATTTATTAGAACAAAGACCGCACTCTGTTTTATACGGGATGTTGATTGCGGGCTATGTAACACATGCCAAATGGGGTGTGCTTTATATCCGTGCGGAATATCCAGATGCTGCTGAAATTGTTCAAGCAGAAATTGACAAATTGCGTGCAGCTGGTTTGATTGGCGAAAACATTGACGGCAGCGGATTTAGTTTTGATTTTAAAATCATTCGTGCGCAGGGCTCTTATATCTGTGGAGAAGAAACCGCCCTCATCAATTCAATTGAAGGACAGCGACCTGAAGTGCGCGTTCGTCCACCCTATCCAGCACAACAAGGGTTGTTCAATAAACCGACAATCGTCAACAATGTTGAAACGCTTGCCAGTCTACATTACATCGTTGAAAATGGTGGTGCAGCTTGGAAGGCAATCGGAACTGAAAAATCATCGGGTACAAAACTGGTCTGCCTAGACAGTTTTTTTAATAAACCAGGAATTTATGAAGTAGAAATGGGTACTCCACTTTCAACAGTTGTGAATGACCTTGGTGGTGGATTCAAAAAACCTGTCAAAGCTATGCAAATCGGAGGTCCATTGGGTGGACTTGTCCCCGTTTCGAAAATTGACGATTTGACCTTGGACTTCGAGTCCTTTGCGAACAATGGTTTCTTGCTTGGACACGCGTCAATTGTATGCGTCCCTGAGAGTTTCCCAATGATGGAGTTCATTGAACACCTTTTTGACTTCGCTTCATACGAAAGTTGTGGCAAATGTTTTCCCTGCCGTTTGGGAACAAAGAGAGGTCACGAACTATCCACAAAAGCATTGAATTCTGATTATAAAATTGACCGTAAACTGTTTAACGATTTATTGACGACATTGGAGCAGGGTTCACTTTGCGCTCATGGAGGGGGAATTCCTCTTCCAGTGCGAAATGCACTCGAATACTTTGGAGATGAAATGAATACTTACTTTGAGTAAACCACTGAACCGATTACTCAGAACTAACAAACGATTATGAACAATATAGCATATATAGACAACGCTCCCTATCCATTTAAGGAAGGTGAAACTATCTTGAATTTCGTTCGCCGAATTGAAGGAGAAAAACTGATTCCCACACTGTGTGATGCTCCCAACTTAGATCCTTTTGGTTCTTGTAGAGTATGTAGTGTAGATGTTGCTTTGTCCGAAAATGGTAAGACGAAAGCAATGGCTTCTTGTCATACGCCGATTGCAGAAGGTATGTACATTTATCCAAGTTCGGAGTCTATAAAGGAACTACGAAAGAACATTCTTGAGTTGGTTTTGACCGACCATCCTTTGGATTGTTTGACTTGCGAAGTGAACGGAAATTGTGAGTTACAAGATGTGGCTGCTTCAGTTGGAATTCGTGAGGTGCGTTACCCTGCTGGAGATAATCATTTGGACAGAACAAAAGATTTGAGTCACCCGTATATGACCTCGGACATGTCGAAATGCATCAATTGTTATCGATGTGTAAGAGCATGTGATGAAGTTCAAGGGCAATTTGTTTTGAGCATGGCTGGACGTGGCTTTGATTCTCAAATCATCAAGGGAACTGATCAATCGTTCATGGAGTCGGATTGTGTAAGTTGTGGTGCATGTTCACAAGCCTGTCCAACTTCAGCTATTTCAGATATTTTCCAGTCTAAGTCGGTTCACGCAACTGAGAAGACACGAACAATCTGCACCTATTGCGGGGTTGGTTGCAACTTGGAAGTATCCACAAGCAATGGAAAAATATTGAGTATTCAGGCACCTTATGACGCTGAAGCGAATGGAGGTCATACTTGTTTAAAGGGTCGTTATGCGTTCAAGTTTTACGATCACCCAGACAGATTAAAAACTCCATTGATTAAACGCAATGGGAAGTTTGAAGAGGCTTCATGGGATGAGGCGTACGATCATATCGCAAGTGAAATAACACGAATTAAAGACGCAAACGGGCCTGATGCAATTGCAGGAATTTCATCTGCTAGAACGCCCAACGAGGAGAATTACCTTATGCAGAAGTTCATTCGTGCAGTAGTTGGAACAAACAATATTGATTGTTGTGCACGTGTTTGTCACTCACCAACGGCGCTGGGAATGCAACGCGCGTTTGGAACAGGGGCAGCGACAAACTCAATAGAGGATCTTGATCACGCTCAATTTATTTTGGTTGTTGGAGCAAATCCTACGGATGCACACCCAGTTACTGGTGCGAAAATCAAACAACGAATGATGAAAGGGGTGCCGAGCATTGTCATCGACCCTCGGAAAATAGAATTGGCAAAATACGCTACCTATCACCTGCAGCTGAAACCTGGAACAAATGTCGCGTTATTAAACATGATGCTTTATTACATCATTACGGAAAATGCAGAAGACACTTCGTTTGTTGAGAATAGAACAGAAGGATATGACGAATTCAAAGCGGAAATTCTCCGTTTGGATATAGATGAAATGGAAGCCGTTACGGGTGTCGATAAGAACCTCGTTAAAGAAGCTGCATTAGCATATGCAGCCTCTAAAGCAGCGATGGAGTTCCATGGTTTAGGTGTTACTGAGCACCTTCAGGGAACCTTTACGGTTCAATTGATTGCCGACCTTGTAATGATTACTGGTAATATTGGCAAGAAAGGAGCCGGAATGAACCCTTTACGTGGTCAGAATAACGTTCAGGGTGCGGCAGATATGGGTGCACAACCTCATCAAGGTGCTGGATACTTGGATGTCACCGATCCAGAAATTAACAGCCGATACAATACATTTTACGGTGTGAAAGACGTGCCGAGTCACGTTGGGTATAAAATCCCTGAAATGTTCGACGCAGCAATTGAAGGAGACTTGAAAGCCCTTTGGATCATTGGTGAAGACGTTGTTCAAACTGATCCGAATACCAACAAGGTGATCGCAGCAATGGAAAATCTTGAGCTCCTAGTTGTTCAGGAACTCTTTATGACGGAAACGGCAATGCGCGCTACGGTAATTCTTCCAGGAGCTTCATTCTTGGAGAAAGAAGGAACATTCACTAATGGAGAACGAAGAATTCAGCGTGTAAACAAAGTGGTTGAACCAATTGAAGGATGTAAGCCTGATGGACAAATAATTGTGGACATTATGAACCGTATGGGCTACAAACAGCCTGATTATACGGCAGCTGGTATGCTCGAAGAAATTTCGCAAATTGTTCCGTTCTTTAAGGGAGCTAAATGGGAAGAATTAGGTGATAACGGAAAACAATGGCCAGTTCTAGAAGATGGTTCTGACACGCAGATGTTACACATCGAGGAGTTTAAACGAGGTAAAGGAAAGTTCCATTATTTCGATTATGAAAAATCGAGAGAAGTTGAGCGACATGAGAAAGACTTCCCATATATCATTACAACAAATCGTGAATTGGAGCATTACAATTGTGGTGCAATGACACGTCGTACCGGAAATGTGGAAATTCTTACAGAAGATGTTCTACTCATGCACCCAGATGATGGCAGAAAAGAAGGTATTGCAGATGGTGATTTTGTGTGCGTTGAAAGCCCAAGAGGAAAAGTAGATATCAAGGCCGTTCTAACAGACGAAATGAAGCCTGGAATTTTAAGTTCGACATTCCATTTTCCTGAAGTGATGCTGAATATCATTACTTCCGACGAACATTGTACGGAAGCTATGTGTCCTGAATATAAGGTTGTGAGTTGTAGAATTCGCAAAAGTAAAGGGCAGAAGAAAATATTGGCAGAACAAACCGTATGAGAACATTTTTAGCAACACTTGTAGGGCTCGTCGCCGCATTCATGGTAATGATGGCGATTGAGCTTCTAGGGCACAAATTGTTCCCGCTCCCGTTTGAGATGAATGTAGAAAATGCTGGGGAAATTGAGAAAAACATCCCCCTCATTCCTCTTGCGACATACATCAGTGTGATCGTTGCCCATGGTCTAGGTCTGCTCGTTGGACTCCTCATAGCTATGGTAATCGACAAGGATACACCATATCCAGTTTATTTAATAGGCACTTTCCTCCTCATTGGAACAATCGTTAACCTATTCTCTTTTCCACACCCTGTTTGGTTCGCCATTGCAGATGTAGGAGTTATGTTGACAATAGGCGTTCCGCTGATTTTCAAGGCTCATAAGAGATCACAGAATTGAAACGAGTGAAGTAAATGCTATTTAACACCCTCGATTACATATTGTTTTTACCTGTAGTAATCATTGGTTACTACTTGTTAAATGCAAAGTATCGCTGGGTTCTTTTACTCGTGGCCAGCTACTATTTCTACATGTGCTGGAAGCCCGAATATGTTATACTTATTGTCGTTTCCACACTGATTGATTATTTCAGTGGAATTCAAATGGGGAAAAGGAAAATCAAGAAAAAGAGAAGGCCTTTTTTACTGTTGAGTTTGGCGGCGAACTTAGGGCTCCTCTTTAGTTTCAAGTACTTCAATTTTTTCTCAGAAACGGCCACAGCCGTGGCTCAAGGGTTAGATCTCTCAGTCCATTTCCCCGTAGTAGATTTTCTGCTGCCCGTCGGGATTTCGTTCTATACCTTTCAAACCTTAAGTTACTCCATTGATGTGTACAAGGGTGAACTAAAAGCTGAAAGACATCTCGGTCATTTTGCCCTCTACGTTTCCTTTTTTCCTCAGTTGGTAGCAGGGCCTATTGAACGCTTTTCAAGTCTATCTCCCCAGTTGAAAAAAGCAAATAGTTTCAATTATGACAATCTTCGAAACGGTCTACGACTAATCTTGTTCGGTCTATTTGCGAAAATGGTAATTGCAGACAATGTCGCACCCATTGCAAACGAGATCTTTGATGCGCCTGAGCTGTACAATTCTTTAGCTATTTCTCTGGGACTAGTATTCTATTCATTCCAGCTTTATTGTGACTTTTTTGGCTACTCCATCATAGCTATCGGTAGTGCACTAATAATGGGGGTAAAGTTGATGGATAACTTCAGTACACCTTACCTTGCAATTAACATAGCAGATTTCTGGCGACGCTGGCACATCTCACTTTCTACTTGGTTTCGCGATTATATTTATTTCCCAATGGGGGGAAATCGCACAAGTAAACTCCGATGGACGTTCAACATCGTCGCGATTTTCGTAATCAGCGGATTCTGGCATGGTGCAGGCCTCACTTACGTTTTTTGGGGACTAATGGTCGGTGGCCTCTACGTGATTGAAAATACGATTAATAAACTTCTCAAAATCAACCCAAAAGTTCGACCATTCTCCATAGAACACATTCTTAGGGCAACAAAAACCTTTATCATTATTGGGTTGAGTTGGATCTTCTTCAGGAGTGCCACAATTTCTGATTCCTGGGTAATGTTTGACGCGCTGTTTTCGAATTTCGGATTGGAGGGTGAAGTGCTCGAAATTCCTACGAACATTTGGATTCTCTTATTGGGCTTCATTGTTCTCGACTGGATTTTATACAACAAGCGCTTTGACACTTGGATAGAGAAAATGCCCTTCATCGCACGATGGTCAATCTATGCTGTTTTGATATTTTCCATCATTGTGTTTACAGGCGTAGAAGAAATTCCCTTTATTTATTTCCAATTCTGATTATGAAAATTCTCAAACATATCGCCCTCAGAATTGTGATGCTGACAATCATTTTGCTCAGCACCAGCCTGATTTATACAAAATATTTCTACGAAAGTGACCTTCAAGAGCACTCACCAATAATCAATACCATTCGTGAACTCCCAATAGAAACGGACATTCTGTATGTTGGTGAGTCATCTAACCTTATGTATGCTGAAGACGATGCAGATAAGCGAACGATCAGTAAAATGATCGCTGGATATTATCCGTCATTGACCATTCGTGATTTGACTAAACAAGCCTCACATGCTGGAATTTTCAAGTCTTTTCTTAGGGCAATTCCAAAAGAAAAAAACATTAAAACAGTCGTTCTAACCTTGAATCTTCGCTCTTTTGGGGCGGGATGGATTCATTCAGGTCTCGAAACGCCTTTGCGGAAAAATACTGTTCTGCTCAGTGATCAACACCCCATCATAAAACGGTTTTTACTCTCCTTCAAAGGTTATGACAATGATGACGAGCAGATCCGAGATCATGCGATGAAGCGACAGTGGAAGGTAGACTTTTTAGACTTTCCTTATCCTGTCAAATACACGAATGTCGTTGATTGGGACGAGGCAATGGCAGCATCAGGCAAGCGAGATGCCGAAGGGAAACTAGACTCGATTACCGATTTAGCCTGTCACTACATCAAAGCGTTTGCTTTCCAAATTGATACATTGACAAATCCGCGAATTCAGGATTTTAATGAGATCATTGAACTCGCTGAAGAAAGAGGGTGGAACCTCGTTTTAAATCTTTTGGGTGAGGATCTGGAAAAAGCCAATTCCTTAGTAGGTAAAGACCTTACCTTTCTGATGGATCAAAATTACGCGCTTTTGTTAGATTACTTCAAGCGTAAAGGTATTCTCGTTGTCGATAATTATCGTGCGGTCAGCACCCCTTATTTCATTGATCAAGACTGGACTACTGAGCATTACACCGAAGAAGGTAGAAAAATTGTAGCACGAAATGTTTCCGAAGCGCTTGAAGAGCTGCATAAGGGTGCTTTCGTCTCCCCAGACAAATAGTTATGTCCTTTTAAGCCTTATCTTTGTTCAAATGAAATGAAAAGTTATGTTTACGGGAATTATTGAGCAATTGGGTGTTGTGAAAGGCATCGAAAAAGAAGGAGAGAATATCCATTTTACACTTCAGTCCTCCTTTACAGATGAGCTAAAAATAGACCAAAGCGTTGCGCACAATGGCTGCTGTTTAACGGTTGTCAATATCGAAGGCGATCTTTATACTGTCACCGCAATTCAAGAAACGTTAAACAAAACAAACTTGGGTGATTGGGAGATCGGAACCAAAGTAAACCTTGAGCGCTGCATGGTAATGAATGGTCGCCTTGATGGACATATCGTTCAGGGACACGTCGACACGACCGCAGAATGCATATCGGTAGAAGATCAGGATGGAAGCTGGAAATATACTTTTAAGTACGACTCCGATGATGTGACCGTTGAAAAAGGCTCCGTTACTATCAATGGTACAAGTCTTACCGTTGTCGATTCAAAACAGAATCAGTTTTCTGTATGCATCATTCCTTTCACCTACGAGCATACGAATTTTCACACCTTGAAAAGCGGAAGCAAAGTAAATCTGGAATTTGATATTATTGGAAAATATGTCGCTAAATTAATTCAGAAATGATTCGCCTTGTTCTTTCTACATTGCTGCTTTGGGCATTATTGTCTAGCTGTGTTAATGAAGTCAAAGAACAAAATATCCCAGACGCAGTTCAATCTTCTGAGACGGTCACACCGATTGCGAACACTTTTGAAAAAGAGTTTCAGGACTACAATGGTAGTGTAGAACGTGGAGAGAAGTTGTTCAATAGTCTTGATTCTATTCAGTCGGTTGTTGAACTTTGGAATGAGGCTATTAATGCATCGGACTTCAAATTGATGGAGCAGCTTTACGCGGAAAAAATTCAGTTTTACACTACGAAACTATCGCGATCTGAAGTCATCCAAAGTAAACGCGAATGGTTAAAAAAACACGCTAACTATAAGCAAAAAATCGAATTGGATGAAGTGCAATACCCCTCTGAAAACTCTGATATTATTCGCTGCATTTTCCGTAAGCATTTTGCACTAAGTGGAGAACAAAAAGAAGTCAATGGTATTCTGGAATTGACCTATTTAAAAGGAGAATACGTAATTATCAAAGAAAGTGACCGTGTCACGGAAATGCTTGTAATTAAAAAAACGCCGCCTTCGAGTTTGTCAGAAGGATCGTACTCTTTTCAGCACGATTACTGGTTAGATACACGAGAGCACGAAGCATTGGGTCATGACTTCGTCCCTTATAACATAGGCGTAAGCATTCAACTCACCGACACACTTAAAGTCGACCTTACTTCCTATAGCGGAGGACTTCGAGAAACGCGCGATTATATTACAAAAGATGCCACCTTGGAAAATGGATTCATTTCCTTCCGAGCTGCACCCATTTTTCTGGGTGAAAATGACCCTGAAGATTATAGTTGGATCAAAGAAGAAGATTACCACTTTTATAAGTTTAAAGTCTTTGACGGAACGATTGCATTAGTCGAAACCGATGGTTGGTTTACGGAGATGATTGGAAGTTATTTTTGGACGTTAAAATGAAGACACAACAAATAGATCTCTTGAATATTGGCTTGATTGTTCTTTCAGCCGTATTGGCCTATTTGTTTCCACTACAACTTTTTATTATCGCCTTTGCCATTCTCGGCCCGATTCATTATTTCACGGAAATCAGCTGGCTGGACAAGAAAAATTATTTCACCAATCAACCCAAGAAGTACTGGCTTATTATTGGAATTATTGCTTCAGCGGCCATTGTTTTTCCAAAAATATATTTCTTCTTTTTTAGTAACGACTCGGCTTTTTCTGCTGGAGTTTTGGCTTTTAATGGGTGGACCAATGGTTTCATTTTTCTAACGCTTATTCTCTCAATTGGTTTTGCTTTTGTCCGTAACAAAATTGCTTGGGTCATCCTTGGTCTAATTGGTATTGGTGGCGCTATTCTCTTGAACGACTCCAGCATGTACAAAACCATTATCGGTCTGCTTATTCCTACCGTGATTCATGTATATCTGTTCACTTTGCTGTTTATGTTGTACGGTGCATTGAAGTCGAAGAGTGAACGCGGATATTTGGCTGTACTGTTGGCACTTGCAGTACCCGTTGTTTTCGCTTTTCTGGACCTTGAAGAACATACCTATC
>CAJQJL010000075.1 GCA_905478665.1 uncultured Flavobacteriales bacterium
GGTTTCTTTAAAGCCTCAGAAAGTTTTTCCAGTGTCCGTTTCAAGAAGAATACTGAACTTTACGGAGCAACAAACACTGTTTCTCTTGAAGTGGTTTCCTCTTCAATTTTAATAACTCCATGTCCGCTTATATTTCCTGCTTTTACATCGATATTGTAGATGGCAACACCTGCTTGCCCCAATTGATATACATCATTGAAATTAAAAATAGCTTCGCCAGACGTATTGGTAGTAACTGGATCAATAGTGTTCGGTTCTTCTATGCCCGTCATTTCGTTGAACAATTCTACTTCTGCATTGGCTACAAGTTGATTGGTCGAGTCGCGTACTGTGATGATAACGAGCGTATCGTCTTTAGTATGACAGCCAACTAAAACAAAAATGCTCAATATCAGGCAAAGAGTGGGTCGAAAAAAAGTATTCATATTGGTTGGGTTACATTGTTGTAAAGTAAAACAACCAAGGCTATCGAATAGTTACAATCGGTGCTGCTCGCTTTTAATTACAAGGGAGCAGTCAATTTCTATTCTAATTCAACTATTCTCTCTGTTGTTCCATCCGAATAAAGATAGATAAGTACCATGTTCTTTTGAGGTGTTGTTTCTCTACCCATTAGATCAACGACTTTAATCAATTCCTTTGTTTCTTTAGTTAGTTCTTCCAAGCCAACACCACATGGATTAATACCCGAATATAACTCCTCGATTTCACATGCTGATAGAGCCCTGTCATAAATGCGTATATCATCGATATATCCTGTGAAAAACAACCCGTATTCTTCAGCAGGTGTTCTTCCGAATCCAATACAAAGAGTATCAATTTTGGAGGTGCTAGTCGTTAAATTAGAAACAAATCCTTCAAGGATATTGTCTTTATATAATTTCATCGTATCTCCATCATAGGTGCCAACGATAAAATGCCAATCATTGTCAACTGTATCGGAGCAGTTATATTCATGAAGAACACTATTCGTTCTATAGTGTCGAAGTGAATATTTGTTCTCAAAATTCACAAATATGCCAAAAGCAGAAATGCTACTTCCAGTAAAAAAATCTCCTAATTGATTGACAACAGTTTTATACATGTTTGTCGTTGTATTTGATTTAACCCATGCA
This sequence comes from uncultured Flavobacteriales bacterium, assembly GCA_905478665.1. Lineage (GTDB taxonomy): Bacteria > Bacteroidota > Bacteroidia > Flavobacteriales_D > Crocinitomicaceae > UBA4466. The sequence goes on from CAJQJL010000075.1 coordinate 1,116, forward strand.
CAATAGGAGTACGCATTATAATTCACGGGGAAATTAGGAACTTCAATGTATTTGTTCAAACCAAAACCATAGGCAGATTGAGCTACGCCATTTCTGTCATCAACTAATGTTGCTGCAAAAACATCACCGTGGTAATTATTGCCTGAAGCATCATAGGCATTTCCACTAAAATCATATTGTGCAATCAACCCGTTGTTAATTTGGCCAAATGAAACAAAGTGGAAAAACAATAAAGAACCAAACATCAATACTTCCATAAGTAGAATTTTATCAAAGTTAAGGATGAATCAATATGGGAAAAATGACCTTTATCATTAATGAAAAAAGTCTCTCGTCAAATGACGAAAGACTTTCCTAGTCGCGGGGACCGCTCAATTATCTAACTTCGTTTTTGATTTTAATGAGGTTGTAGGGTTTTATCATTCCTTCATCTTAAACACTCTCTCTATCGTACCATCTGAATAATAATAGACGAGAGTAGTGTTAGGCCTGTAGGGTGTTTCTCTGCCCATAAGGTCAACTATCTTGAGTAGTTGTTTCGGAGTGTTGTTAAGTTCGTTGAGGCCAGTATAATTCATTGACAAGGTTATAGTGATGATACTATCACAACCTGCCACATTAGGAATTGTATCTGTATAAACTCCACCTGTTGTATAAACTGTACCACTTGGTGAAGTGTAAGTGTCTAGACTAGTCTCGCTGATTGAACTTGTAGTTGGAAGACAAGAACATAGATTGTTACAATCTAAACTAAATGAAGTTTGTGCGTCAACGCTTCCAGTCCAATTTGCTATAGACCAAGTAACATCGTCAACTTCTATGCAAGTAAGGTTGGGATTGTTTATGCTATTGAAAACAAAAAAATTAGAATTGTTCCCATTTTTCAAGTTTAGGCAAGTAAGTTGGTTATTCTCACAATGCAAATCAGTCAAGGCAGTATTAGTAAATAAATCCAATGCCGTTAGCTGGTTAGAGTTACAATCCAACAGAGCCAAAGCACTGTTTTGAGAAACATCCAGTGTTGTTAACTGGTTATTGCCACAAACCAACATATCCAAAGCACTGTTTTGAGAAACATCCAATGTTGTTAGCAGGCTAAAATTACAATCCAAATTACTCAACGCAATATTTTGAGAAACATCCAATGTTGTTAGTAGGTTACCACCACACCATAAGGCTACCAATGCAGAATTGTTAGACACGTCCACCGATGTTAGTAGGTTAGCTACACAATTAAATTCTTGCAAAACATCGTTTTGAGATACGTCTATAGACGTTAGTTGGTTATTCTCACAATACAAAATGGTCAAAGCAGTAAACTCTTCTATTCCAGTTAAGTCAGAGATATTTAAAAAAGCACAAGTAATAGTTCCAGTAAAAGCATTTGCTTCGCTCACTTGAATTTCAGTATCAAGATTGGTGTTAATAGCTGTGTTTCCAACTAAATAGGCTTTAAAGTTAGCATCAGGAATGATTACATTTTGTGCATTTACATTTACAGCAGACAAAAGAATGATTGATAATAATAGCGTTTTCATAGTGGTTGGTTTTCAGCAAGGTTAGGTATAATAAGGCTATGAATAACGTAACAGCTAGTATGGGGCAACAAAAAGCCCTGTATCGCAATGATAATGGGCTTTCCTTCTCTTTGTAGCGGGGGCCAGACTATTTCATGGACTGGAATGTGTGAACAGCCCAAGCAAAGCCTTCCAACTCTTCGAGTTGCACTTTTTCCATTCAATACTTTACATGAGCAAGCTCCTGACAGCTTTAAATGAAAAAAGTCTCTCGTCAAATGACGAAAGACTTTCCTAGTAGCGGGGGCCAGACTCGAACTGACGACCTTCGGGTTATGAGCCAGAAGGTCGCGGTTGATAATCAGATATATGGGGAGGCTAATTTACATTGGGGGACATATAAGTAACAAAAAATGACATTTCGTTACCTGATTTTGTTACCCAGCTTTCGGTTCGAAAGAAAGTGAATGGAATAAAAAAAGGGAACTTATTTCTGAATTCCTCTAGTGAGTCGTCCGCAACAAAGTTCGAACTGGAATTCAGACTGCCCGACTTAGATGTTGGGTTTAGTTGATGGTTTTTTCACGAGTCCATAAAAAAATGGACTCAGAGCATTGTCTACTCTAGTAGGACTCCAAGGTAATATGAGTTCATTTTTGCTAGAAGCGTTAATAGTTCGTAATTTCACCATGACTTGAAATGTCTGATGCGCTGCATGGCTGTTGTCAATATGAACGTCCTTAATTTTTAACCCCAATTTTAAAACAAAAAATATGAAATCAATTTACTTTATTATTGCGCTTTGTGCATTGTCCTCATTTCAATCATTTGGCCAAACATTTGATTGGGTAACAAATGACACGATCGAAGCAAACTTAGAGCTTAATACAACAGTTCTATTGAAAATGGAACAATCGGCTATTGGGAACGATACCGTAACTCTAGGTATAGAGATTATTTACAATGACCTCCCCGCTGCATGGGATGGAATGGTTTGCATAGAAGGAACGTGTCTCGGTATAATTCCACCAGTAGGTACTACCGGAACGATGACTCCTATCAGTGGAGCTCAAACAGGCTACGTAAGGCTTACTGTTAATCCAATGAACGGTACGGAAGTGGCAAAACTGCAGATTTATGTATACGATCTCAATTTTCCGAATGATGGAGATACTGCTACATGGTTGCTGAACAAAACCTTATCAATCGAGGAAGGAGACGCTTGGGGTGATTTGACTCTATACCCAAATCCAACATCGGAGTCGTTAGTTATTCAAACAGAGAATGAATTAGAACATGCTGAAGTGTATACACTTAGTGGAGAATTGGTTACTAAAATTACGGATGTATCATCTGGGGTTTTGGATTTGACAAATTTGGGAACAGGTATGTATTTCATAAAGTTGGTTCAACCAAATGGGTTGTTCGCAGTGCGTAAAGTTCAAAAACTGTGAGATTAAGGGCTTAGTTTTTCTTGGAGATTCAGGCTTGTCATTTTCAGCTATCGCTAATGAGAATTTCTCAATTATTGCAGATTCGTTAACATTGGCGAATGGCAGTTTACCCCCCCCTTGCCCCCCTCCTTGAAGATCTAATTGGACATTATAAAGGAAAAACCATCATGCTCTTCGGCTTATTGGAAAGTGAGAAAATAGATTTGATAAATTTTTAACCCCCCTTACTGACAGTGGTTTCCTGACCAATTCGGCTTTCAATGTCGAGTGAATTGAAATGGAGTAGCAATCCAATAATTAATGCTAACAGATCATGTTTTCTTCTGATTTAGTTCATAACTTGATACACCATACATAGGTAATAATGGAAAAAATTAAGGTTAACTTCTTCTTACTTTTAATCCTTTGGGTTCAATTTGGCTCTACTGGTTTCACGTATTACGTTAATTCTTGCGGTGCTTCTGGTATTACTTCAATTTCAGCAAATTATATAGGGTGTAGATGTAATCCCGACATCGTAGAATGGGATAAGCATGAGAGGAATGAGACACGCCTGACAGAAAAATGTTGCAGTTCACATGAGCATTTCGCGCAAACTGCGGACGACTATCCAACTTCAGCATTCCAATCGCAAGATTCTCAGTTGGAAGGTTTATTTGAGGATTCGCCACTTGTAGAAATACAAGAGAATTACATAGGTGATCGAGTAGTTGAGAATTATAATTGTAACTCTCCTCCTATTCGAAATTTTGACATACGCACTTTTATTCAATCGTTCCTTATCTGATCGTTTGATTTTTCTTTTTGACAACCAATGTCAATGCACTTTGCACAGTGCAAGAGCTTACTTTGAATTTTACTTACAAGATTAACCCATGAATTGGGGCTAAAAAACATACAACTATGAATAAAATATTATGCACTTTGACAATGACCTTATTGGGTTACATTTCATTTGGACAGGAATCCGTTACTATGCTGGTGCACAGCGATGACTACGGATATGAGGCGTATTGGGAAATTGTACCTTCTGGCAATGCTTGTGGAACAGGAACAATTGCTTCAGGTGGAAACAATGCGGTGGGTTGCAATGGAGCCGGAGCTCAAGCACAAGCCCCAGGAGGATATGGGAACAATTTGAACGTAAATGAAGGGCCTTGGGTACTCACAACTGGTGCGCAGTACGATTTGATTTATGTTGATGATTGGGGTGATGGTGGATTTGCATTTGATATCTTGGTAAATGGGTATCAAATTGAAACTTTTGATGGAATTGGTTTGGGTGGAACCTTCACTTTTACTGTTGAAGAGCCACCTGCTTATGATTTAAGTGTTTTCGGTTCTAATCTGTACAGTTACGTTACGACAGGAACATTTAATATTGATGCGCACGTTTTTAATGGAGGGTTAACTACGATTACTTCATATGACTTGAATTATACGGTAGATGGTGGAACTGTTAATACACATAATGTTTCGGGGACTTCTTTAGCAAATTATGCAAGTGAAGACGTGGCACACAGCGTTCCGTTGACAATTTCAACAAACGGTGTTTATCAAATAAAAATTTGGGCAAGTAATTTAAATGGCGGAAATGCTGATTTGAATACTCTTAATGACACATTGACTAAGTATGTTGAGGCAGGACCAGGTATTCCAAATATACTCGATGGTTATGTGAATGTGACTACCACTGTTAATCAAATTGCTGGTACAAGCAATCAGATTTCGTCACCAACTGACTTAGATTTCCATCCCGTACTCACAAATAATGAACTATGGGTATGCAACAAAGGAATGGAAAACTCAGGCGGAAGTAGTGTAACGATTTATGATGCAGGAGGTGCTGGACAAACGAGTCTTTATAAACAAGATGGAAATGCTTGGCATTTTATGTCTCTTCCTACAGGAATTGCTTTTAGTCAAAATGGTAACTGGGCAAATTCCCCAGGTGTTTTTGATGCAAACCATAATGGTGGAGATGCTTTTACTGGACCTGCATTATGGTCAAGTGATATGGCTATTTATGCAGAGCCTTCTGGGGGAAACGGAAGTCATTTGGACATGTTGCATGTGAGTCCATACAGTCAAGGAATTGCCTCTGAAAAGGACAACGTCTTCTGGGTGTTTGATGGGTATACAAATGACATCGTCCGTTATGATTTTGCTGAGGATCATGGACCAGGTAATACGTTCCATGGTGATGCCATTATACGTCGATATTCAGATGACGCAGTTGCGAAGGATCCAAATGATGAGATTGTTAGTCACCTAATTCTGGATGAAAATGCACAATGGTTATACGTTGTAGATCACGGAAATGGACGGGTAATTCGAATTGATATAACTACAGGTTCTGATCAAGGGGGCGCCCCTAATTATCCTCAAAATGAACCGGTAGTCGAATATTCTGAGTACACAGGATATACGCAGGAAACAGTCGTTACGGGATTACTCAAGCCGGCTGGAATTGATGTTGTCGGTGACAGAATGATCGTTAGTGAATATCAAGCAGGTGAGATTATCATTTATGATATTTCAACAATGCCAGCGGTAGAATTGGAACGAATTAGTACAGGTTTATCTAGCGTGCAAGGAATTAAAGTTGGACCAAATGGATTAATTTGGTTTGTAGATCAAAACTCAAATGGGGTTTACAAGATTGCCGCCGGAGACTTGGGTGTAGATGAGTTGGCTCTGAATTTTTCTATCTATCCAAATCCGACGGAAGGTGAACTCAATGTTTTTGTGGATGCTTCTGTTGAGGGTTTTGTAGAGGTGAGAGATATTCAAGGTAAGTTGATTCATTCTACCTCCATTACAGGACAAGGTGCATCAATGCAATTGAATGTACTATCTGGTATGTATTTTGTTTCTCTTGTGAGTAATGGTATTCATTCTGAGACAAAACGGGTGATTATTAAATGATGAAAAATGGGGGGTAGGATCATGTTCTGCCCCCTTTATTAATTGACTATATTTGAGTATGCTTAAGAGAATTATTTCTGGGTTGTTAGTTCTTATTGTACTTACTGGTACAGTTGGCGTAAACTATGATTCTCATTACTGCGGGGGCGAGTTTGTTAAATCCCAAATTTCAATTCTTCCCAGTACGCTTTCTTGTGGGATGAAGATGGAAATTGGCAAGAAGTGTAATGATCGGGAGTCGTTTTCCCGTGTTTGTTGTTCTAATGATCACATAAGTTTTGAGTTGAATGAAGATTACAATGTTGATCAAGTTCTAGCTCCTGCGTTTATTTCCAATTTTTCCATTCCTGTTTCAGTCATTGAGGAATATAATTTTATAGACGAGATAGGATATTCCTTTTTAGGGTATTCACCTCCTCCCATAGATCGAGATATTGTCGTTTTCTATCAATCCTTTCTTATTTGATTTAATTTCAGCCATTCCGTTGTATTCAGGAATGGTGTTTTAGTGCATCTCCAGTATGCGCTTACTTAGTATTTCGCGTACTAAGTTATGTTGAATACAATTCACATTTTTTCTTATAGCACTCCGCTGATACAGGTTTCCACTTGAATTATGAGCTGTCTACAACAAGAACATTAGTAATCAAATAATGAAATTTCATGCACCATTTAGTTAGACTTTTTATAAAAATAGTTGGAGTATTCGTTCTTATTCTTACTTCAACTAATCAGTTTTTTGCCCAATCCGAAATTCCTGAAATGCAATTGCAAAGCATTGAGGGTAGCAGAATAAGTACGCAGGAAGTGTTTGATAAAGGACAACCAATATTACTCGTTTTTTGGGCTACATGGTGCAATCATACATCTGTTGGGCTGACGGATATTCAGGATGAATACTTAGATGATTGGCGGGATAATTTTGATCTGAAAATTGTGGCTGTTTCTGTTGATGATTCAAAAACCTCCAATCGCGCCGTAACTGTTGCGAATAGTAGTGGATGGGATTTCGATGTTTTTCTAGATGTTAATGGTGATTTTAAAAGAGCCATGGGGGTGAATACTGCGCCTCATGTCGTTTTATTAAATGCAGAAGGAAAGGTTGTTTGGCAACAACCAAAATACTTGAGTGGAGATGAAGAGATAATTCAGGAAAAATTGGAAGAGCTGAAATAGGAGAATACACTAAATGATTCAGCGAATTAAATGTGAATTACTAAGGTTAGACAAATGATAAAATTTATTGTAAAATTTTTTCTTGACAATAAGCTGGTTGCATGGATAATGCTTGCGATGTTTGTTCTATGGGGACTGGTTACTGCGCCATTTGAATCTGGTTCAGATGTAATCCCTAGAGATCCTGTTGCCGTAGATGCGATTCCAGACATTGGAGAAAATCAACAAATCGTATTTACACAGTGGATGGGACGCTCTCCACAAGATGTTGAAGACCAGATAACTTCTAAACTAACCTCTGCTTTATTAGGTATTCCCGGAGTGAAGAGCGTACGAAGCAATTCCATGTTTGGCTTTTCAAGTATTTACCTCATTTTTGAAGAAGATATTGAGTTCTACTGGAGTAGAAGTAGAATCTTGGAGAAGCTGAATTCGCTTCCAGACAATACGGTTCCTCCCGGTGCACAGCCAACTCTTGGACCAGATGCAACTGCTCTCGGACAAATTTATTGGTATACTCTTGAAGGGCAAGATCCAGATGGAAACACTACAGGAGGGTGGGATCAACAAGAATTGAGGTCTATACAGGATTTCTATGTGAAGTATGGATTACAATCAGCAAGTGGAGTGTCTGAAGTTGCCTCTATTGGAGGTTTTGTGAAAGAATACCAAGTAGATGTAGACCCTGAAAAAATGCGAAGCTACGGTCTGTCATTGAATCAAATTATGAAATCCGTTAAGGAGAGTAATCTTGACATTGGAGCTCAGACAATCGAAATCAATCTAGTAGAGTATTTCGTTCGAGGATTGGGGTATGTGAAATCTGTTGAAGACATTGAGAATAGCGTTGTGAAAGTAGTTGACAATGTCCCAGTCCGAATAATGGATGTCGCGACAGTACATCTAGGCCCCGCTACACGTCGTGGAATATTGGATAAATCGGGAGCACCCGCTGTTGGAGGTGTGGTAGTGGCGCGCTATGGAGCAAATCCACTTGAAGTGATCAATAATGTAAAATCGCAAATCGATGAATTGGCAGGTGGACTACCGAGTAAAACGCTTGCCGATGGGACTGTATCAAAAGTTACTATTGTTCCATTCTATGATAGGACAGAGCTAATTAAAGAAACAATTGGTACACTTGAAGAGGCTCTGACCCTTGAAATACTCATTACCATTATTGTGGTGATTTTGATGCTGCTTCACCTGAAGTCATCCCTGCTAATAAGTGCATCATTACCTGTTGCGGTATTGATGTGTTTTATTGCAATGCGATACTTTGGTGTTGATGCAAATATTGTTGCATTATCGGGGATAGCAATTGCGGTTGGAACAATGGTAGATATGGGAATTGTATTGACCGAGAGTATGGTCTCCCAGATGAAGATTGCACCTCCTGAACAAGCACTCAAAACAACCATTTACTTAGCAACTGTAGATGTGGCGTCAGCTGTGGTTACGGCTGTTGCAACCACCATTGTAAGTTTCCTTCCAGTATTCACCATGGAAGCTGCCGAAGGCAAAATGTTTAGACCGCTCGCATTTACGAAAACATTTGCGCTATTATCTTCTATATTATTAGCCATCACGGTAATCCCTCCTTTGGCTGAACAATTGTTCAAATTAAAAAGTAAGGGTAAAATCTCTGCATATCTCTCGAATGGATCACTGGTACTCTTATCACTGACCCTTTTGTTTACACACTATGCATTTTTTGGAGTATTTGGTTTGGTTGTAGGGATAACGGGTGGGATATCTACCTATGCAAAAGGTGTTAAATCAGAAACATGGGTAAAACGCTTTGATTACGGAAAGAACATCTCCTATGCACTTGTTGTTTGTTGGTTGCTGGCAAGAATATGGATGCCGCTTGGGGTGGTGAAGAGTACTTTTTCGAATTTTCTATTTATCGCTATAATCATTGGTTGTTTAATTGGATTTTTCTACGTCATCATACATTTCTATGAGCGCATTTTACGGTTCTTTCTAAGATGGAAAATTATCTTTCTTTCATGTACGGTGTTTATAATTATCGGTGGATGCAGTGTGTTTATGGACACGAAACGTGAATTTATGCCTGCCTTGAATGAGGGGTCATTCTTACTTATGCCAACATCAATGCCTCATTCTGGGAATGAAATAAATGAGGCTAATTTAAGAATGTTGGATATGGCCGTTTCCGCAATTCCAGAAGTTGAGTTAGTGGTTGGAAAAGCTGGAAGAATAGAAAGCTCCCTAGATCCCGCCCCAATGTCCATGTATGAAAATATCATCAGCTATAAGTCAGAATACAAAACTAATGAAGATGGCCGTCGTGTGCGATTCAAAGTAGACGAAAATAATGAATATCTGTATGATGATTTAGGGGAACTAATTCCTGATGAGAACGGCAAGTACTTTCGGCAATGGCGAGATCATATAAAATCTCCTGATGACATATGGACTGAAATAGTCGCTGCAACTAAGATTCCCGGCTTGACTTCTGCACCTAAATTGCAACCAATTGAAACACGTTTGGTAATGCTCCAAACTGGAATGCGAGCACCGATGGGAATAAAGGTAAAAGGAACTAGCCTTAAAGAAATAGAAGAGTTTGGCTTACAATTAGAAATGTTCTTAAAAGACGTCCCTGGTGTTAAGAACTCAGCGGTCTTTGCAGATAGAATAGTTGGGAAGCCATATATGATGCTTAACATTGATCGCCATGAAATTTCACGTCATGGACTGACGATTGTCCAAGTACAGAATCAATTGCAAACTGCTATTGGGGGCATGATAATGACTACTACGGTTGAAGGTAGGGAACGCTATGGAATTCGTTTAAGGTATCCTTTGGAATTAAGAAATGAACCTGAAAAGATCAAATCAATTTACATTACTGACGCTTTTGGGGCTCAAATTCCTCTTGGAGATTTAGTTAACATTACCTATGAACAAGGCCCAATGTCAATTAAAAGTGAAGATGGATTTCTGGTAGGATTTGTCCTTTTTGATAAAGTAGATGACGATGATGTCAAAGAAAATGAGGATCCAAAAGATTTTAAGGAGGACGGTACTGCTTACTCAGAGATAGAGATAGTGGAAAATGCCCAAAAATTATTTGACCAGAAAACGAAGGGTGGTCAATTAGTGGCGCCAGAAGGAGTTACATACCGATTTGCAGGGAACTATGAACAGCACGAACGCTTTATTAAAAGACTGATTATCGTTATTCCGATCTCTCTTATTTTAATTTTCCTCATTCTATATTTTCATTTTAAATCGGCGATCACATCCTTATTTGTTTTTTCTGGAGTATTGCTGGCATTTTCAGGTGGATTCATTATGATCGGGTTGTATGGACAGGATTGGTTCATGAATTTTGAGATGTTCGGCACAAACATGAGAGAGTTGTTTCAAATGCATCCGATCAAATTAAGTGTGGCTGTTTGGGTGGGGTTTTTAGCGTTGTTTGGTATTGCTACCGATGATGGGGTTCTTGTGGCGACTTTTTTAAAAGATAGTTTTAAAAAGAATCACCCTACGAGTGTCAACGGAATTCATGATGCTGTTGTGGAAGGCGGTTTGCGTAGAGTAAAGCCAGCAATGATGACTACTGCAACAACAATTTTAGCTCTTCTACCTGTGCTCACTTCTACTGGAAAAGGGGCGGATATCATGCTTCCAATGGCTATTCCTTCATTTGGTGGGATGGTATTAAATACAATAACCATGTTTACTGTTCCTGTGCTCTATTGTACATGGAAGGAAGCACAGCTCAAATTCGGTAAGAATCGATCAATTAAAGAATCTGGAACTGAAGGTTCTCCTAATACGGAAATATCATGATAGGAAAGTTTATTACATGCTTTGTTCTCTGCTGGTTGTGTATTGCAAATGCTCAAGGACAACTCTTGGACTCATTGTTGAAAATGGTGGTTGAAAACAGTCCAGAATTGAAAGCCCTTCAGTTGGAATACGAAGCAGAATTAATGAAGGTGGATCAGGTACGGACTATCCCGAATACGCAGTTTGGCATAGGTATTCCGGCTCTAAGGCCAGAAACACGACTGGGACCGCAATTAATAATGGTGAGTGCAAGCCAAATGTTTCCATGGTTTGGTGCTCGAAAGGTGAAAGGTGATGTAGTTGTAAGCATGTCAAAAGCCAAATACGAACGTATATCAGTGATTCGTTTAGAGTTGTTTAACAAAGTGGAACTTGCGTACTACGCGTTGGTTGACCTCAAACAAAAAGCAGGAATTATTAGTGAAATTCTAAAACAATTTGAAGTGCTTAAACAATTGGCATTGACAAAAATGGAAGGTGGAAGTGGCAGAATGACCAACGTACTTCGAGTAGAATTGAAACAGGACGAACTGAAGCAGCAATTGAAAAGGATTGAAGCTTCTAAGCAAAAATATTTTGCGATTATTAATTCGCTCACTCTGGCTCCTTGGGCAACGACAATAGATGTGGATGATGTTGGTGTAGAATTGTTCGAATTTAACCTAAAGGAATCGCGAAAAAAAATTAGCGAACACTATCCATTGATCACAATGATTGATCGGCAAATCGCTGCTTCAAGAAACAAACAATTGGTTAATAGGAAAATGGGCGCGCCTATGATTGGCGTTGGGTTGGATTATTCAATAGTTGGGGAAAGAACAGATATGATCCCTGAATACAATGGGCGCGATATTCTGATTCCCAAATTGATGATCAGTATTCCTCTTTATCGTAAAGGATTCAAGGCTAAGAATATTGAGGAGGGGCTTATACAGTCTGCGCTAGAGTTTAATCAAGAGAGCATTGAACAGCGCGTTATTGGACAGTTGCTTCATTACCATACGGATTATAAGCTAGCTCTTTTGGAGATCGAACTGAATGAAGAGCAGATTGGAACAACAAAAAAAATTATGGATTTACTACTCACTGAATACAGTACTGAGGGAGGCTCTTTCGATGAGTTGCTTCAGGTTCAGAATCAATTGTTGGGTTATGAGTTGGAACTGAGTACAGCAAAAAAAATGGTAAACATGGCGGTTTCAAATATGGAACGATTAATAAACTACTAACATATGGAATTGACAATTAAAAATATGGTTTGTGATCGATGTATCAAGGTAGTTAGAGATCATTTGAATGAGTCAAATCTACCATTTATGAAAGTGGAACTGGGCAAAATTTATTTCAAACGTGATTTGAAGACGGCTGAATTACGACGGCTAAATAAACAACTGGTTGATGAAGGCTTTGAAATTCTTAAAGAAGAAGAATTGAAAATTGTTGAAGGAGTAAAGTTTGTGGTAATAAGCGAGGTGCGTGGCTATTCGAGTAGAACTGTTACTGAAAGTTATTCAAATATATTGAGCAAGGATTTGGGAATAAGCTATTCTAAGATTAGTAGGTTATTCTCCCAAGTGGAGGGAAAAAGTATTGAGCGCTTCATCATTCTTCAGAAAATTGAAATGGTTAAAGAGTTAATGACATATGGTGAGTTAACGATGAGCGAAATAGCTTATGAAATGAACTATAGCAGCCCTCAACATTTATCAAAACAATTCAAACAGGTTACAGGTCTGTCACCAACTGAATTTAAGGGAATTGCCTCCAGAGAAAAATTAGATAACATATAAGTCAAATTGTACACGTACTACCAATTGAAATACCAGAACTTGGTCTAAAAAGATGAAACATACATACAAAATATCGGGAATGTCTTGTGATGGCTGTGTAAAACATGTCAAGGAATCACTACTAAGTGTTTCTGAAATTGAACATGTACAAATTGACCTAAAGGATGGATTAGCTGAAATTACAATGGATACGCATGTGACCATTGAACGAATGAATGAAACACTGGAAGGATCTCAATACACCATCCATTCGCTTACAGATGAACTTCCACCTCAAGAAAAAGCAATTGTCAACAATAATGCAGCACGTTTTTATTGCCCAATGCATTGCGAAGGAGATAAAACATATGATAAGGCTGGAGACTGTCCAGTATGCGGTATGGATTTAGTTCCGAGTCAAAAGCTTATGAGCGAAGAGGAATCTACATATAACAAGTTGATGAAGAAATTGCGCGTTGCAGTTGTCTTTACATCGCCAATTTTTCTCATTGCGATGCTAGACATGTTTGATCCCAATCCTTTGGAACAGATTCTTCCAAAAACGTCTTGGAATTGGTTGCAATTTGGGCTGTCTATCCCCGTTGTGTTTTATGCGACATGGATGTTCTTTACTAGGGCATGGTCTTCCATTGTAAGAAGAAGCTTTAATATGTTCACGCTGATAGGTATTGGAGCTGGAGCTGCATGGATCTTTAGTTTGATAGCACTTCTCTTTCCCGAAATTTTCCCTGATCAATTTAAAGGAAATCAAGGGGCTGTGCATCTATACTTTGAAGCAGCAACTGTTATTCTCACGCTTGTATTGGTTGGTCAGGTGCTCGAAGCAAGGGCTCATAATAGAACCAATTCAGCAGTAAAAGAGCTGTTGAAGTTGGCGCCCAATGCGGCAACGTTGGTGGTTAATGGTGAAGAACGTGAAATTTCCATCGATCAAATTAAGGTTGGAGACCATTTAAGGGTGAAGCCCGGAGACAAAATCCCTGTAGACGGGACTATTTTTTTAGGAACCAGTTCTATTGATGAATCGATGATATCAGGTGAACCAATTCCTGTTGATAAATCGGTTGGGGATACTGTTAGTTCTGGAACTATCAATGGCACGCAAAGTTTTGTCATGGTTGCTGAAAAGATTGGAAGTGACACACTCCTTTCTCAGATTATTCATATGGTAAATAATGCGAGTAGAAGTCAAGCCCCTATTCAAAAGTTAGCTGATAGAATTTCAGCCTATTTCGTTCCTATTGTGATCGGTGTTTCCCTGCTTACATTTTTTATCTGGTTGTTCCTTGGACCAGAGCCAAGATTTACCTTCGCATTTGTAAATGCCGTGGCTGTATTAGTAATAGCATGCCCATGTGCACTTGGATTAGCAACTCCAATGTCGGTGATGGTAGGTGTTGGAAAAGGGGCTCAATCAGGAATTTTAATAAAAAATGCTGAATCCCTTGAACAGATGAACAAGGTGACAACACTAATAATTGACAAAACAGGAACGGTAACCGAAGGTAAGCCTTCTGTAGAAAAGCTGATTTCTTCAGAATCTTGGTCAGTTGAAAAACTAACTTCTATCGTGGCTTCGATCAATCAGCAAAGTGAGCATCCTCTAGCAGCAGCTACAGTTGATTTTGCTAAAAAGGCTGGCGTTGACATGATTTCTGTTAAAGATTTTCAATCGGTCACAGGAAAGGGGGTTATGGGGACTTATGACACACGCAAAGTACTTATCGGAAACGCAAAATTATTGGAGGATAACGCTGTTCATATCGATACTGAATTAATGCGAAAGGCTGAACTAGAACAAGCAAAAGGAAAAACTGTTCCTTACGTTGTCGTCGACAATAAACTGGTTGGGTTTGTTGTCATATTTGATGCAATTAAGGCAACGAGTAAATCTGCATTACAGGCTCTACAGAAAAAAGGAATCCACATTATAATGATGACTGGGGATAACGCCTTTACAGCGAAAGCTGTAGCCGATGAGATAGGAATTACCGATTATCATTCTGATTGTTTGCCAAAAGACAAATTGGATCATGTAGAGCGGTTGAAAAATCAAGGTGAAACTGTAGCCATGGTTGGGGATGGGATTAATGATGCTCCAGCTTTGGCCCTTTCAGATGTGGGTATTGCAATGGGCACGGGTACAGATGTAGCCATTGAAAGTTCAGAGATCACATTGATTCGGGGTGATCTAAATGGAATTGTGAAAGCCAGAAATTTAAGTGAGAAAGTATTAAAAAACATCAAACAGAACTTAGTGTTTGCGTTGGGGTACAATATACTAGGAGTGCCCATTGCTGCGGGTATACTTTATCCCTTTTTCGGGATATTGCTCTCACCTATGATCGCGGCATTGGCAATGAGTTTTAGTTCTGTTTCCGTTATTTCCAATGCATTAAGATTGAAGTCAATAAAATTAAATAGTTCGACATGAAAAATAGGATATTAACAATTGTGATAACAGCAGTTTTGAGTATAGCACTTGGGTACTTTCTCTTTAGTAGTGCATCAGTTGATGAAACTGAAACGCATGCGGGCCATAGCTCGGCAGAGGAAATTTGGACGTGTTCCATGCATCCGCAAATACGTAAACCTGAACCTGGTGATTGTCCGATTTGTGGAATGGATTTGATTTTGGCAGATAATTCTGGCAGCGGTAACCCTCTCGTATTTGAAATGACAGAGGATGCTATGCGAATCGCAAATATCCAGACGACAATAGTGGGTTTAAACTTAGGTTCGGGACAGGGGTTAAGATTATCCGGCAAAATTAAAACTGATGAAACTGTGGCTTCAAGTATTGTCACGCATATTCCGGGAAGAATAGAGAAGTTGTATGTCAGTTTTACTGGAGATCACGTGAGTAAAGGTCAAAAAATTGCAGCTATTTACTCTCCTGATTTGATTACTGCGCAGCGAGAATTATTAGAGGCCTATAAGTTTAAAGAAGATAATCCACAATTGCTGGAGGCAAGCAAAAACAAATTGCGTTACTGGAAAATTTCCAATCAGGAGATCAATAAAATAATTAAATCAGGACATGTTAAAGAGTATTTTGATATTCGTGCGGATCATTCTGGTGTAATTCAGAAAAAAAAGATTGCTGTTGGTGATTATTTGGGAAAGGGTGGAGTACTTTTTGAATTACAGAATTTAAATAAGCTGTGGGCTGTATTTGATGCTTATGAGGCTGACCTGAATAGCATTGAGCTTGGAAAAAACATAACGTTTACAACACCTTCGATACCGGGAGAAAAATTCAATGGAGCGATTTTCTTCATTGATCCTTTTATCAATCCTACTACAAGAACAGCGTCTGTTCGCTTAAAAATTAATAATTCCAGCAAGCGTTTAAAGCCTGAAATGTTCATTAACGGTAGGTTAGAACAGTCTTCAAGTGAAAACGTAAATTCGCGTTTGACTGTGCCAAAAACCGCTGTCCTTTGGACGGGTGAGCGATCTGTAGTTTACGTGAAAGTCCCCGACGCTAAGGCTCCTTCCTTCGAGTATAGAGAGGTTCAATTGGGAGCAACTATTGGATCTGAACATGAAATATTGGAAGGATTATCTGTTGGTGACGAAGTTGTTACCAATGGGGCTTTTGTTATTGATGCTTCAGCTCAGCTTAATAATCAGGTGAGTATGATGAATCGGAATTTGCTAACAACTCAAGGGGCAGAGTTGTCTTCTGTGCCCGATTATTCATTGAAGACACCTAAAATGTTCAAAAAACAGCTAGATAATTTGCTTGATAATTATTTTGAAATCAAGGACAGGTTGGTTGGAGATGACTTAAAATCAGCAATAGATGGAAGTACGGTTTTTTTAAAGTCACTTCAGCAAATCGATATGTCGCTTCTAAAAGGAGATGCCCACATGTATTGGATGAATGAGGCGTCTTTGCTAAAGGACGCAATAACTGGTATGACCGAGGCAAATAACATTGCTGAAGTGCGTGTTTTATTTAAACAATTATCTGCATCACTTATTAAAGCTATGAGGGCTTTTGGCGCGAACGATAATGATGATAATTACGTTCAATTTTGTTCTATGGCCTCTGATAATTCAGGAGCTTACTGGATGAGTACTACGGCTGAAATCCGTAACCCATATTATGGCGCTCAGATGCTGAAATGTGGAGAAATTAAGGATACAATTAACTAAATAACATAAAAACAAACTACAATGAAAAAATCAATTTTTGCGATACTAGCGCTAACACTGATGGCATTTACAACAAGTGCGCAATCAAAGCAGGAGAAAACCACATTTAAGGTTTACGGGAACTGTGGAATGTGTGAAAGAACAATTGAAGGTGCCGTGAATGAACAAGTAGGAGTCCATTCAGCGAATTGGAATGTTGACTCAAAGAAAATGACCATCAAGTTTGATCCATCGAAGGTGTCACTTGATGAGATTAAGCAGTTAATCGCTGATGCAGGTTACGATTCTGAATCACATCGATCAACAGAAAAAAAATACAATTCGCTTCACGGTTGTTGCCAATATGAACGACCTGAATAATATTAACAAATAAATATATAACAATGAAAAAGTCAATTTTAGTACTAGCGGTTGCGGCTATTGGAATGGTATCATTCACAAGCTGCTCAAATGATAGCGGTAATGAACCAACCGCTGAAGGTCAAGTAGAAAAAGAATATTATTGCCCTATGAAATGTGAGGGAGAAAAAATGTACGCGGAGGAAGGAAGTTGTCCTGTTTGTGAAATGAATTTGGTGAAGGATTAGAATAGTTATTCTAAGAGTTTCGACTTTATGGTTTTGATAGATCAAATTCAAAGCAGGAAAACGACAAAGCCGCAGTAATGCGGCTTTGTTTTTTGCTGACGATCACTTGTCTTATCGCTTGATTCCGCATCTTACACATCTACTGGTGCAGCCCGCCTAGTCTCTTCCGAAAAAAAAATATAGTTAATGAACTACGTTTATAGAGTGTATTAATTTGCCTTGAACAGTATAGCAATTAAAAATATAGTATCCGGATTTTATCCCACCTATCGTAACTGAGCCGCTTGGACCTTTTACTTGACTTTTTTCTACAACCCTGCCATTCATGTCTATCAAAGAAAAAGACTTCATCGCCTTCATTTCTTTCCACTCTATCTTGACTGCGTTCTCAGTATTTGTGAAAAACACATCGCCAACTTCTTGTACTTCATTTAAACCTAAAGTTGATGTAGCGGTGAATACCGGCCTGTTGTCTACATTATTCATAACTGCCGGGATTGGAGCTTGATCTGTGTGCTGAACGCCAAAGACACCTGGATCAGTATTGTAGATCCACTCATCCAAGTTACACGTGACGTTTATATGATAGATATTCGTAGGAACATCCAAAACTCCTGTCATAGTTAAAGAAACATTTTTATAACTAGCATCGCCTAAACAATGTGGTTGAAACAATTGATCACAAATATCATCAGCATTATTGTCTCCCATAGCATCCAAAGCCATGATGAAATACCCACCAGTCCAACCCCATTGCATTACAGGGTTTTGTTGATTGCCAAGAGGATGACCAGTTGGATATAAATTAGGGTCTAGGTGGTTGAAATCTACATGAACACCAACTCCAAAATCAACCTGTTCAAGTGTCGTAATATTATGAAATCCAAGATTGAAAACATGACTTTGAACTTTCACTAATTTAACATCATCTGCTGTCGGAAAATCAATTATTTGACCTCCATCATGTGTTAATTTCAATTTCGAGATGTAATAATTGAAAGCCTCAACTTGAAAGGCGGTTCCACTCAAATCATGAAATACTGTCGAACCCAAATCTAGAGAAGAAAACTCATTCCCTTCCACAGTTGGATTAAAATGTATGTAAACCTCCGGTTGTGAAAAGCCTATAGTTGAAAAAAGTAGTGCACTAATAATTAGTAATCTCTTCATAGTTTATTATTTAGCCTAATAGTATAAACTATATATTACTTTTTACGGCTTGTAGATGTTATTCACCTCATGAAATTGGAATCTCAAAATAGTGTTTGCTGCATCTTTTCATCGACTTTTTATGATTGTAACTGATTGAAATACTGATTTTTACGCTTGGTTTTGATCTAATTTTGTTCTGTTAAACGGTATGATCTAATTTCCATTAGCATATGATGTTTTTAATGCTCACAATCCCTTATAATTCGCTCACCGCATGATCAACATGGTTCTGATAAGCATCAAGTCATTCCATTAATCGTTACTTCAATGCTTTCTAGATTTTCCTTATTCTCAATTTTAGAACATTACTTAAATCACATGGGCACATGTGATTCTCTGTTTTTAGTAAGTACAATATTTTCATAGGAACTTCATTCCTTGCCAATTTCAATATTCTTGATTTCTGTTCGAGGTCTAATTGAACAACTTCGAAAATTTTAATGCACTGACTAAGCTGATCAATGTCGGCTTACTCTCTTATACAACTATCCATAATAACTTATTTGAGTAAACTATTTAAATACAGGGTAAACCCATAATAATCTCTCTATTTAAGCAAATACTTAAATACGGGTGATCGAAGAAATGACTAAATGAGATAATTAATGCTGTGAAAACGTTAAGTTTGATATATGAATGTTAAGCTAAGAAACGACGAAAAGATTCGAATCCTGAATGGAGTAGATTTATTTGAGATCATGGCGAGGGTGTTACGGAGGTCACATAAAATTGATCGCAAGAAGGAACATTTTTGGGTTGTTGGACTGGATGTTACACAAGAAATATTATTCATTGAATTGATAAGCCTTGGAACTTCAAAAACGACGCATTCTGATCCAATGGAGATTTTTAGTCTTGCGTTGAGTAAAAAGGCATATCAAATTGTGTTAGTTCATAACCATCCGTCTGGAGCTTTGAGGCCGTCAGAGAGTGATCGTACAACTACTCACCGTATGGTGCATATTGGAAGATTTTTGAACCTTCCTGTTTGGGATCATCTAATAATAACAGAGGTGAGTTATTATAGCTTCTTAGATTCTGGTTTACTTGACCAATTGGAAGCTGACTTGAGTAATATTCCAGATGCCCTAACGGCTGAAACCATGAAGCGAGAAACAGCGGAAAGGAATTATGTAATTACAACGACTAACATTGTCATTAAACTTCATCTTCGTAAAACGGAAAAAGATCATATTTCGGAAATAACAGGGGTTGAATTGGAGGAGATAGACAAAATTATAGCTGATTTTGAGAATGGAGATATAGACGAGCCCTAAGATTAGGAAAGGATTTTCTCCCTTCATTTCAGCTTATGTGAAATCCAAATCCTAGAATTGATCTGTGACGGAAAAACTAACAAGGAGATTTCAGGTTTAATATCCCTAAGTAAAAGAACAATTGAGTCGCATCGTCGCACTATTTCCATTAAAACAGGGTGCAGTAATGTTGCGCGTTTGGTGGTTCATGCTATTAAGCATGGACACTATTTGATTGATGAATGAAATAGGCTCGGGAAAGTCTAATATATTCTCTCACTTAAATAATTTGTTAGGTAAGGAAATCATTATGTATGATTGGGTATCATTGAAAATGATTGTAAACCATTGCGTATGATTGTAAACCATTGCGTATGATTGTAAATCATTAAAATAACTCGAATTGATTACTCGTTCTATTTAGATGGACATAGATAAATCAAAATTAGAGTTTGATGAGTTATCAGAATACTATCTCAATCAACTTGAAAGAAACTACTTAGAAAAAATTGAAACTTCTGGAAATAAGCAATATGCTAGGGAGTACTATAGAGCTGTTCTTTTTGAGCGAAACCCCAAAATACCTAAAGACTCTTTCTTTTTTGAAATATTAACCAAAACCTTTCTTCATTTCTTTCGCTTAAACACGAATTCTGAAGATGCAGTCTTGGCAACGTTCGATAACCTTTATGAGATCAAAGAACGAGCGAAAAAAGAACTGCTGCTTGCACTTGAATTGTATGAAGCTGAATCCATTAGTGACGAGGAAATATATTCCATTCAATCCATGGTTGAAAAGGAAAATCATCTACTATCGCTTGAATATTATGAGCTTAGTGATTTACTTGCCTTTTTCTTAGCTATTAGAAAATTACTCGAAAAGTATCCTAAGGATGAGAAGATCGAGCTTTTCAGTATTGACGCACCACTAGAAGACAAGCCTAGGAGCGGAACCCAGAGAATACATGATTATACACTTGTCTTCACTGAACGTCAACAGATGTTTGCTCTGTATTTTCTAATGGAACAATTGGGACTCAGCGCAGCACGAGATTATAATAAGTCCGATCTAGCTCGTTTTGCTCATTTGCTCTCCAAACAGCCTTGGACTAAGTTAGACAACTCTGGGAAGTACAAAACATTAAAGAATCTGATCAGTAAAAAGTCAAGTACGCAAAACATAAACGATCTTGATTCTATTCTCGGTTTCTTTGAAGCTCTTGACCTTCAGAAAGCTGTGAAAATGATTAATGCTGAGATCGAATATCAACAGAAAAAACAATAATTTCTGAAATTCGGGGTACTCAAACCCGACCCCGACCCTTTGTTTGTTTCCGATCTTCATGTTAGGAAAAAACAATTTTATGGAACATGGGAATAACGAGCGGAGGAATAAGGGTAAGAGTGTTCCTTCCAGAAAGAGTCAACAGATTTTCACTAAGAGTTACAGTGACGAACAAGTCGGTCGCTTAAAGCGATTATTACAAAATCAACATCAGAGAGAAGCGGAACGTTTTTATGCTATCAAAGTTGATGGGGAGTTCTGCGTATACAAAACATCAAATGTTCGCATTTTCGATGAATACAAAGAATTCGTTGATGGAAAGACAGAAACCGTCGAAATAATACTCTATTTCGGTAGGTCGAACAACTGTAATCGACACATTTTCTATTTAAAGGATCAACCGCAAAATGGTCTAAGTGGTGTTGATGTGGAAGCTCAAATTCAAGAAGCTCTGGAGAGACAAGAACAAAAGCATCATATAGAATCACTGGAAGGAATTGTAGAAGAGCAAGAACAAATCATTGATGGGCAAGAAAAGGAACTCGAAGAACTGAGAGGGAAACACGACGTGAGGGGCATGATACAAGATGGACTTTCTTTGTTGAATGCTTACAATAAGTCCAAGACTCCTGATTCTGGACTAGCAGGAACGAAACCCGCAAGTAGCGAAGTTGAATTTGAGGCTTGTAACGAGTCAGAAAAAGAAACTCAGAAAGAAGAGACCGAAGAACAGAAAAAATGCAGAGAACTGTACGAAGAGCTATACGCGTATTATGGAGAAAAGGAACTTTACAAATTTTGTGGGTTGATGGATGCAATTAAAAATTCAGATGTTCTAAGGGACGGGGTTAATCAACTAATAAAAGAAGAAAAAGAACGACGAAAAGAACAATAAAAATATGAAATTATGAAAAGTAAAGACTTAATAGATGAATTAATGGCACTCCAATTTTTAAAGCAACAGGAAGTTTATGAACTTAAATTACAACTGTTAGGATTGTCTCGCTCCAATGCCCAAAAAGTAGTTGGGCTGTTGTGTAGATCAAAATGTGAGGTGATTTCCATCTTTGCTCAAGAGATTGAAAGAAAAGACTTTCGTGAGGCTTTGGAAGTCGCCTCAGAAATTGGTGAACTCAATGAATTGATGAAATCTTATGAGCAAATATTATGTAGGACAGTTGATTGAAATTAGCATTAGCAATAATGCAGGAGAAGAAAGAACTACTGCAAGAGAAAATTTTAGGTAACAAATTCAAACAGCTAATAGAGATGAAAGAAAGAGATGGAGATAAGAAGGGGAGGAGCTATTTAAAAATGGAACAAGTGCTAACATTTGAGGTTTTAAAAAAGATATTCAGTGATTGTAATTTCAACATGGCACATTATTTGCGAATCATCAGTAAATTAAGGATTTTATTTGATTTATTATTTGAATCCTATTATTTTAAAGATAAAGAGGACGAAGGTTCAGAGATAGAGTTGAAAGGGCTGAAAAAAATATTGAACTATAAAGATCTAAGGTCAGTGATTAATTGGTGCAAAATGAAGGGTGTATTTGTGCTTGGGCAAGGAAATAATCAATTCGTGAACAAGTACGAGTTCTTATTGGCATTCCATAAACCATTTATCAAAGACTTGAAGAGTAAACATAAGAACTGGAAAGAAATGTTTGTAGGATACTTGAAAGGGGATATGGTCAGTTTACTGGCTGGAGATACAGAAAATAGTGCAATTTCAAAACCCTATCGCCCCAATAGTAAAACGGAAGTTTCTTTTTTAGATAAAATCAGAAAATTATGAATTCAAAAAAACCACTAATTGTAGATAAAAGAGATAAAGTAAACGGTCTATATACGTATTGCCAGAAATGTCAAAGACTAATTGAAAACCGAGTATGTAGCAAAACAGGAAAACGCCTTAGTACGTGTAAAAATACTGATCAACACATGTTCAAAGCTATTATAGCAGTTCCAGGCACTAACGGAAAAAAGCGTAAGACTCGATTGTTTAAAACAAGAGATTTGTCAAAGGCAATCGAATTGAAATTGGAGTTTGAGCGAGGGTTAAAGTCAACAGATTATCAATCAACCGATGTACATATTATTCAAAAGGAAGCAAAGCCAGAATTGTTGATCGAATGCATGGCTATGTATATTGGGTATCTCAATAATGTAGGGGTTGAGGCACACAAGGTCAAAGTTAGAACTCAGAAACATATCAATGAGACGGAATATTACTTTGAGAAATTGTGCAAGTGTCTATTAAAAAATCGGATCGACCATACTTTTTTCAAAGTGGATCAATTGAATGATCGAATAGTCGCTTTGTTTCATTCCTATCTCATAGAGAATTTGAACTATGCCAACAAGACTTATAATAAGATAATTGGTTTGTTTCGACAATTTCTTAATTGGCTAATACTGAAGAAAGGTTATAACATTGAAAATCCATTTGTTGATGTGGCTCGTAGAAGGGAGAATGTCAACAAAACTATATTGACTTCGGACGAATTCGACGTGCTTTTAAAAACCATAAAACCTGAACACGGATACAAAAAACTTCCTTCAGGGGAAAGAAAAAATCAATATCGAGACTGGCTTTCCGATTGCTTCAAGTTAGCCTTAGAGACGGGGTTGAGACGAGAGGAATTCATGACTTTAAAGTATTCAGACATTTTATGTGATGAAGAAGGGCTTCCTCAGTTTTTTGTAGTGGAGAACTTTAAAGTGAATAGAATAAAGGGGTTGGATTCTGAAACGGGAGAGAAAAAATTTGTACCGATTACACAAGGATTAATGAATTTACTTACTTCTATTGGATATGAAAAATACAAGGATACGGATCACTATATTATTGGGGCAGAAGAGAGGTCTTCAAGAAATACACTAATCGGATTTGTGTCAAAAGCATTTACGCATTACTGGAAGCTAACAGGAATTGAAAAGAATGTACAATTGAAGCATTTACGAAAAACCTATCTTACTTCTTTGGTGGAGCATTTTGGCGACAAAGCTCCTGTGATTAGTAATCATTCAGGGATTGATGTTTTAAAGAAACACTATGTAAATGATAAGCAGTTAGCTAGTGCAGCAAAGAACTTTTCTGTATTCAAAACGAAGGAGGAAAAATGAAGTTTTGTTACCCGTTATTGTTACCCAAAGCATAAAAAAGGCTTCCATTTGGAAGCCTTTTTTATTGAAAACTCAGTGTTTTCAGTAGTAGCGGGGGCCAGACTCGAACTGACGACCTTCGGGTTATGAGCCCGACGAGCTACCAACTGCTCCACCCCGCGATATATTCTAATTCGCTCAATTGCGATTAGCGGGTACAAATATACGCAGTCTTCTTGGATTAACAATAGTTTAATTCAACTTTCAGGAGCAAAACTTGTTACTTTTGTGGAAATCAATGATTCCAGAATAAAGTAGTTTATGAGAAGAGCGAGCATTTTTCCAATTGTATTTTTTATAACCCTCATCGGTGCAGTTAGTTGTAATTCAGAAAGTGAATTGCCAGAGGATATTGTTACAACGGGGACAGATGAATATGTACCCAATAAAAATGAAGTGGCCTACGAAGAATACGTCGCGGCATTGGATGGTAATGAATCAATGGCTTCTGGTAATAGCTTGTTCTATTCTAAAGGAGAAGGGGAGTTTGCTGAAGTAGAATTCTTTGTCAATGAAAAGAATGAAATGGTCAAAATGATCGAGTACTACACGCAGGTAGGACAGAATACAATGACTGTTGCCAAGAAGATTTTTTACTTCAAAGACGGGAAGAAGTTTGCAACGAAGGAGCTTTTTGAGGAAGGACAAGGTGATGATTTGGGTTTTGTTGAACGTGTGTCATACTACGGCGATGACAAAAAGCCGATTGTCACAAAAAGCAGAAAAGCACCCTTTGAGCAAGATTTGGATTATGAAACCTTTGAAGTTTCTGACAATTATGATTGCAGTATGGAAAGAGCTTTGGCGATTCTCAACCAGGAAGGAGATTTCAATACAACCTTTCAAGGCTTCGTTGATCAGCAAGGTGCCCTCTACATTATCGTTGGAGGAAAAGGCCCAGATGCATTTACATCATCTTTGGTTGTTCAGAATTTAGACGAAACGATTGCTGAGTTAAGAGGTGACGAACTTGGCATGATAGGAACACAGCTCGTCGTTGATTTTGAAACGCGTGAGAATCAAGGAGAGGGTTTTGAATATCAAATTCTTAATTCAGTGAGCATCCGTTAAGAAGGTCGCTCTAAAAAGTAACTGTACCCTTCATCATTAAAAAATAACCTTTAAACCTTTTCATTCGGAGGAGTCTAAGCCGTCTCTTATCTTTACAATGATCTAAAATGTTTGCACGACATGAACAAATTATTAAAGTTTTCACTTTTTATTTTCACCCTATGTATCGGAACCATGGTTTATGGTCAGGAAATGAAAGTCACAGGTACGGTGTATGATTCAACCGGTGTGAAGCCTATTAAGAACGCAATGGTAATGGGAGTGCGAATGAAGGACTCCTTATTACTTGGGTTTACCAGAACAGATGCCAAAGGAGCTTTTGAGTTGAGCGGTTTTGAGGTGGATACCTTCTCATTGATCATTGATCATCCTAGTGTAGATGACAAGACCTATTACATGTTTGGGCACAAAGACAACTACGATATCAACATTCCGAGCGTTCGATTAATGAGCAAGTCACAAGAAATTGAAGAAGTCGTAATCTATGCAAATAGAGAACCGATTTTCTACCGTGGAGACACCTTAGTATATGTGGCCGATTCATTTAATGTAGCAGAAGGAGCAGTTGTTGAAGATTTGCTAAAGAAACTTCCAGGGATAAAGGTAGATAAGGACGGAAAGATCACATCGCAAGGCCAGGAGATTGGTCAAGTATTGGTAGATGGAGATGAATTCTTCGGTACGGACCCTACGATTGCGACAAAGAACCTCGGTGCTGATGGTATAGAGCAGGTGCAGGTTTACGAGAAAGAAAATGAAGACGGCATTGGCGGGGATGATGAAAAGATTCAGGTTCTCGACCTCAAGTTAAAGGACAGCGCTAAGAAAGGTTACTTTGGCAGGGTTGCCATGGGAAGTGATTTCGCCTTGACACCCATTGATGGTGAAATTGGAACGAATGCATTCTATGAAGGGGAACTTCTATTGAACAGATTTAATGGAGCGCAGAAAATTTCAGTGTTCGCACTCGGTTCCAACACGCCACGTTCAAGTTTTGGATGGGGAGATATGAATAAATTTGGATTGGAGAATGAATCGACAGGTGGTAACCGATGGGATCAATCAGCACAAAGTAACACTAGTGGAGTTCCACAAACCATGAAGGCTGGTGTTTATTTCAGTGATAAGTGGGGAAAGAAGAACAACACCAAGGTTGGATTCAACTATTCGTATTATAACGACCGTTTGGATGCTACGTCTGCAAGTGAATCACAATACGCATTGCCAGACACAACATACATTACGGACGATTCAACACGCAATTTTACAACAAATGAATCTCACCGAATCAATTTAAACTTTGAGACGAAGCTAGATTCCTTAACAACATTGCAGATCAAACCTTCTGCAACCATTGATAAAGGAAAGACTGACAACTCTCAGATTTCTAATTTCTTTGATGCCGACCGTGTTCAAACCTTAGGAACGGTGATTGAAAATAACGATGATTCCAAAGGATATACAATCGGGGGATTTGCACGAATCAATAGAAAATTCATGAAGAAGAAGCGTGAATTGGAATTGAGATACGATATTGATATGAACGACAATGCGACAGATGGTCAACTGTATACAGGGACATCGTACTATTCAACCCTTTTACAAGATACATCCTTCACTCAATCAAAATTGAATAACAACTCGAACACAAATCACTATGGAACGCTTACTTATGTTGAGCCGATCGCCAAGCGGTTTAAAGTAGAATTGGAGTATTTGTTCCAATACGGTTTCAGTAATCAGGACAAAAGCACATTCGACTATGATGCAGTAACAGATGATTACTCAACCTTGAATGAAGGATTGTCGAACATTTTTGACAATACACGAATTCAACATAGAGGTGGGGTGAAGTTTGTCTACGAATCAAGTAAGCACACGGTTGACCTTGGCGTAAAAGTTAGAAACATAGATATCTTAAACGTGAATCAGATAACAGATTCAACGATTGATCAAAATTTCACAAATGTGTTACCACAGTTCAGGTATCAGTTTAAGCCGAGTATGAGTAAGCGCCTTTCGGTGAACTACCGTACGAGCTCTCAACAGCCTTCCATCAATGATTATGCGCCAGTTCCAGATAACTCTAATCCAAATAGAATCCAGATTGGAAATCCAGATTTGAGGCCAAACTATATGCACAGTTTGAATGTGATGTTCAATACATGGAAAGCATTAACGGGAAGATATGTTTGGGCAGGAGCGAGCGTTACCTATACAGATGACGCTTTCGCTACAGCTACAGAGTATGACACCTATGGAAGAACACAGATGAAAACGGTGAACGTAGATGGAAACGTTATGGCCTTTGTATACAGTGGAGCAGGTTTCCCATTCTTCGGACGAAAAATTGAATTATCACCAGGGTTTAATAGCTCGTACTTCAGAAACACAAACTTTATCAGCGGAAGTGAAAACGTAACAGATAACTACGCATTAACGCCGTCGTTAGAGGTAGATTTCAATTTATTGGGAGATTCATTGGAACTTTGGGTCGATGGTAGCTATTCATTCAACAATGCAATCAGCTCGCTAACAAAGGTTGCAACGCCTTATTCTATTGAGAATTACGGAGCTGGATTTGAATGGAGACTGCCTATGGGCTTCAAGATTGGTGCAGATGCGGAATACACAAAAAATTCTCAGCCAGGAGATGGCTTCTATGACACGGAGTTCTTTGTTTTGAATGCTGAGATCAGCAAGCGTTTCCTTAAAACGGAAAATCTTGAAGTAGCTATTAAAGGAAACGATATTCTGAATCAGAATATCAACGCCCGAAGAGAAGTGAATGGCAACATCATTACCGATTACAGAACAACAATTATTTCAAGATATTTCCTTTTAAAATTGACATTTAGATTCAACAATAGAGGAGCAAAAGAAGAAGATGGAAATGGCTGGCATTAGAAAATTTAGTGTAGTAGTATTACTAACCATAGTATGCGCTACGTCGTATGGACAGATAACGACTGGAACAATCTTGTTTGAACGCAAAACGAATCTGAAGAAGCAAATGGGTGACAATCCACGTGCGAAGCAGTTCATTACGGAAGAAAACAAGATTAGAATTGAGCAATTTGAGTTGCACTTCAACGATTCAATGGCAGCTTTTCTACCAGTAGAAAGTGATGAAGAAGAACAAGGGATGTTGAAGTATTTTACAACGCGAAATTCGGTTTATCAAGATCTTAGTAAGGATGAAAAGATGACTGTAATGGATCTTTGGGGAAATCAAACATTCTTGAAAGGAGAGATGTCTGGGAGAAGTTGGAAAGTAACTGAGAATAAGCGTACCATCGGAGGATATCAGTGTCGCAAGGCGATCTGGGAAATGAACGATTCAACACGAATCTATGCGTGGTTCTCAGTGGATATAGTCCCTTCAATCGGTCCTGAAGGATTTAGTGGACTTCCTGGCGCTATCCTAGGACTGGCAACAGAAAACGGAGGTGTGATTTACTTTGCGAAATCGGTATCATTGATTGCTCCCAAACAAGAACTTCTAACAACGGATCCAGGAAAGAACGATGTCTACACGAAACCTGAACTGAGAGAGTTACTAGAAGAAAAAATGGGTAAGTGGATGAAGAAAAGTGACTTCGACGGAATGTTTAGTTGGCTCTAGGGCTAATGAATTTTCGTAACCTCAATCACTCCAGAAATCAAATGCGTTGACTCGCAGGTTTCATTTTCGATAAGTCCGAAACACTGTTCAAGGTTGTCGTAACTCACCTTTATTTTTGTTCCCGCAGCATATGAATCAAGTAGCTCGTCGTTACATACCTTATAATCTTGCCCACTTTTGTCGCGCAAATAGATGGTAGAACAATCCTTAACGACCTCCATTTTGTGAACGTCCTTATTGCAACTTGTGAAAACAAATAACAGGGACAAAGCAAAAAGGATTGTATTAATTTTCATCTTGTTTTGGCTTTATGGTGATCACTTTTAAATTGTAGCCGAACGCAGTCGATATATTGTTAGTCTAGCGTAGTCGAGACTACTCATTTTCAGCAATTACTTCTTGAACTTCAGGCAAGTGTTGCTTCAATAAGCTTTCAATCCCACCTTTTAAGGTTGCCGTACTAGATGGACATCCTGCACAAGAACCTTTCAATACAACCGTTACAGTACCTTCTTCATAACCTCTAAAATCAATAGCTCCACCATCATTTTCAACAGCTGGGCGAACGTATTCATCAAGTAAGTCGCGAATAGCATCATCGTATTCAGATGGTTCAAATGTTTTCAATGGGGTTTTGCTTTCCTCAGAAGCGACAGGTGTTTTTGAGGGCATTTGAATGAGAACCTCTTTTCCTTCTGACAGCCATGTGCGAATAAACTCACGAAGCTCCATGGAAATGAAATCCCAAGAAATGTTGTCCGTTTTTGTTACTGTCACAAAATTGGAAGTAATAAATACTCCGTTTACAAAAGGTAAATTAAAAAGTTCTTCTGCCAAAGGAGAAAAACCACGGGCTTCAGGCATTGAGTTGAACTCAGCCGAATCACCAGTTCCAAGGAGGTGCTTATTCGCTACAAACTTCATGGTTGAAGGATTTGGCGTCATCTCTGCGTAAACAGTTACAGGTACATTCATGGAATCTATTTTTGACAAAATTAAACGAAACATTCCAAGAATGAAGCATAAGTGGTCTTTATCTTTTAAATGAAATGATGTACCTTTGGTAGGTGAAGTTCATGAAACATACGGTGGCATTACTCCTGCTCGTTCTACTTTTTGTAGGAAATGTAGGTGTCAACATCTTTACACATACGTGTCAGGAAGATGGTGTAATCGTATCCTATGTATTTAACGAAGGAGAGGAACATTGTGGAGATAAACACGCATTGACTCAGAATTTGCCAGTATGCTGCCATCCAGAGGAATCAAGCAATGAAGATGACAATGGGTGTTGTAGTGATGAGGTAGAGTACATTAAGCTAAAGGTTGATTTGGATCAGCAGAACATTAATGAGTTCTCATTTCCCACTGTTGCTATTGTAACTTCACCAGTCTCTGTTGAGCACCCATTGGGCATTTATGATTATTATACAGCAAACTATGTAAACCCGCCCCCTCCCGATTCCAGGGAAATATTACTCGAAAAACAAGTGTGGATCATTTGATGTTGGTGATTGTTCGAATTGAATAATTAACCAAATAATCCATCAATGAAAAATATAGCAATTAGTGCACTTTGTGTTCTCTTTATGGGCACACTAAATGCACAAGTAAAAGGAGTCGTTTACGGCACCAACAAAAAAGAAAAAGAAGCGCTTTACGGAGCGAAAGTTAAAATACTCCATGCTAACCGTGGAGTGTATACGGATGAGGACGGCACCTTCGAAATCATCTTGCCCAAGGAATTGCCAGATACAATGGTCTTTTCCGCAATTGGATACTACCCCGACACAATCATCGTAGACAAAAAGGATCGTTTTATTTCCTTCAACGTTACACTGTATTCAGATCAGTTATTGCCAGAAATGGTCGCTTCAGCAAAGAAAGGAACACATTCCATTTCACGATTGAAGACCTTGCACGTTGAGGAAATAGGTTCGGGCGAATTGAGAAAGGCGGCGTGTTGCAACCTCTCAGAATCCTTTGAAACAAACGCCTCGGTAGATGTCAATATTACCGACGCCGTTTCGGGCGCAAAGAAAATCCAGATGATGGGATTGGACGGTGTCTATACACAAATTCAATTTGAAAACATCCCATACTTGCGTGGATTGGAAAGCTCCTTTGGACTGAATTCCATGTCAGGTACGTGGATCGAATCAATTCAAATAACAAAAGGAACAGGAAACGTTGTCAATGGTTATGAATCCATGGCTGGTTTGGTAAATCTTGAAGTGAAAAAGCCACATGAAATGGAGGCCTTGTACTTAAATGCCTACGTGAATGGAATGGGACGTACAGAGCTTAATTTCAATTCGGGATTCAAGCTTGGAAAGAAATGGAGTTCTGGTTGGTTGGCGCATGGATCAGTCCACCCAATCGAAATGGACTACAACAAGGATGGTTTCCGTGATATGCCCAATGGACAAAATTACGCGGTAATGAATCGTTATCATTACCAAGGTCAAAAGATGGAAGGGCAGATTGGTTTCAATGCTTATTGGGACGATAAGCAGGGAGGACAGGTTTCATCATTGCGCAATAATCCTGGAGGTTTTTATGATGTTCTGCTTAAATCGAGACACATTGATGTCTTCGCGAAAACAGGATTTTTTATGAAAAAGCCTGGACACTCCATTGGCGTAGTGTACAATGTGAAATACCAAACGGTTGATGCAACATTCGGCAAACGTGCATTTCAAGGAGAAGAGAAGCGCGGGTATATAAACGCAATCTATGATGGAATCTTTGGTACGACAGATCATAAATTTAAAGTTGGGCTGAGTGGCGTTTATAGTGATCTCAGGCAACACATGGATAGTTTAACATCCGATCGCATTGAAATCGTTCCAGGGGTATTTGGTGAATACACTTTTACAGGAAGTCGATTGTCTGCAGTAGTTGGAGCCAGAGGCGATTACCACAATTTGTTTGGTGTCCAGTTCTCACCTCGTTTGCACTTGAAGTACATTTTGACAGAATGGACGGATTTACGTTTCACAGTGGGGAAAGGATGGCGAGTTCCAAACTACATGATCGATAACATCTCTCTTTTGGCGAGTTCTAGAACATGGATTGCACCTGACACAATTGTTCCCGAAGTTTCATGGAATATCGGAGGAAGTGTGGTTCAAAGTTTCAAGCTTTTCGGACAAACAGGTTCACTTGCACTAGACTTCTACCATACACAATTCGAAAATCAAATGATCGTCGATCGGGATGTGGATTATGATCAAGTTGTATTCAAAAACTTAAACGGTAAGTCATTTTCCAATAGTTTTCAGGCAGAGTTGTCTGTATCCCCAAGCAAAACAGTTGACCTACGGTTTGCATACAAGTATTTAGATGTTCGTGCGTCTTATGGAGAATCCATTCAGCAACAAGTAATGCTTCCAGTTCACCGCGGATTTTTCAATTTTGGATACAAGACGCGAAACAAGCGTTGGGAATTTGATATGACATTTTCAGTGTTCGGTGAATCGCGTTTACCGCAGACACTTCTTCCTGACAGTACGCTCACAACAAAAAATAAAAGCGATGTTTATCCATTGTTGAATGCGCAGATCACACATGTTTACAAAAGATGGGACTTCTACCTTGGAGGAGAGAACCTGACCAATTACACACAGAAGAATCCAATTATTGACGCAGAAAATCCGTTTAGTTCGAGGTTTGATGCGACCCGTATTTGGGCACCCGTATTTGGTGTGAATGTGTACCTAGGAGTGCGTTTCTCCATCGACCAAAAAGAAGAGAAAGAGCCAGGGCTCACAGAGTAAAAGCATTAGGCATAAGTTTATCCCATGTTACGGCAATGTTAAGGGTGAGATGGATACCTGTCTTTTGGAATCCAATAGTATTCAAAGAGATACTGCGTCTTAGGCAACCCTCTTGGGAATTGTTTGTAACTTATGCCGACTAAAAACTACTTAAAGTTATGAAAAGGCTGTGCTATCGCTTACTCGCTACGGGTGCGTTTCTTCTTCTTGGAACGTCACTAAATGCGCAAATTAATTTAACAGGTGGACAAACTGCTCAGCAGTTGGCCGAATACTTGGCTGGTCCAAATATTACTGTTACTAACGCTGTTTTGTCGGAAGGGAATACAGCACTTCCCGCTGGTGGAACTTCTAATGCAGCAGGACAATTTACAGGAACCAATTCTGATATTGGGTTTGATTCTGGAGTAATACTCTCCTCTGGAAACAGTGTGAATGAAGCGGCAGGACCAAACAGTTCTAACAGTACTGGAGCAAACTTGGGTAACTCAGGTACTGCGCAGATGACTGCTTTGGCGGGAGCAAATACATTTGATGCAATTACGTTGGAATTTGATTTCGAAGTGCAATCATCATTCATTCAGTTCAATTATGTCTTCGCCTCAGAAGAATACCCTGAATTTGCACCACCAAATAACTCTGGATTTAATGATGTTTTTGCCTTTTTCATCAGTGGTCTTGGAATTACTGGTGAAGAAAATATAGCCTTAGTACCAAGTACAACAAACCCAGTATCAATTAACAACATTAATGGTGATCCTGCGAATCCATTTAACATCTACTACAATGACAATGCAGGTGGATTGGATATCGAATACGATGGATACACAACGATTCTTGAAGCAACAAGAGGTAACCTTACGCCTTGTGAAGTGTATCACTTGAAATTGGTTATTTCAGATGCAGGTGATGGCGTTTATAGTTCAGCCGTATTCTTACAAGAGAATTCACTTGTTCAGGGAATTGTTGAAGTGGAAACACAGACAATCAACTCTGATGATATCGCATTGGAAGGATGTATACCTGCAAGCTTTACTTTTTCTTTCGATGATGTAAGTAACCAAGATAGAATCATCAATTTCATCGTTGGTGGTTCTGCCGTAAACGGTGTTGATTACCAATACGTAGATAGCTCGATGACAATCGTTGCGGGAGATACTTCAGCAACAATTTACATTGATGCATTTTCAGACGGAATTACGGAAGGTCAGGAATCGGTATGGATTATTTACCAACCTGCTGCCTGTGCCGACTATGATACTGCATTCCTATTTATAAATGATGCCCAACCCATTGATTTCTCGCTGGACGGCTTCAATCTCGATTGTTATGATGACAACTCGGGTGAAATACTGGTCACCGCCACGGGAGGATTCCCACCTTATACCTATGATATTACCTACCCCAACGGAAGTGAGGGCAGTACGCAATCCAATCCCATTACAGGGTTAGGAGCTGGAACCTACACAATTCAGGTCTTTGATTCATACGGATGTGAAGCGGATGCGCTTGTTATTGGTGGGGTTTACGATGCAGATACTACTTTCTTACCAGACGTTCCAAACGGACAGGTAATTACATACGATGCACCGTTGGCAATCGCTGGATTCAATCCAGGACAAACGATTGTTGATGTTAACCAGATCCAACAGATTTGTGCAACAATGGAGCACTCGTACCTCGGAGATTTACAAATTACGGTCGAAGCTCCAACAGGTGAGATCGTTATTTTGAAACAACAGAATGGTGGTGGATCATGTGACCTTGGTGAGCCAATTGCAACTGGCCCTGTTGATGGTCAAGCGGGTTCTCAATTGACAGACCCAGGTTCGGGATATGAGTACTGCTTCAACGCCTCTCCGATTTTCGGAACAATGGTTCAGGAGTCAAATAACTTTACACGTAACTATACGGATGGAATGGGTAACTCGTACACAGATGAGTACCTTCCAGCAGGATCGTATACGCCGTTTGAAAGCATGACGAATCTTGTTGGTGCTGATATGAATGGTACGTGGACTATGCACGTAACTGATCAGTTTGCATTGGATAATGGATACATCTTTAATTGGTACATCAGTCTTATTGGTGATCAACCAGATACTCTTGTAACCTTAACACAACCAGTGGAAATTGTAACGACAGGATTCGTAACGAATTCTACCTGCGGTGGAAATGATGGTTCTATTAATACAAACATTACAGACGCCGTTGCACCTTATACAGTGTTATGGAGTAGTGGTCAAACCACAGAGGATATATCTGGTATCCCAGCAGGGACATATACAATTACAGTAACGGATGCGAACGGATGTCAATCACAAGAAACATTCTTGGTAAACAACATTGGTTCTTTAAGTATTACTTCTTCTGCAACTGGAGCTTCATGCTACGGTGGCAACGATGGAGCAATCGATATTACAGCAGCAGGTGGTCAAACACCTTATACCTTTACATGGGATTCGGGTCCAACATCAGAAGATATTTCTGGATTGACAGCTGGAGATTATACAGTAACAATGCAAGATCAGCAGGGATGTATTATCTCTGAAGTGATTACAGTTACGGAAGCTACTCAAATAGTAGTTACGCCAGTTGCGGTTCTGGATGAAGAATGTAATACAGACAATGGGTCAATTGATATCAATGTGTCAGGTGGTACAGGTTCTTATGGCTACCAATGGTCAAATGGACCAGGCACACAAGATATTTCTGGATTAACGGCTGGAACGTATACGGTAGATATTATTGACGGAAACGGATGTACTGCGAATGCGAGTTACACATTGGTAAATGATGTTTCAAATTGTTCTGCTTTCTGTTTTATCGAAGTTGAGGCGAATGTGATCAACGACGAAATGTGTGGATCAGGGAATGGTAGTATTGATATCAATATCTTGAATGCGGTTGCGCCTGTATCATACTCGTGGAGTAACGGAGCTACAACAGAAGATATTTCAAACTTAGCTGCTGGATCATATACCGTTGTTGCAACGGATGCGAATAACTGTTCGGAAGTAATGACTTTCACAGTAAACAACAACACGGGTAATCTTGCAATTTCAGGAGCTTCTGTTGGAGAGGAGAATTGTGGAAATGGAAATGGATCAATCGATATTACGGTTGTTGGTGGAGCAATGCCTTACTCATTTGCTTGGTCAAACGGTCCAACAACTGAAGATCAAACAGGACTTTCAGCTGGAACTTACGACGTTACAATTACAGATGGTAATGGATGTATTGCATCTGCTTCTTACACTGTTGCAAATAACGCAGGTACACTTGCAGCAACTGCGAGTATCGTTCCTGAATTATGTACTTCATCAAACGGATCTATTAACCAAACGGTGACAGGTGGAAACGGAACATTGACATACTCTTGGGATTCTGGTCAAACAACACAGGACATCTCAGTATTGTCAACTGGAACATATGTATGTACAATTACGGACCAAACGGGATGTTACATTGTAGAGACGTATACAGTAGGTCAGACAAGTGGTGATATTTCATTGATCGGTTCAAACATCACGAACGAGGTTTGTGGAAATGGGCAGGGAGCTGTAAATATTACATTGACAGGTCAGAACCAAACATTCTTATGGTCAAATGGAGCAACAACGGAAGACATTACAGGTGTTCCAGCAGGAGATTACTACTGTGTAGTTTCAAATGGACAGGGATGTACATTTACAACACCAATCTTCTCAGTCATTAACGCTTCAGGTACTTTGAGTGTAACAACACAATTGGTAACGGATGAAGTATGTGGAAACGCAAACGGTACCATTAACATGAACATTTCTGGAGGAACGGCACCATTTACGATCATCTGGTCGAATGGCGCTACCAACGAAGACATAATCGGTCTTACCGCTGGAACGTATGACATTACGGTAACGGATGCAAACGGTTGTACAGAGAGTCACTCAGTTACTGTTGGGGCTAACTCAGGAACATTGGCAATTCAAAATGCGGTGGTTACAGATGAAACATGTGGTGATGGATCAGGAGCAATTGATGTTATCACAATTGGTGGTGCAGGACCATTGAACTATGCATGGTCAAACGGACCAACGTCAGAAGATCAAACAGGATTGTCGGCAGGAACGTACACGATTACAATCACTGATCAGAATGGTTGTACCGCAAACGATACATATACAGTAAATAACCAAGCAACAGGATTAGCATTTACGCCAGTTGTTACAAATGAAGTTTGTTCAAACGGACAAGGTGAGATTACATTGAATGTAACAGGAGGAAATGCTCCATATTCATTTGTATGGTCAAATGCTGGAACAACAGCAACAATAAGTGGACTCTCTGCTGGACTTTACTCATGTACAATTACGGATAATTCAGGTTGTTCAATTGTTACTGGAGATATCTCCGTCGGAAATACGGCAAGTGGAATGTCTGCTTCGACAGTCGTAACAAATGCATCATGTGGAAACAATGGTTCAGTTGATTTGACGATTGTTGGAGGAACTGCACCGATTGCATTTAGCTGGTCGAATGGTCCAACTTCGGAAGACATCACGAACCTTACGCAGGGTACATACACATACACTGCAACAGATGCGAACGGATGTCAGGTGACTGGTTCAGCAGATGTCATTGAAACAAATGGAAACATTACTTATAACTATACAACAACAAGTGAGATTTGTGGAAACGGAATTGGTGCAATTGATTTAACACCAGCTGGTGGTCAGGGTCCATATACTTTTGCATGGTCAAACGGTCCAACGTCGGAAGATCAAACTGGATTATCGGCAGGAACATATACGTGTGATATTACTGATCAGAATGGATGCTCGGTTACTACGTCAGCAATTGCAATAACTAACTTGCCCGGAAACTTGAGTATCACAAACATTATCGTGTTTGATGAAACATGTTCGAATGGATTAGGAAGTATTGATATAACACAAACAGGTGGTCAGGCACCAGTTACATATAGCTGGTCGAATGGCCCAACGACTGAAGATATCTCGAATCTTTCATCAGGAACATATACTGTGACTGTGACAGATGGAAACGGATGTCAGGCAACAACACAAGCGGTTGTTAACTCAGCACCTGGAGCAATGGCCATTACGCAGCCAATCGTTACAGATGAAAACTGTTCGAATGGTCAAGGAGCGGTTGATATCACAATAACTGGAGCTGCGAACCCTGTGAATTACACATGGTCAAACGGAGGGACTTCACAAGACCTTACGGGACTTTCAGCTGGAACTTATACAATAACAGCAATTGACAATAACGGATGTTCTGTAAATGGAACATATACAGTTGCCAATACAGGAGCTTCACTAGCAATTACAGGAGCTTCAATTAGTGATGAGTATTGTGGTTCTGGTTCAGGATCTGTATCAATCACAGTGGCAGGAGGAAGTGCTCCTTACAACTACTCATGGTCGAATGGTGGAACAACAGCAATGATTGATAACCTTTCAGCTGGAACGTATACAGTAACAGTTACGGACGGAAGCGGTTGTCAAGTTCAGGGATCATATACTGTGGCGAACAACCCAGGAAACCTTGTAGTGACAGGAACTGTTACCGATGAAAATTGCGGTGACGGCGCAGGTATGATTGACGTGACGACTGTGGGTGGAAACATGCCATTGTCGTTCATGTGGGATTCTGGTCAAACGACAGAAGACCTTTCAAACTTATCGGCTGGAAATTATAACCTTACAGTAACAGATGATTACGGATGCGCTGCAAACTTCAGTGGTACAGTAAACAACATCTCTGGTGGACTTTCGGTTACCATTGCTTCAGTTACAGATGAAGGTTGTGGAAATGGAAATGGTGCGATTGACGCGACAATCACTGGTACTGGAATAGTATCTACTGTTTGGGACTCAGGTCAAACAACAGAAGATATCTCAGGGCTTAACGCTGGGACATATACATTGACGGTAACAAACAACGTTGGTTGTTCAGCATCGGCGACTGCTACGGTTGTTAACCAAACAGGTTCATTGGCAATTAGCTTCACGAATGTTGGAGACGAAAATTGTTTGAACGGACAAGGTTTCGTTGATATTGAAGTTACAGGAACCCCAGCGTATACATACGCATGGGATAACGCACAAACAACACAAGATGCGATTGGCTTATCAGCTGGAACATACACTGTAACAATTACAGATGGTGTAGGCTGTCAACTGGTGCAGTCATTTACAGTTAACAATGTGAACTCCACAAACATCACTGCTTCAGGAATCGTTGTTGATGCGACATGTACACAGCCTGATGGAGAAATTGATTTAACTGTGAACGGAGGAATCGGACCATTCAACTTCTCTTGGGACAATGGTGATAATACAGAAGACATCACTAACTTACCTCCTGGAGATTACGTGGTAACAATTACGGATGCTGCAAATTGTCAAGTATCACAAACAATTACAGTTGAATCACAAAGTTCAGGATTAGGATTTACAAACTTGAACATTTCACCTGAAACGTGTACTGCACAGGATGGACAGATTGTATTCTTTACAGGTGGAACAGCTGACGACTACTACTTAGATGGTGTGAACCTTGGAGGATGGCAAGCAAATAACTTGAGTGCAGGAACATACTTAGTTGCCATTACGGATAACCTTGGTTGTTATGCAGACTCTATAGTTACTGTTGACAATGTTCAATCGAATCTTGGATTTACTAACCTTGCAATCACGGATGAGTTCTGTGGACAAGGAGATGGTGAGATTGTCTTCTCTACGGGTGGAACTGCTGATGACTATTATCTCGATGGTGTCAACCTTGGTGGTTGGACAGCGAGTGGTTTGAGTGCAGGAACATACTTGGTAGCTATTACAGATAATGATGGATGCTACGCTGATTCTGTTGTGACGGTTGGTGCTGCTGGCTTGTTCACCGTAACTGAAACTTCAGTAGGAGAAAACTGTAGTCAGGCAGATGGATCAATTGACATTACGGTGAGTCCAGCTGGAACATATACTTATGTTTGGGATTCTGGTCAAACAACGGAAGACCTCACAGGAATTGGAGCAGGAACATACACTGTTACTGTAACGAACACCACTGGTCAGAATTGTAGCGTTGACCTTACTGTGACTATTGACAATACGAATACCTTTGATATTACAGGTGTTGCAACGGATGAATATTGTGGTGGTGCTGACGGAACAATTGATCAAACGATCGTTTCAGGAACAGGAATCACATTTAGCTGGTCGAATGGACCAACAACGGAAGACATCTCTGGATTGACTGCTGGTACATACACATGTACAGTTACAGACGGTAGTGGTTGCTCATCAACATTTGATTATGTTGTTGGTGGTACAGCTAACGGAATGGCAACTGCAGGTGCGATTACAGATGACGCTTGTAACAGTGGAGTTGGTGCAATCGACATGACACTGTCTGGTGGTACTGGTTCATTCTCCTATGCTTGGGACAATGCAGCGACAACAGAAGATCTTACTGGACTTTCTGCTGGAACGTACATCGTAACAATCACAGACTTGGGTGACAACTGTGTAATGCTTGACACATTTGTTGTGAATAACGTAAACACAGTATTTAACGGAAGTGGAGTTGTAACAGACGCAACATCTGCATCATCACTTGACGGAGCGATTAACGTAACTTTAAGTGGTGCTACGACATACACGTACAACTGGGATTCTGGTCAAACAACAGAAGACATCACAGGTATAAATCCTGGAACGTATACCTTGATTGCAACTTCAGCGGAAGGATGTGATACGACGATGGTGTTTACCGTGTTGAATACAGCTTCGCTTGATGAAGAGGCCTTGTTGAATATCTCAGTAAGCATTCACCCGAATCCTGTACAAGGCGTGTTTTTTGTGAACTATGCGCTTCCAGCAGGTCAGCATGGAGAAGTGGTAATTACGGATGCACTTGGGAAGCTTGTTCGTAAGATCGACGTTTCAGGAACTGATGAGTTGACGCTCGATTCGCGGACTTTCGCAAACGGTATGTATTTTGTAACACTCCGTTCAATGAAGGTTGCGAAGATGGAACGTCTCATCATTTCAAATAACTAGAAGAATGAAAGGAATATTAGCATTAATAGTAGTTGTTTTGTCCGTGAGTTTTGCTCACGGACAAAACGTTGCTGAAGTACAAATTAAAACATCAGCAGAGTGCGGTTCATGTAAGGAGCGCATCGAAGAAAAACTCAACTATACAGCAGGAATCAAATTTGCTGAGTTGGATGTTAGGAGTAAAGTACTGACAGTAAAGTACAGTAAGAAGAAATTATCCCTTGATGATATAAAAAAGATAGTTTCAGAAATTGGATACGACGCCGATGAGGTGAAAGCGATCCCTGCTTCAGTGGAAGCCTTGCCAACGTGTTGCAAACCCGGCGGCATGAAGAAAAAATAAGAGGAAGCGACCATTTGGTCGCTTTTTTTATGCAGTCCTTCAATACGAGATTCTATTTTTGTAACGTTAGAAGAGTATACTGAACCCGATTTGTACATGTCTCACATTCGCCTGCTTTTATTTTTATTCATCTTTGGAGGTGCATTTCAAATGCATGCTCAGGAGTTGGATTCTGTCCGTGCGGAGTTTTTCCCAGCAAAGAATCAGCTGTTCGGATTCGATAACTACTCCATTAGCCAATGGAAGGAAGATTATAAGTGGATAGAAATTCAGGGTGCTCCTTACGCAGTTCCGCACAAATCAGTTGCTATAAACAGTTCGGATACGGTCAAGATGACACTGTCGAATAGGGCATTATTCAATTCTGAAAACTTAACATTTAAAATCGCAGACTCTCTATTTGCAATCGACTTGAGTGATCGAAACGGGGATACCGTCAAGATTGTTCTCCCGCAAATAGAAGCGAACTATTCACTTGAAGTGTACCATCTGGAAACACTAATTGGTCAATTGGATGTTAGCGTCTATCCTTTCCAGACACAATCATTGATCGTTGTTCCACTCGTCAGAACAGACATTAACAGGGATAGCCTCCAGCATTCGCTCAATTCGATTTACAAACAGGCAAACCTGAAATTCTCGGTGCATGTAGCCCCCTTTTTCCAGCCAGAAGAATACGATGGAGGTTTGTTGAGTAACCCAAATCTGGAGCAGGTTCGTTTTACTAAACAAATGAGGGAAATTAGAGATGCGTATTTCGAAAGTCATAAGAGTTCCAATGCCTATTATGTGTTTGTTGTGGATGGATTCGTTGATTCGGAAATCTCAGGATTCATGGTGCGCAACAAGGCCGTAGCATTCGTGAAAAATTCAGAGGAGAAGCTGCATCAAACCATTGCTCGGCAATTGGGATTTGGTGTAGGCGTCTTGAACAAAACATGGATCGAAGAAGGCCCATTGAAAGGAAGTACCAAGAACTTAATGGATTTGGGAGGTGGATCTGAATTGATCCACTCACAATGGGAGTCGATTCAACGAAGCTGTCGTAGTATTTCACATTATGACGACTACGAAGATGTGCGCACAAACAACGGAATCATTGGCTATTATTTTTGGGAGGAGGATGAAAAAGGATATATTGTGCTCAAAACGGGGAATCTTTTAAAATCAATTAAGCGTCCATTCAAGC
The DNA here is from genome assembly GCA_905478665.1 of uncultured Flavobacteriales bacterium. GTDB lineage: Bacteria > Bacteroidota > Bacteroidia > Flavobacteriales_D > Crocinitomicaceae > UBA4466. The sequence goes on from CAJQJL010000075.1 coordinate 43,556, forward strand.
GAAATCAGTTTTCTCTGCACCTCAATATTGATAACTGGTTTTTCATACCCTTGTTTACAGTCTTATCCTTTCCAATATGTGCGCTACATCTTTTGATTCTGCTTTTGTTTGCAGTTGGTTCGGTGTTCATTCGTAGGAAATTATTCAAGTGGTTGCATAAAGTGATCAAGTTCAGATGGATCTTTAGAATAACTGTCCGTATGATTGTGTTTTCAGTGTTTGTTGCCGTGTACGTAGGGTCTTTTTTACTCATCAATCAGGGCTACGGAATGTTCGAAGTTAAGTCTGGAAAGCTAGATTATCTGTACGGAATGGATACCCGTAGTGCAATTTCCACGATTGGGGATAACATGAATACCCAATTACTTGAGGAAGATAAAATGGGATCTGAAATCCTTATCAAGAGGGGAGAAGATTGGTTCCTTGAGAAACGCAAAAGAGTACTCTATTTTAATGTTGAAAAGGAAGGCGACAAATGGTCGAAGTGTACCTTCAAAACAGATTCGGATACCTTAACCATTCGAACTAAGAATTACAATGAATACGCGGAGAGCCATTATTTTGTGTTCAATTACCTAGCTGATGATGGCACATATACCTATCAAAAGGTGTACAATCATTTGGGGAAGGAGGTTACCGACAAATTGGAATTGAAAGATCCAGCAAAGCGAATACTGTTATTTGTGAATGGTTATCGACCTACATCATTAGGAGAAACTTTTGAAGAGAATTTCGATGACATCCGAAAAAATGGTTTGGAATTCGCAAATTCAAAGAACCTCATCTATAACTTTGATCGTTACGACTATTGGCGACCGTGGAAGGAAATCGATGTTTTATTTCAAGATCGTTTAAATCCGAGTGAAACACTTTATGCAGATGGTCATTTTTCTGTTGAAACTTCCAATCACAGAAGTTTACTAACGTTTACATCGCTCACCACATCTCACCCAGAGCGATGCAAGGAGGAAGGGAACCATGTCTGTCGTCAAACTTCAGTTAGTAGCTGGATTCCTTTAATTTCGGAGGAAATAAAGACGGTTGATCTATACAATTTGGAACCAAACATTGAAGGTTTCAATAGTCGGAGAACGAATGGTAAAATAGCAGGAAGGAACTTGCAGCAGATGCTCAATGAACTACCTAATAAATCAACCAACGACACCTTGTACATCGTTGCACACAGTATGGGGTATGCATATACATTGGGGTTGATTGAGCAACTTAGAGGTAAGATCAACTTTGGTGGTCTCTACATAATAGCACCAGAAAATGCCTCTGCGGGGAAGGTGAACATTGATGAATGGAAAGAAGTATGGCAGTATGGTAGCGACTTCGAAAGGAACAAATTATCGGCCCCGTGTTTGCTAGATGGGATCGCGCCACAAGCAAAAGTGGGTGGACTGGAGATGTATCATCGCGCCTATATTCCTGAGAAGTTCTATAACAAAATGGGCTTCTACGATTCTCACTTCGTTGGTCATTACACTTGGATTTTCGACCTTCCTAAGGATGCTACAGGCTATATAAGACAGCGCTAAGGCCATGTTCTTGAGTGAATATTAGATGGTGTAAAAACCATTTATTCGTGCAGATCGAATCCTTTTTGAATTGAATTAATTTGCTAATTTCGCGGTTCGAATAATTTAAAGCAGAATCAATGTCATACTTGTTTACATCAGAGTCCGTTTCAGAAGGACATCCAGATAAAGTTTCCGATCAAATCTCAGATGCTTTGATTGATAATTTCATGGCCTTTGACCCAGAGTCTAAAGTCGCTTGTGAAACCTTGGTAACTACTGGTCAGGTTGTTTTGGCCGGAGAGGTTAAAACAGATACTTATTTAGACGTTCAAAAAATCGCTAGAGAAACAATCGCGCGTATTGGATACACGAAGTCTGAATACATGTTTGACGCAAATTCTTGCGGAATTCTTTCAGCAATTCATGATCAGTCGGCAGATATCAACCAGGGAGTTGAGCGTGCAAACCCAGAAGATCAAGGAGCGGGTGACCAAGGGATGATGTTTGGTTACGCTACAAATGAAACGGACAATTACATGCCGTTAGCTTTGGACCTAGCACACATGATTTTAGTTGAGATGTCAGAGATTCGTAACAACGAATTGGATTTGATTCCTTACTTGCGTCCTGATGCGAAGTCACAAGTTACGATTGAGTACTCTGATGATAACGTGCCACAAAGAATTGACACAATTGTTGTTTCAACACAACACGATGATTTTGATACAGAGGCTACAATGTTGGCGAAGATCAAAGCGGATATCGTAGAGATCGTTATTGGACGTGTTAAAGCGAAATGTTCTCCAGAGATTCAAAAATTGTTTACGGATGATATTCAATACCACATTAACCCAACAGGAATCTTCGTTATCGGAGGTCCTCATGGAGATACTGGATTGACAGGTCGTAAGATCATTGTTGATACATACGGTGGTAAGGGAGCACACGGTGGTGGAGCATTCTCAGGAAAAGATCCTTCAAAAGTTGACCGTTCAGCTGCATATGCAACGCGTCACATCGCGAAGAATTTAGTCGCTGCAGGATTGTGTAGCGAAGTATTGGTGCAAGTTTCATACGCCATTGGTGTAGCTGAACCATGTGGATTGTTCGTTGATACATATGGAACGTCAAAAGTTGATATGACAGATGGAGAAATTGCGAAGAAGATTTCTGAAATTTTTGACATGCGTCCTTACTTCATAGAGCAACGTTTGAAATTGAGAAATCCAATGTATTCAGAAACAGCAGCGTTTGGTCACATGGGTAGAAAGAATGAAGTAGTAACAAAAACATTTACTGCTCCAGGAAGAGAACCTAAGACAATGGAAGTTGAATTGTTTACTTGGGAGAAATTGGATTACGTTGATAAAGTAAAAGCAGCCTTCGGATTGTAACAATAACCGAACAAAAATATCGAAGCCTGTTCCATTTGGAGCAGGCTTTTTTTGTGCACGGATCATTTGATTATTGAATGAATCAATTTCCAGTAACACTTCTCTTAGCATTTGAAGACAAGGTTGTACAATTCACTTTGAATGATGAAAAAATATTTCGATGCGTCTGTTTTTCTGCCTTCCCTCTTCAGTTGAGTTATCGGTAACAGGGTTAGTTTTTCCCATTCCAAAAGTCTTCATAGACAGTTCTGGTAATCCTTTTTTCGACAGCAATTTTTTAACAGACTCCGCCCGTTCTTGCGATAGTTTTTCGTTGTATGCGTCAGTTCCAATATTGTCCGTATAGCCGTAAATTTCAATTAGAGAAATGGACTCTTTGTTGATAGTTTTCATCAACTCGAGTAAATACGATTCCGCTTCGGGTTTTAGATCACTTGAATTAAAATCAAAGAGAACATCACCTAAGATTAGACTATCAATATGCGCTTCCGGCAGAATGGCAGGCACTGTATCTAATTCTATAGGTTTTTCGTAAGCTCTATACAAACAGAAAGAGTGTCTATAATCAAAGTTATACAAGTGTTTCTTTACTTCCATACATTCGGGAGGAAGTGAGTCCAAATGCGGAGCGTTTAACTCTACATTGTCAAGAAAGTACAGGTAATTTGTATACTGCTTGGGCTGATCTTTAAATTTTCTTGTCTGTTCCGAATCCGATGCAAAAGAACCAATTAGGATAAATCGCTCTCCACCTTTAGCTTTGTATGAAGCAGATAATTCTATCCATTTGCGCTGTTTCCCCTTGCTAAATTGCAGGAATTGGGAAGAAAAGTCTACGTCGGGTGATTCAATAAGTTCATCTTTTTCAAGACACGTAAATTCATCCTCAAACTTAACTCCAAGTGAGTTAACGACACATTCTCCAGCCAATGCCATGATTTTAATTTCATAGACTCGTCCTGCTTCCAATTCCATCATCAGTTCGGACTGCATGTATTGTCTAACATTCCGAACATTAGAATTAAAGACAACGATACCAGCAGTACCTTTTCGGTTCACAGGAATATTAGGTGAAGTCAAAAGCCATCCTTCTGGAGAACATTCAGCTGCATGTTCTACACACACGTTTATTTCTTCAAATTCAGGGTTCACCAAAAGGTTTTGGGTATACCCTGAAAAAGTGCTCCAAAATAACACCGTCAAGCTAACAAGAAATCGATATCTACGTTTTGGATTCATTTAAACTAATCAAGATAGGGTTTTTCGCCGTTGTTAAAGGTAATCAGGTTAACATTCCCAAAGATTTGAACCCAGAAATGATCCTTTTGGATTCCAACTATCGTTCCTAACGATAAGGAGGTCCAGCCACCCATCCAACAATTGATTCCCGAGTACCTTTGGTTATTGGCGTTACCCGATGGATGATAAAGGATGGAAAAATGACGATTGTTCCCTTTTCTCGCGGAGCAGTTACGATATTTTGATTTATCATGAACTGCAAATCTCCTCCCTCGTATGCATCTGGTTCAGACAACTGAATTGTCATGCTCAGTTTTCTGGAGGAAGTTCCGCCAACACCAAAGTCCAAATGCCAATCAAAAAAATCGCCTTCAGAATAACGTGTGAGTTGCAACTCCTGATGGAATCCCAATAAATCAAAGTGATACCGCTCGTTATTGGATTTAATCGCAAGTCCCGCTAATCTGTTATAAATCCAATCATTTTCAGGTGTATTATCAACAAACATTACAGAGCTTTTCCGTAATTCGTCTTTGTACACGCTTTCTCCGTCAACCTCTGCTTTAATCGTTTTTTCATCATCCCAAAAACCAAGAATTCGATCAATCTCATGTGGAAGGAAGAGCCCCTGATAGTAGATGAATTCAACAAAATTATTTTTTAAGGGAAGGCCAAAGGAATAGTTTATAGACATATTGAAAGGTTAGAATTCCAAATAAAGCCATTTTCTTTTAACTGTGCAATTTTGCATTGGGTTACGAGAAACACATATTTCAGTGATCTACAGGATTTCCAGCCTGATCATTTCCAAGGAACCTTTGTTCAGCAGTGATAAAAGCAGCTCAACCTAACATTCATTCCGTTCATCCAATTGTACAAAGTTTGTAACCTTTCCTTAGTATATTGGTCTTATCTAAAAAAAAAATAAACATGAAAAAAATAGCTTTAGCCGCATTATTCATAATAGGCGTAATTAGTGTAAAGGCACAAGATGTCACAGTTGATCAAATTCTTGACACATATTTTGAGAATGTCGGAGGGCGTGAGGCATGGAGTAAAGTAGAGGGATACTCTATGAAAGCAAATGTTGATGCGCAAGGAATGACGATTCCAATTGACATGGTTAACCTGAAAGATGGAAGAATGGTAACAAAGTTTACTTTTCAAGGAAAGGAGTTTGTGCAGCAAGCTTTCGATGGAGAAACGACATGGAGCGTGAGTTTTATGACGATGAAAGCCGAAAAGGGTGAGTCTGAAGACACAGAGAATTACAAGCGTACGATTTCAGAATTTCCAGATGCTTTATTGAAGCATAAAGAAAATGGTTACACAATAGAATTGGACGGAGAAGACACGAAAGATGGTGTTGATTGCTATAAGTTGAAGGTAACAAAGAAGACACAGCTGGTTGAAGGAGAAGAAAAAGAGAACATCGTGTATTACTACATGGACAAAGAGAATTTCGTTCCAATCATGCAAGAGCAGGAGATGATGTCAGGACAAATGAAAGGGCAGATCGCTCAGACATTGTTCAGTGATTATCAAGAAGTGGAAGGCTTGTATTTCCCATTTTCGATGACTTATCAAACTGAAGGTGGCGGAGGTCAGACAATTCAGGTAGAATCAATGAAATTGAACCCTGAAGTAGACGATTCTATTTTCATGTTCCCAGCGGAAGAGGTTACCGAAGAGGGAGAAGAAAAGTGATTGTTTTTTGATGGGGAGGTTTTATTCTCCTCATCACATTTCAATGTATCTATAATCACGAATAACGTAATATTATGAAGTTATTGAGCACCCTTTTCATAGTGGGGTGTGGGTTGAGCCTACACGCACAAGGGATTGAGAAATTAAACGGCGACGCACTTTTCGGAGATATGCAAGCGCGACACATTGGTCCAGCACTGATGAGTGGACGAGTAAGTGACATTGAAGGTCACCCAACTGATTCAAAAACAGTATACATTGGCACAGCTGGTGGAGGAGTCTGGAAGTCGAATGATGGAGGTGTGATGTTTAATCCCATTTTTGATGATCATTGCCAATCCATCGGATGCGTTGCAATTGATCCAGCAAGTCCAGATAAGACCTTGTGGGTAGGAACTGGAGAAGTGTGGACACGGAACAGTACTTCTATCGGTGATGGAATTTACAAGACGACCAACGGCGGTAAGACTTGGGACAAGATGGGCTTGGAGAAGTCAGATCGCATCAGTGCAATTCGAATTCATCCTGAAAATTCAGACGTTCTTTTTGTAGGTGTTCAAGGAGCATTGTGGGGCCCAAATGAAGAACGCGGGGTCTACAAAACAACAGACGGAGGAGTGACATGGGAGAAGATTTTTTACATCGATGAGAATACAGGTTGTTCAGAGTTGATAATGGATCCCGTGAATCCAGATATTTTGTACGCATCATTCTGGGAACATAGAAGAACGGCATGGTCGTTTAGTTCTGGTGGAGACAATAGCGCTTTGTACAAGAGTACGGATGCTGGAAAGACGTGGAACAAGATTCATAAAGGATTCCCTGAAGGGAAGTTCGGGAGAATTGCCGTGGCCATTGCTCCATCAAACACTTCAATTTTGTACTCAGTAATAGAGTCTGAAGACAAAAACCTTAGCGGGATGTATCGATCTGAAGACGCAGGTGCTACATGGAAACATTTGAATGCTGACTTTGGTCTGGTCGTTCGTCCATTCTATTTCTCACGGATCGTTATTCATCCTACAAATCCTGACATCGTTGTAAAAGCTGGGTTATTTGGTTCAATCAGTCGTGATGGTGGAAATACATTTAGATCACTCGGGTCTATGCACCCTGACATTCATGACATCTGGTTTGATGTTAAAGATCCTGACAAACTATTTGTTGGAACGGATGGTGGTTTGTACCGATCATTGAATTTGGGGAATACAATGGAGATTATTGAGAATTTACCAATATGTCAGTTCTACCACATCAGTGTTGACGATCAGGAACCTTACAATATTTACGGTGGACTACAAGATAATGGTAGTTGGTTCGGACCTTCTTCAAGTCCTGGTGGAGTGGAAGCACGCGATTGGGAAGTGATTGGAGTTGGAGATGGATTTAGAGTATATCCTCACCCTACAAAGCCGCATATTATGTATTCTGAAATGCAGGGTGCAAATGCAATTTGGCGTTACGATGACAAAGTTCGACAAACAAGAATTGTAAAGCCATTTCCTGTTGAAGGTGATCCAAAATTGCGCTTCAATTGGAATGCAGCGATTACTACAAGTTTGAACGAGCCAGATCGATTGTATGTTGGAAGTCAATTTCTGCATAAGTCAGACGACATGGGGAATACATGGACGAAGATCTCTCCAGACTTAACAACAAACGATAAGGCAAAGCAGCAGCAAGAAGAATCGGGCGGACTTTCACGCGACAATTCTGGAGCAGAGAATCACTGTACGATTTTCACCATCGCGGAGTCAGGTTTGGATCAAAATGTCATTTGGGTTGGAACAGATGATGGAAACGTGCAAGTAACTAAAGACGGCGGTAAAACATGGGTAAATACAACACAAAACATTGCTGGACTTCCAGCAAACACATGGTGCTATCACATTGAGGCGAGTAGCTTTAATAAAGGAACGGCATATGCTGTATTCGATGGTCACACAAGCAACGACAAGAACACCTATTGCTACAAAACAACGGATTATGGTCAAACGTGGACATCAATTATCACAAACGACGTATATGGCTTTGCACGTAGCTTCCAAGAAGATTATGTGAATCCAGACTTGTTGTTTTTAGGTACAGAGTTCGGATTGTATGTAACACTTAACGGAGGTAAGAATTGGGTGAAGTTTGAAAACAACATGCCAGCGACAGCCATTCACTATTTGGAAATGCACAAGCGCACAAACGATTTGATTATGGGAACACACGGTCGTGGAATTATTATCCTCGACGACGTTTCTCCTTTGCGTCAAGTGACCAACGAAGTAGTTGCAAAGAATCTGCACTTCATGGAGACAAAAGCATTTGAGATGAGTGAAGAAAGCACCTTCGGAGGTACGAGTTCTGAAACACAGTTTGTCGGACGAAACCCATACGATGGCGCAAAAGTGATCTACTACCTCTCAAAACGTCATACGTTTGGTAAAATGACAATGAAGGTCTTGGATTCAGAAGGTAATTTTGTGACTTCACTGACGCCAGGAAAGAAGAAAGGAATCAACATCGTTGGTTGGAATTTCACTTCAAATGTTCCTGTTGTAGCCAAAGGAAAAACCATCACTTTTGGAGGAATGGTTGCACCGCGAGTGCCTGCAGGAACGTATAAGATCGTTATTGAGAAGGGGAAAGAGACTTACGAGTCGACAGTTGAAGTTAAATACGATAAGAACTCCATATTTACACTTGCTGAACGAAAGAAGCAGCAAGACGTTGTGCGAAAATTGTACAACATGACAGAAGAATTGGCTTATATGGTATATCAACTCGACACCTATATGGAGAACGGAGAGGCCACGGCAAAAGACAACGCTAAATTGAGTAAGACTGTTGCGGGAATGAAGACTGAAATGAATACTCTCAAGGAGACATTGGTGATTACCACAGGTGATAACTATGTTGGTTCAGCTGAAAATCAACTGCGCGAGAACATGGGTGATCTTTATAGCACCGTTGCAGATTACGATGGAGAGCCCTCCTCAACGCAAATGGAAAATTTGAAGAAGATTGAAGGTGAGATGGAAACGGCGAGACAAACGTTTGAGAAGATCAAAGGGAAGTCATTGAAGAAGTACCTCGACTCACTAGAGAAAATGGAATTAAAGAAACCAATATTGAAGTCTTACGAGGAGTTCGTTAAGAAGGATTAATAACAGTTTGTTCACTGTCTGGGGTAGACAGGATCAAATATCTAGGAAAGCCCTGCATGGAAACATGTGGGGCTTTCGTTTAATCAAAGGTTTACAGATTTGGAATATTGACTCCGCTTGCGAATACCGCAAGTAGTAAAGCTATACTTGTGAACTTCGCGGATGCTATTCGGTAAATTAGGTCTACATTTGAATCAAAACTTAATCGTATGAAACGCATTGCAAGCCATTTATTTATTTTCTCTTTATTGACATTCAGCACGTTTTCCCAAGACGGGACTTTGGATAACACCTTTGATTCTGACGGAAAAGTCACCTACACGTTGTTTGATAGTTCATGTGTAGCTAATGATGTGCAGGTTCAGGCGGATGGAAAAATAGTAGTTGGTGGTTATCAAAGTGATGCTACTGGATTCATCAGAGACTTCATTCTTTTGCGTTATAATGTGGATGGCAGTCTTGACAATTCATTTGATGGAGATGGAAAAGCGCTCACAGAATTTGGTGCTACCAATGCAAGTACTCAGGTGAGCTCTATCGCAATTCAAGATGACGAAAAAATTGTAGCCGTCGGAACATTCTTTAGCGGTGGGAGTCATGCAGCAATTGCACGCTATAACACCGATGGGAGTCTTGATAATACATTTGGAATAGCAGGAAAAGACACGATGAATTTATACGGTTCGATAGAGGTAGAAACTGTTAAAATTCAAGATGATGGCAAAATAGTATTCATAGCATCTGTTTCTGGAGAAATAGTGGTACTTCGCTTGAATACTGACGGCAGTTTAGATAACTCGTTTGATTCTGACGGGAAAGTAGTATTGGATCCAACTGTGTATGATGATTATTGCTCAGACTTTGCAATTCAAGATGATGGTAAAATAGTGATTTGTGGTTTTTCTTTTTCGCCTACATATGATATTCTTTTGCTGCGTCTCAATGCGGATGGGAGCCTAGATGCATCCTTCGATTCAGATGGAATTGTTGTTATGGATGATCAAGCATTAAATTTACAAGCGAATGCGGTCGAGATTCAATCAGACGGAAAAATAGTTGCTGGTGGTTGGCAATCTGGCAATGACTTTATCATGCTGCGATACAATACTGATGGAAGTTTGGATCCTTCTTTTGACACAGATGGTATTTTAACAGCAAATTTTGGTGGAAGTTCTGATTGTCAAGATATAGTTATTCAGAACAATGGGAAAATTGTGGTTGGTGGAGATGTTGGCATTACTGGAATTGGAAATTTGTTTGCTATTGGTCGATTTAACACAGATGGAAGTTTTGATCCAACATTTGATGGTGACGGTATACAAACTACGACCTTCAGCATAGACGATGATTATGCATTTGGGCTCGCGAAGCAGCCAGATGGCAAGTTCCTGCTTGCGGGAAAAGCTGAAACTTTTGGTGGGCCTTATGAGGACGGACTTGCGATTGCGAGATACAACAATAGCGATGATCTAGCTGTGATTGAAATTGGAATGAACCTACAAAACTTAAATGTATTTCCAAATCCAGCAAATAGTAGTGTTACAATACAACTGGACTCAGAAATCGCAAATGGCACGTTAGAAATTCACACAATCGACGGTGAATTGGTAAGTCGAAGAAGAGCGGTTAATGGCGACAAAATAACGGTTCAAACATCAACTTATCCTAGTGGGAAATACCTACTGAGTCTTATTCAAGAAGGTCACCTTGTTGGAGAGGAGTTGTTAATAATCAGTCAATAGATTACAATTAAACCAAGAATACGTCCCTCTTTTTGGAGGAGAAGAAGCTCCGCAAATGAAGACCGCAGGGATCAGAGGACTACCAAATGTTTTCATTGTCTTAAATCTTTGATTGAAGTTTAGTCCATTGAGATATTCTTTAATAGCAAAATAAATTCCGCCTTCGGAGGGGGGTAGGGGGAGGACTACCAACTATTTTCATTATCTTAAATAGAAATCCGACCATGAACAGCCACTACAACCCTTCACTAAAGACAAATGCCCGTGAACTTCGGATAACGAGCACATTAAAAGCAGAGAAATTCATTTGGAAAGCTCTTTTGAGTAGAAATCAAAAAGGTGTAAAATTTAAGCGTCAACGTCCAATTGATCACTTCATCGTTGATTTTTTTAGTCAAGAAATAGGTTTGATTGTGGAAATTGATGGAAACTCTCATTCTAATTGTGGGGACTATGATCGCTATAGACAAAATAGGCTAGAATCTCTGGGATATTCCATCATTCGGTTTTCTGAAGGAGAAGTGTTGAATGAAATTGATAAGGTGAATGAACGAATTGTTCATGCGATATATGTTTTAAGAAGAAGTTAAAACTCTGCACTTGTTTGTAGAAAACCCTCCCCCTGTGTCCCCCTCCAAAGGGGGAATTCTTAATTCATTGATTGGAGTCTGGTTTACTGAGATATTATTTAATAACCAAGAATACGTTCCCTCTCCAAAGTAGGAGTTCTTAAAAACTTTGATTGGGGTTTAGTTCATTGAGCTATTATTTAATAGCAAGAATACGTTCCCACTTCGGAGGAGAGGAAGCACTGTTTCTGAAGACCGAAGGGACACAGAGGGAAGACAATCAAAGTATTGCAAGGACTACCAAAGAGAGTCTCACATTCCTAAAAAATCAGCAACATGAGTCACAAAAACGCCCGCTCCAGTGTATGAAGCGGGCTTATCATTTGTTCTTTCGTATTCCTAATCTTGGATAATTAAACGTTTTGTAATTGTAGTATTCTTTTGTGTTACATTAACAAGATACGCACCTGCTTTCAGCGTAGAAATGTCCAATGTGTCAGTATTGGAATAAACGGCCACTAGTTCACCCGCTAGTGAGTGAATGGAAACAGTAGATTCCCCTTCAACACCTAGTAGTTGAATTTGTGAGATCGCTGGGTTTGGATAAATTAGAATTGATTCAGAATTGTAGATTTCACCCAGTCCAACAGAACACGACGCAACAACAATTGAATCTGCAGAAATACACCCATTCGAATCGGTTACCTCTACCCAATATGTTCCTGCAGTGTCAACAGTAAATGTTGCATTTGTTGATCCATCTTGCCATTCGTAGGTAGCATTTGGCGTGATAACATCTAATAGAAGTGAATCTCCAATGCAGATAGTCGTGTCATTTCCAAGGTTAATGGCATCAGCAACAAAAACTTCAAGGGTCAACTCCATTGAGTCGGCACAGTTACCATCATTTGCAACTAATTGAATCGTATGAATTCCAGCAACAGAAGGCGAAAAACCAGGATTTGGATCGTTCACGATAAATACTCCGTCAATGTACCAATCATAACTCGATGCCCCGGTGCTAAGGTTCGTCGTCCAAACAATATCAGGATAACAAGTAGTTGATGAAGAGAGTGAGAAATCCGCATTGACAGGACAACAGGAAATTACATCAAATGTTCCGATATCGTTGCTACTTGATAGTCCATCAACAGTTGTGTTTGTCGATACAGTGTAAGTCCCAACAGGTAACATTCCAAGATCCATATCCTCAGAATACGGCGTTGCGCCTGGCATAGGTGCAAATCCAGAATAATAGTCCATTTGAATGCTAATATTAAAACCTACAACGGTAATAACGGGACCCGAATAGCCGTAATTCGTGTTGGCCATAACTCCTGATACGGTGTAAAAAGTATTTGTACACGATGTAGCTGGCGGGTTGGTGATATCGGTATTGTCGATTGAAACTTGTGCATTGAGATTGTGCGTGATTGCAAATGCAGAAAGCACGAATGTAGTAATGATTGATTTAAACATAATATTTATTTATTCGTTAATTGTGTTATACAATTTTAGGGCGAAAAATTAAGTCTATTGTTACCGTTCGTACAATATCAGTGAGAATTAAGCAGGTCTACCGCCGTTTAATTAATCGGTTTAGAGACTTTTATAAAGAGGAAGTAAACCAGCACAAACAAAAGTGCCACCTCGATTTTCGCGAAGCGGCACTTTGTTAATTCATATTTTAACTCCAACTTAACAACTGGGTAAGACCTTCGCATTGTACGAAATGGTATACATTCCACCATTGTTGTTAGGCATAAAATAGACGCCCAAGATGTTGTTTTTGTACGCTGTGTTTGCACTTGTCATAGCACCATTCACAGGAAATTTTAGTGGAACCCACGTTGGTGAAGCAAAGGTGCCATCTGTGTTTCGCTTAATATTGACGAACGCACCGCTTGTTTCCAAGGGAGTTGAATCTTTCTTGTCGAAAGCTACCCAGTCACACGGTATGTTATAGCCACCTTCGCCGTCGGTGGTTATGCCTTCGAAGTGCGTAACAAGGGATTTTACATTCTCGTCCAAATATTGATACATCGACCAATTGCTAGTCTCCTGTGTTTCCGAATCCCAATCCACGATAAAGGCTTGACTTAAATTTTCTGGACCATCGAACGAACAACCTCCCACCAACGTGTAGCTAGTGCCGCCGTTGTGCCAAATTCCATAAAGCGTAGTACTATGGGCGCCATCAACGGCAATTTCTTGAAATTCTTCTGTCGCAATGTTATAGATAAAGGCATACGCGTTATAGACTTCAGTATCATAATTACCAACGGCGTATCCGCCCATTGTGCTGTGTACAAATACCATTTTCGAATCACCATTATTTGGTGAAACGGTTTTCCATGTTCCAGATCCATCCACTGGACCTTCATAATAGAACCCTTTTGTGTCAGGGCTGCTAGCTACCTTATATGATCCAACGATCTGTACATTTCCATTGTCAAGGTTATTTGGGCCATAACACGATGTGTTTACAACGTCGTCTACACCTTCTGCAGTGAATGTCAATTTGTGCCATTCTCCCTCGTTACCATTGAGGAAAAGCGGTCCTTCATAAAGTAAGCCGTACGCCAAGCTTGAACTTTCGGTGAATGTACCAGCAATGTATACTTTTTCTGATCCATTAACGCCTCTGATTCCTTGAATTAGCGTGCTCCCATCCTCTTGACAATTGAAATTGGTGTAGTTTACGTGTTCTTGCTTTTTCATTGCTTTAGAATTAAATTTTGGTTGAGCGATCCATTGATTTGAGCCGCTGATTTGCATTCAATTTAGTTATTTCGATGCTTGTGTTGAAGTGAATATATACTTGAATCACAGTGTTTTTGTGCGTGAATTTCCCATCGCAGTAAATTGATGTGTTTTCGTCGCTTTGGTACCTGTTAAAGAGAGCCTTTAGAGTTGTAACTATTTAAGTTATCTTAGCCTTGGTTTGCCAAGAAATTTATCCATAGCAGTTTTACCCTTTAAGAACATGAGTTCTGATGTAGAGAACGAGTATTTCTGTGATGGTATTACAGAGGAAATCATCAATGCATTGGCTCAAATTGGTCAGCTCAAGGTAACATCCAGAACGTCTTCCTTTCACTTTAAAAACAAAGAAATTCCCATTTCGGAAATCGCTAAAACATTAGATGTTTCCATTGTCCTAGAAGGAAGTGTTCGGCTTTCTGGCAAAGTTATTCGGATAACTGCTCAATTAATTCAAGCAGAAGAAGATTTTCATTTTTGGTCAGAAACTTGGGATCGGCAAATGGAAAATATCTTTGAAATACAGGATGAAATTAGCATGTTGATTGCTGACAAGATCAGAGAAAACTTTGGACACCTTGAGTTGCAAGATCACCTCGTCAAGAAACAAACTGATAATATCAATGTATACGAGTATTCATTGATGGCTAGGTTTCATAAGAACAAGTGGAATGCGGAGGATATCAAAATTTCGGAAGAGTATTACAAAAGGGCATTAGAACTCGACGCCAATCATGTTGAATCAATCGTTGGCTTAAGTGATGTCTATAGTTTTATGGCGATGACAGGCGTAATGTCATTTATAGAAGCATGGGGAAAATCGAGTGAATTAGTTGGACGGGCTTTTAAGCTAGACCCACAAAATCCAGAGATCTATTACCAAAAGGCCAATAGCTCATTTTTTACCGATTGTAATTATAGTGAAGCATTTGCCCATACCAGAAAGGCAATTCAATTGAAACCAAATTTTGTCGAAGCACAACAGTTCATGTCTTTCTTTTATATTCTTAGTGGTAACAAAGAGAAGGCAAAAGAGCATTTGGAAATTGCATTGGGAATAGATCCTTTGTCGCAAGAAACTCAATTCTTTAGTGCTTACTTAGACTACATGACCGAGAATTACTCAGACGCATTGGTGAAATTGAATGATTGTCTACACGTGAATCCAAAAAATATACCAGCACATTCAGTAAAGTGTTTGACCTTATTGATGTTGGGAAGGTATGACGAGGTGATTCATTATTTCGATGATATAGAAAGCGGAGGGATCGTTGAGGCAGAAAGAATAGGCGCTGTCGGATTGGCTTATGCATTAAAAGGGGATCAGAAGAACACAGAGAAATACCTGAAGATCCTGCAAGAAAACGCTAAATCACCAGATGGATTCGCTTCAGATGCATTCGTGTTTGTGATACATGCTGTTCTAGGTGACATGGAAAAAGCCTTCGATTGGATTCAATCTGGCATAGAAACCAAATCATCGTTGCTGTTATTGCGCTACGCAGATCCCATTATTGCCCCAATAAAAGCAGACCCACGCTATACAAAGTTTCACAAAATCCTATTCCCTTCTTCGAATAATCTAGAGTCTAAGAAAAGGAAAAAAGCATTGTTGGATGAGGATGCCGCGCTTCTCTATAAGTCGACATTGTTAGATTACCTCGCTGAGAAGAAGCCGTATTTAGACTCAAGTCTTTCGCTGCGGTCTCTTGCAGATCAAATTCAAATTCATCCAAATCAACTATCGTGGTTGCTCAACGATAGTATAGGAAAAAGCTTTAACGAGTTCATTAATTCATATCGAATAGAGGCCTTTAAGCAACTTGCCAAAGACCCCAAGAATGCCAACCTCACGTTGATTGGAATGGCGTATGATTGTGGATTCAATTCCAAAACAGTCTTTAATACCTATTTCAAAAAAGAAACAGGACTTACACCTAAACAGTTCGTAAACGAACTGTAGTCAAGGCTTTCGAGTAGATTTTTATTTTCATTTATTTTCCAGAGTTCGCACAAGTTGTTCGGATTTATAATTCAGAACATCCGCGTGTAATTCAGAACTTTTAGGCAAGATCAAGCCCATACATTTGTTGTGTATTAGCGCTGTAGCAGTAATCTAACTAAAGAGAATAGTTACAGCCAAAACCAAAAACAAAGCATATGAAAAAGTTAATGTTAATCGCCGGAGTCTTAATAACAAGTATCAGTTTTGGAGCAAATAATCCTCCTTTAAGAAATGAACTAAGTGAGAAGTTAATACTCGATTTGAGTGAAGTAGAATTGAATGCAGTCCATCAAGATTTTGTGGTTGTCAGTTTTTATATCTGCGATGGTAAAATCGAGATTACTGAGATTACAGGAACGCACAAGCAATTGATCCAGAAAATAAAAACGAAAATGGCGCTCTTGAAGATCGACGAAGAATACGATGAAGAGACACTTTATCGCTACAAGTTCACATTCGAGAAAATTTAATTAATAATCCTAAAAAACGAACGATTATGAAAGCAGCAATTTGTACAAAATATGGAGAAACACGCTACATCCAATTAGCAGATGTAGCGAAACCAAAACCAAAGGAAAATCAAATCTTGGTTAAGATTCACGCTTCTTCAGTAACATCAGGAGATGCACGAATTAGAAGAGCTGATCCATTTGTTATTCGACTAATTTTCGGATTCAAACGCCCACGAAAATCAATCTTGGGTGTAGTTGTAGCAGGAGAGGTTGAATCAGTTGGTAGCAAAGTATCAAAATTTAAAGTCGGAGATAAAGTTTTCGGAACAACTGGGATGTCGTTTGGCGCGCACGCAGAGTATCAATGTGTTTCTGAAGAAGGAACCTTGGCTTTGATTCCTGAAAATAGTTCTTTTTCTGAGGCAGCAGCAATTCCATTTGGAGGTACAGCCGCGATTCATTTTCTTAGAAAAGGAAATGTAAGGCAAGGACAAAAAGTGCTCATTTATGGAGCATCAGGAGCTCTTGGAACAATGGCTGTACAATTGGCGAAGGAATCTGGAGCTGAAGTTACTGCTGTTTGTAGCGGGAAAAATGCGGAATTGGTAAAGTCGCTTGGAGCAGACAAGGTGATCGACTATACAAAAGAAGATTTCACGAAGAGTGGGATTAAATATGATGTCATTTTCGATACCGTTGGAAAGAGTTCGTTCTCTTCAAATTTAAAAGCATTAACAAAAAATGGAACACTATTGTTGGCTGCTGCGAGTGTGGGACAAATGCTCAGAGGTGCCTTCACGTCAATGGTTGGATCTAAGAAGGTGATTTCAGGAGTTATTAAGGAGACGGCTGAGGACATGCAGTTTTTCAAGACACTTATGGAAGCTGGAGAATTAAAAGCTGTAGTAGATAGAACCTATTCACTTGATGACATTGCTCAGGCACACGACTATGTAGATGCAGGTCACAAACGAGGAAACGTGATAATCACTATGAATCACGCTTCGTAAAATCCAATTTAACAATCTAAAAACAATATACGATGAACACGCTAAAGAAGCAATACTCGAGAAGCACGATACTCATATTACTAGCCATTAACTGGGCAGCCATGATTATCCTCACATCCTATTTCATGGGAGAAAATGAAAGCTCAAAAGCAATACTATGGACACTCATCATTGGATTTTTCCTACAGATGAGGTTTATATGTGATCAGTTGAAAAGAAAGAAGCAACACTAAAAGGCATCGCCGATTCATGCCAAAACAAGTTTAAACGCTCATCCATTTAGTAATTCTAGTTCTTTCTGCAGGTTTTGTTTCGCTTGTTGCTCAAACTTCGTGTGAAAAAAATCTGTTTTGAATATTCTGTCCATAGCCAAGAAGTGCTTTAAAACCTTTTTTCGTCCTGGAATATACATTATGTCAGGATAAACAGCATATTCCTTTCTTACATTTTTACAATAAAGTGAATATGTTTCCCAGTCCTGGCCTAATACAGATAGATCAGCATCCGTAAAATAGTTAGTATCGGCGTTCTCTGATTTAAGGTGTGATTTAGTGGCTAGAATTTGTTCTTTACATAGCGCTATCGTAACATTGGGAACAGAAACTTGTAGCATTCGTTTTTCAGCCAGTTCAGCACTTTTCTCTTCGTTGTCTGATTTTAGTGAATTGTAAATAATATCGTGGTAATACAGCGTAAACAAAATGGTGCTCCAATCGTGTATTTCTCTCTTTACTTCAGTCAATTGAGCCAATAAATTGTCCAGATGCTGTAGCGTATGATAATGTCTTTTTTTACTTGAGTAGTTTTTCTCAATTTCAGACCACAGTTCACTTGTTAGACGGTCATCATCAGTGTAGTTTGCGATAAGTTTTAAGAATGTTTCTTTTATCACTGTGTTCTTTGTAACGCTATTAAGGTTTAAAATTCTTTGAAAGCATGGTCTTTCCGCTTAGTTATTTTTCATTCGTGTCTCACCCAGTTTTTGAACAGATTTATACACCAGAAGTGAATTGAACCGTAATCTATCTATCTCCTGATCAAAGAACAGCGATAACTCACTATTCCATTTAGCTGGGTTTTTCTCTAAAAGAGTAAAGCTTTTGGACAAGGTATTTATGTAACTCGATTTTTCATTATCATCTCGAATGAAAATAGGAGGGTATAAGTTGTACATCAATATCCAATTCTTAGCGATTCTTGTGGTTCGTCCATTTCCATCAATGAAAGGGTGGATTCGAATCAATTCATGATGAAAGTAAATTGCTCTGATAATTGGATTTTTAATAGCATTCATGTTATAAAACAATTCAGAAACCAATGAAGGAATCTCCGCTGGATCTGGACATAAGTACGCCCCGATTTGAACCAATTTGTCTCTATACCTGTTTGGATGATTGGCATGAGATTCAGGCGATATGGATCTGAATAATTGAAAAAGTTGCAATTCTTTGTTGAAGTCAACTTGATGTTCGATTTCATTTGCCACAAATAACAAGGTTTGATTCAGCGTAACTACATAGTCTTTTGCTTCTTGTTCGTTTTGGGCTTCCATTTGGGCATTCTTAATACTCAAGAGCTCCTGCAGATTGGTGGTGCTTGATAAGTAAGTGTTCAAAAGATCATCCGCCAAATGTTCTCGACTAAAAGTGATTAGTCGAAATGTAGACTTCATTATTTGTTCAACCTCTTGTACTTTGGAGGGGTCAACGTTTATTTCACTTATAGGTAATAATTCCATTATTAAATAATTTCTAACGCCTAGCTAAAGATACCTCTTTCTAGTTGCATTATGAAGTCTCTCTATAGCTGCATTGAGCCCTATTCGTTATTTACTGCATTCACCCGCAGTGTTTGAAGAGGTTCTTTAATTCAACTCTTCACGATTTGATTTTTTCAATCGCCCATTTTTTTTGGACCGACGAGCGTTAATTTTAATGTGCTCTTTTAATTCGATCTTCTTTAATAGAAGAGGTTGGAAGGTATCTTCCATAAATTGACTAATTACCTCATTTGTACCACCACTATTTGCGGCAATAAACCTATTGAGATTTACTAGTTGATTCTCATTTTGAGAATTGGCAACTGTTAGAATCGCAATTGCCCAAAGTGTTAAAATTGTTTTTCTCATGTTATTCAATTTTTCAGTCAACCCAAGGTTGCTGTAGTTATTACTTATTGTTATTTAATGCGCATTCCAAAATGTTTGGCAGTTGTTTCTTCGTTCATCAAAATCCTATTTATTAGTGCCAGGTTTTCGTGTATAATGTATTTTCCAGATGGGCATCCAAATCTTACCTCCATCTTTAGAAGTCTCCCACTTATAATCGAATTCATTCTCGGTGATATTATAAAACGTTTCCCGTCTTAATCCAGGTCTCGTACTTTCTGGATCTGAATACAGCACCATTTTATCTCCTTCTTTGTTCCCATAAAAACTATACTCGCCCCATTTCGCATCATGAATAGTATGCCTCCATCTTTTTTCTCTGTGCAAATAGACCATGTAGCCTCTTTGGAAGTTAGTACCGGCTTTGTTCTTTTTTGTAAAAATCTCTTCTATCAACGTACCGTTTAGCAAATAACTCACCTTATCTTCTCCTAAATTGGCTTTCCATTTGGGTGGGGTACTCGATTCTGTTTCCCATTCACCTATCCAAAAAGCGAAATCCACTTGTGCTGGATTTTCGGAGTCTTGGCTAAAAGAGATTGAACAAAAAGCGAGAATAAATAGAATTGAAAATGATACTTTTTTCATGGTTTAGATTTTTATGATTTGTTTCGTTAAAGTTTGTTGATCACGCGTCATTTTTACGGTGTAACTGCCTTCTGCATATCCCTTTAAGTCCGTGGATATTTCAGTCGCATTTTCTGTCTTTGACATGAGCAATCGCCCCTTCGCATCAAAGATTTCAATCTTCAGGATTTCCCCATCTTTATTTTCAATGGTGAAATGACCTTTCGTAGGGTTTGGATAAAGATTTACATCCGTCAATTCAATTTCTGAGAGACTGACCAATTGGTTCAGAAGAATTCTTCTAATGCGCCCGGTGCTTGTAGCATATCCTGCCTCACTGATGTATAGCGTGTCTTCACTCGGCGAAAGTTCAATGCCAAGCGGACTTCTAAATTTCGCTGAGTCTGCCAAGCCATCTTCATAACCGATGCTTGTTCCTGCTACTGTACTTAAGTTCCCAGCAGTATCAATTTTAACGATTTTGTGAAGGTCAATGGCTGTTCCATAAATACAGGAATCTTGTTGCCGAAAGACCATATGACCCAATTTCATTCCGATGGTTGTCCATAAGTGCAATGTGCTATCAACGGGGTCTACCTTATAGAGCTTTTGTTGAGAATAAACAACTAGAATTCCATCTTGATTCAGGGTCATGGCTTGTGGTCTATACAAAGTAGGTGAGTCGATATACACACTAACTGAACCTGATGCATCAATTTTATGAATTTGACTCCCTGCATAGGCTGGTGGACCTCCCCAACTTGCAACATAGATGTTGTCCGCATCATCAATGACAATTCCCGAGGGCCCATCCAAACCAGTTGCTATCGTATCGTTTATCCCTGTGTTCACATTGTATGCAAATACATTATTGCTGTCGTAGTTCGATACAATAAAAAGGCTGTCTTGGTAAAAATCGACATCAACAGGACCCGAAAAACCAGGGATGAAAGAAGGATCGAACTGATCACTCTGAATGTCGTATTTTCCAATCGTAAATCCTGCAAAGCCACCAGAAGCTACATAGATGTTGCCTTGGTCATCCGTGTGTAATCCATCTCGAATTTCAGAATGAGAAGTGACTGTTTCAACGATCTGGGAGAAGGAAAGAGACAGTAGACAAAATGGGATACAACAAATAAGGATGACTTTTGACATGGCACATTTTTAATTAGAAGAGAAACCTGATCAACAAAGCAATTGACTTGTTTTGCATTTATTCAGCGATTCACCCGTACTAATTACAAACGTATTGCCTTTGAAGTAAGCGGATTCTACAGATATTGCTAATTTTTGAAATTATCTCAGAAAGAGGGAAGGTGACTTTCCAAAGTATCCTTTAAATGCTCGCCCAAAAGAAGTAGTGCTATTATACCCCAACAGGTAGGCAATTTCTGAGATGCTGTTTCTATTGTTCTTGAGTAATTCAACAGCTTTATCCATCTGTATTTTTAGATGGTATTGATAGGGGGTCATCGAAAAACAGCTTTTAAACAATCGATGAAAATGATATGGCGAGAGTGAAGAAGCGGAAGCTGTTTTAGCTAAGGAAAAGGGGTGATTCCAATGGTCGTTTAAATACTGCCACCCGATTAGTAAGCGTTTGTACTGCTCTTGCAGCGTTGATGATTTCTGACAATTTAGACGACCAAGTCTTGCTGAGTGCTCCATTTGGTCTATTAGGAGTGCCTCGGACAATTGAAAAAAGAGAGATGAATCAATTTCATGTTCACCTGTAAGATGTCCTTGAGACAAATAGGTAGCAATTCGCCTTATAATTAGTTCTGTATTTGTGTTTTCACCGTTGGATGCTTTTTCATGAAAAAGTATCGGTGTTGATTGTAAACCATTGAAATTGTCAAGATTTTTATCAAGATTGTTTGAATCTAATACACTCATGACATCACCTAAAGTTTCAGGCGCAATAAAAATTGAAATTGCTTTTCCGGCAGATGGCAATGTAGTAACTTCACTGTTGTTGTTTACAATTAAATGTTGTCCTGGTTTTATAAGCATTTCTCGGCCTTCCACCAGATAATTTTCATACCCAGACAAAACAAATTTTAAGGAATACGAAGACGTATAGGTAAATTCTCCCAATGCGACATTATCTGAAAAGTAGAGTTGATTGGAAAAGCGTTCAGGAAATTCTGAACTCGAATATGACGAACCTATTTTTGTAAATAACATTTAACTAAATGTAAGGAAAAATGCTGCGATCAATTTTTAAAAAGAGGATATAAGGGGAGCAAATGGAGATCATGCGCTAGATTGGAGTGATAAGTGGTAATGACTCAGTCTTACATGAAGTATAACAGTGTTTCAGTATGCTTTAGACCGTGGCAGACATGGTTATTGTATATTCAAGCTTTGGATCAGAAGAAATTTTATACTGTGTGTCAATCGTTATTGAACCTTTCAGGTTGGATGAAATAGGCTCCATGATAATTGGGGTTGTTAATCCACTTCTGTTAATACCGATCCCTTCGTTTTTATAGACCTGGATCTCAGTAATGAGAACTAAGCAATCAAAACCATTTAACTTTTCATTTTCAATTATCGTCTGCTTTTTTGGAAATTGAAGCGTATAACTTGTGCGTTTTTCTGAGTGCCCTGCTGAGAACATGGCTTCTTTACTTACTTCAACTACTTTCGCCTCTTTGTGAAAATGTTTTGCTTGAAGTTCTTCATTTGGAATCCCTGATTTTTTCAGTCCGACATAGAGTTCTATTTTCTCAGGGATAAAGATTGAATCGTTTTTTACTTGACGCATCAGATTCAAAAAAATTGGAACTTGTGGTTCTTTAGCGAGTGCGTTTTGCATCGTTTCACTTACTATAATATCAGGTTTATTTGTTGGATCAATTTTGTACTGCGTAGTATCAGCATTTACAAATGTGATGTCAAGCTCATCCAACCCTAATTTTGCGATTACATTCTGCACTAGTTGGTAGCTAAATGGGTTAATTTCCAATAAGGTGTATTTGATTTCTTGTTTTGAGTATCGAACTAAAAATGGAAGAATAAGTGTAGCAAATGGTCCACTTCCAGCATACAATAGATGAATGGGCTTTTGCGCACTGCGTTTTTCTTTAATTACTTCGTTTATTCCTCGGATAAATTGCCGCGTTCTCCACAGGTCCTCCAAGCAGAGAGCTGCCCAATACGTTCCCAAAGCCTCACCATTGTCAAGTTCAATGTTGCTTCGCCCATCTTCAACGGCCATATTTTGTCCGCAAAGTTCATTCAGAAGCTGTCCATATTCTTTCGATGCTGTCGCTAACTTTTGATAGTCAATGTTGTCTTCAAAATATTCGGCTGTAACGCGGATGAGTTCTTTTTGTATGTCCATTTATGAATTGTACAAGGAGATTTATTAGACAATATACTATCAAGCACGGAGACTTTAAGTTTTATTTTGATAATATTTTAGTCTGCATTGAGAACAAATTCATAAAGGGTTTTGATTGTGCGAAATACATAAAAATCACGAATGTGTAACTGTACAAATCGCTCCTTGTGGCAGGAGGTAAGTTTCAAAAAAAAGGGAAGTTGCTAACTAACAACTTCCCTACACAGTGAATGGGATTAGGTAATATCGATCTTATCTTATGACATTGGAAGCATTAACAACGGCCCCGCAGTTGCTGCCATCTCGCATAAGTAAGACATTATCCGTTGGATCAAATTGAGATGAATTACCTGAACGGCGTGTGCCTCGGTAAACCTTGCCTCCTGAGCACGAGAATGTTTTGCTTTCTCCTGGCTTCAATTCGCTTGAGACTCCCTGTCCATAGCAGAGTAACAACATGTCGCTTGTATTATTGACGAGTGTAATTTCAGGCTGGCGTGATTTAGCCAATACGCGCTGACCTTCTGGTGAATTCCAATAGGCGGCGTTCTTAGCCTGGATACCTGCTTTTTTGTCAATTTTTGCTTGAGCGATGATCGCAATTTCATCCTTTTCTTTATCCGTGAAGTTTGCAGTTGCAGCTTCTTGAATTGCCTTCATTTCTGATAAATATGTTTGAATTGTTGCAACATGATCACGTGTTTTCATTTCTTTTAGCGCATTTTTTCCGCTTAAATCGTTTGAACCGTTGGCTGAATTCATCAACACATAAAGTTCATCAATTTCGATTGACGTTATGTTTGTTGGATCCGTCACGCCAGTTAAAAAGTAAAGAATCCCATTTATATATACATAAGCTGTTTTCTTGTTTTGTACACCAAAAGCGGAAGCTTTGGTATGGTGATTAGGTTCCAAATAACCAAATCCACTGTTGATTTTAGCTGATGAGGAACCTGCTTTGTTTAAGACAAACGCATAGTCGCGGTCTGGAATGTCATTTTCAAGTTTTAGTTCGTACTGGGATGATCGTGCTTGTCCAGAAGTTTTTCCTCCGGCCATTTCTAGGCCCCAATATCCTTTAAAAAGCGAACCTTCACCAATGGAATGAAGTGCTGATTTTTGATCTTGCTGCGCCAAAGAGAAGCCAGAAACAGTTAATAGAACGAGACAAATAAATAATATGCTACTTTTTTTCATAGGATAGATTTTGGATCGAAAATAAGTCTCGAAAACGTATCGAATTGAAAGAGTTTACCAATAGTGTCTTTCCTTTTATGAATGGATTAAGGTTTGGTGGGGAATTAACGTTTCTGGAAAAAGGAAGTTCCTAGCTTACAACTTCCCTATCGGTTAAAATACGTGCAGATCATTTTAGGCAAACAGAACATAAGGAAACCTTAGAATCTGATTACCCCAATTTTATCCGTCATCATTTCTGTGAACCATAAGTTTCCATCGTGATCCATTTTTATACGATGCAACATGGGCATTTTTGCAGTCAATAAATGCGTGCTAAAGGGAACACCTGAAATTGAAAGTCCCATTTTATCCCTTATTGATTTGTCAAACTTGAGAAGGTAGCTATAACACTCGGCGCTATTATTATACACCTGTACCCATAAATTATGCTCACGATCAAATGTAAGAGAACCCAGAATGTCATTTTCCTGAAGTGTAGGAACAGGATATTCGACAATGTTCCCATGCGCATCGATTCTTCCAATATTTACACCTGTTTCTTGTGTAAACCACATAAATTTTGAAGATGGATCAGTTATTATTCCAATAGGTCGGCTGTTGGACGTTGGAATCTTAAATTCTTGAATTTTTCCTTCGAGGGTAACGTTAAGAATTGCGCTACTCAGCAATTCGGTTCCCCAAATTTTCCCGTTATCTCCAGCAGAAAGAAAGATCGGTAGGGAAGCCAAATTGTCGAGTTCAAAATGTTCTACAATTTTGTCTACGATGCCAAATTTTCCGACTGTGCTCGTTCGTTTTCCTGTAAACCAGATGGAGTTGCCATCCTCGCTCAAACAAATGCCGTGCGGAGCTGGATTAATGAGTGTTTTTGAATCGTTTACAGGAATATTTACATCCACCGATTGAACAATTTTACCGTTGTCGTCTAATTGAACAACCTTCCCATGAAATTCCAGTGAAACCCATAACTTCCCCTCTTTATCGAGCAAGATCCCATGTGGTCCACTGTTTTCTGGCATTTCGAAGTACGCAAGCACAGTGCCTTCATAATCCAACTTAGCAACGCGCGCCATGTTCTGCCCAGTAACATAAATAAACTGTTTATCAATCACCAATTCATGTGTTGAGCCTGTTTCCGTGCTAGGCCAATTAAGCGGGTATTCTGTGATATTGCCGAGTTTCGTAATGGTATTTTGTGACTCCATCGTTTCAGGATGACATTTCATAGTGGCTGCTTTTACATTTACACTAAAAATAGCAATGTTCCTTGGATCGCACTATACATGAGGAGGCCTTAACGAATAAATTGGCGTAATTCGTTTAGAATAGTGCGTTGTGTTTTCTGGAATTGTTTTTAGTTCTCTACGTAATTCATCAATTTCTCTGCCGATGTTAATGAAAAAATAATGTTTCGTTTTTTACATAAAGTAGAGATATAACACTTCTGTATGACTCTACTAAACATTAGCTTTGAAAATGGTCTTTTCTGCGCATGTCTAGCGCCCCCCGTCATAATTACTGTGTGCTTTCAACAATTCAAAAGCATCAACATATTCCTGTAAACGATCAATCACTGCTAACAATTCTTCGGGTTGTGCATTTGGGAAAATGTTGTGTATCTGTGCAATTGAACTTTTCACAGCAGTATACGCGTCTTCCCTGTTTCCACCTTCAAAAGCATTCGCCATGTTCTTCATTGATTGGTTAGCAATGGCTACGGCAAGCACTTTTTTGTGTTCTTTGTCAATGGTCATGTCTAACTCGCCAGTAGCCGTTGTCCACTCAGGGTGAATTTTCTTATTGAGCTCGACCTTCTTTCCAGTAATTGCATCGGTGTATTCCAACTTTACATGTACTGCTTCGTTTTCGATGGCTTTGGTCGCATCAATCAAGTCGAATTTGACGAGCGCGAGTTGATCGAGCCCAGGGAATAAGTGTGGAATAGCGACATTCATTTGACCATTCGTTACCTGTTCATTGCTATACCCAAAAAGTTGACGGTATACAATTTTGTCATTGTAAGTAACCGTGAGTGTTGCCTTTTTTGCCATAGGGTAGAGGATGCTTTCTAGTTCTCGTTGGAAGACTTCCTGAATATTGGCAGATGTTCCCGCGAGGTGCAAAAGGCCACCACCAGCTGATGCTAATTGAGACAGCAAGGCTTGGTTGTAATCAACACCGACACCCACAGCGGATAATTCAATTCCTCCACTGATGTATGATTTAGCTTTGGCAATAACATCTTCAGGTGGCTGCGATCCGTATCCGTCTGTTAGCAGAATGAGTCGGTTGATGGAAGTCGTCGCCTTAAATTTTTTCACTTCTTCAAAGCCCATGACCATTCCGTCGTAAATGTTCGTTCCACCGCCCGCCTGAATAGCATGGATGATGTCTATGATTTTCTTTTTGTCTCCGACCTTTTCTGCTGGAACAGCCAATGTTGCATTGTTGTCAAATACAACAATCGAAACGACATCTGTTTTATCGAGCTGTTGCACGAAACCGATCAACGATTTTTTTAATTGATCAATGCGGTCTTCGCCCATCATCGAGCCACTTTTGTCGACCACGAAGCAGATGTTTAAAGGCTCACTCGTTTTTCGGGTCATCTTCGATTTTACCTTCATTCCGATTTCAAGTAAGGCTTCTTTGGAACTTTCATTGAACTTATTTCCCCAGCTCAGTTGAAAGTCGATGTCGCCCGCAGTTGGCTCAGGGTATTGCTTATCTACAAAATTGTGAATGTCGTACTCAACAAGATCTTTCACTGAGGGGATAAAGTTTTCTATGTCCGAAAGACGCGGATCAACGGTGTAATTCACTGTGAATTCTTGGTAGGCAATTCCTTTTACTTTCGACAAGTCAATTTCATCGGCATTGCGTTGAAATTCAAAATCTACAAAGTACTTGTTGCGAATGGGTAGCATAAATGTGACGTCACCTTGATCGTTTGTTTTGGCCTTGTACACCTTGTTCGATTTCAGCATTCGAATGTAAACGTTTTCATTTACCGCCGTGCTGCCATCTTTGCGCACCTTCATTTTTACGCGCGCATGCGATGAACTTGGCTTCACATCTGCGGGAACATTTTGCACGATAAATTTGTCGGCTTGTGTTTCTTTAAATGTTCTAGGTTGGAACATAATTCGCATTGTCATTGTTCTCGGCGTATTTGCCAAATCCACCCACTTGAGTGATTCAACTCCGTCGACATCAATTTCGTAATTTTGACCATGTGGGATTTTAAAACTTACACCTCCATTGCCGTTCGTTATTCCCTTGTAGATGGTTGCAGTTGCATAACAAACCAGACTGACGTCTATTTTTGGATAGACACGACGGTTACGATCGAGAAGTACAATATTGATAATGCTTTCCGTTTTTGTTGGTTCCGCCGCAGGACTTAGTCTGTATTGTTCAACTTCCTTAAAGGCGATTGAGCGTCTATCTGGTAGAATTTGATTCTCTCGCTCGTAAGACTCAGGGTTGTAGGTCATCGTGCGATTCGCCTTGCCACCATGTGAAGTCTCCAAGTCGATACAGTTGCGCATTTCACCTACAGAACCTAGCCAGTGTGATCCATGATCAAGTGTAAGGTCTAACTGTCCAGATGAATTTGTTTTATACGTCAGACGTTCATACGTGTTGGTTTCAATGAAAACAACATCGCGTCCTACATCGGGAACACCTTTGGTTGTTTTAACAGTTAGACTGTAAGTAAAAATTCGTTGATCTTGACCGAAGGCACAGAAGCCCATCAGGAAAATGGAGATTAGGAGTATTCGCATGTGAGAGGTTTCTATCATAACTAAGCAACAAAAAATAGGTTACAGATTTTGCAGAAAGAAGCCTTGGAGTTGAGGAACAAAAAAACGATCAGGACAGGAAGAAGTTCTCAATTTTCGCTGAAAGTAGATCAATATCAACCTTCTCTATTGGATGTTCCATTCCTTCAAAGATGTGCAGCGAACCGTTGCTTAATTGAGATACCGCGTGTTCAGTTTCTTCACGTGAAACCATATTGTCGTTTGATCCGAGGCAACAAAGTGTTTCCAGTTCAATGTTCTTCAACTTCTCATCCGTCAGGTTAGGATTGTTTCCTAAAAAAGTCATCATCTGCACGGTGTTCCGCATTACAATTTTCCAATCATCTGGAGCATGGAGTTCGGTTAGATGGGTTGCAAAATGGGGAACTTTCACTTCGATAACTTCTGGATTCAGCAGTTTGATTTCTTTTGCTGCACCTTCTGGTGTCCAAGCGAATTTCGTTCCTAGGGTCATGAGTTTTTCCATGGCAATTCCAATAGAACGTGCGTTCAAAGCAACATAACCTCCCATGCTATATCCGAAAACAAAAGGGGATACAAGGTCGTTTTCTACGATGTAATCAATTAAATTTTGCGAGAAAAGCTCAATTGAGGGTGCTTGGTCGATAGGGCGTCCTCCATAACCAGAGAAGTTAAATGTGTGAATAGTAAACGAACTACTTAACTTTTTAGATAGTTCAGAGAATTGTACCTGAGAGCCTAGTGCGCCATGGAGGAGAATAAGGTCTGGTTTCCGTATATTATAATTCATCTCAATCTTGGTTATCAAAGTATTTCACGCGTTTACTTATTAAGTAAATCAGCCAATGTGGTGTTGCCCTTGCAAAACCATTCATCAAGTTAGTCATAAATCCCGGTACAACTTTCGATCTGTTCCTGAAAAGTGCGCGTATTCCGCTTCGCGCAACTTTATCTGCACCAATCATAATTCCCCATTTTTTTGCCTTTGGAATATTGACAATCGTTGGGTCGTATAAATTGGTAGCTGTCGCTCCGGGCAACAAACATGTTACATGAATTCCATAGCGCTTTAGTTCTGTACGTACACTTCGTGTAAAGCTTTTGATATATGCTTTTGAGCTACCATAATAGGAGATTCCTGGAAAGTCTTTGTATGCTGAAATGGAAGAAGTATTCAAGATGTAACCTTTCTTGCGTTGTTTCATTTGCTTGCCAAAAAATGTACACATGAGAGAGGTTGTACGCACGTGTAGATTGACTAAATCAATGGCTAGTTTCGGATCGGCTTCTACCGCTTCGCCAAAGAAGAAAAAACCAGCATTGTTGATCAGCACTTCAACTTCCAACTGCTGATCCACACAGAAGTCAAAAATCTCTTTTGGCGCTTCTTCTTTTGATAGGTCTATGTCGATTGAGCATACTTTTACTTTGAACGCTTCGCTAAATTCCGCCACAAGTTCATTGAGTACCTCTCCTTGATTACTGACAAGAATCAAGTTATAACCTTTGGCTCCCAAAATTTTCGAGATTTCAAGTCCAATGCCCGAAGATGCACCCGTAATGAGTGCGTATGAATGTTTCATCAGTTGTCGCGGTCTTCAAAAGTTTCGTGCTTTTTCTTTTCAATCCGTTGGATAATGAAATAGATAAGAAAGCCTATAGCAGCTAAAACGACCAGTGCCTGGAAGGCCAATACGATTATTGTAGCCTTTTCCATTAGCTCAGTTTAACGGCTGTTCCATACGCCAAAATTTCAGATGCACCTTGCATGATCATACTTGTTGAGAACCGCACATTCAAGATTGCATCAGCACCCATCCTCTCAGCATCTTGTGTCATTCGCTGCATGGCTTCTTCTCTTGCTTGCGCCTGTAGTTTTGTGTATTCATCAATTTCCCCTCCGACCAGATTTTTCAATCCAGCAAGAAAGTCGCGTCCAAAATTACGTGCACGAACCGTACTTCCTCTTGAAATTCCGAGGACTTCTTGAACTGTTTTTCCTGGAATGGTTTCAGTTGTTGAGATTATCATAGGTAAACATTTTAGTCTACCATTAATTTAATCACTTTTGATTGAAAATCAGTTCCCAAATAAGATAAAAAGTAAATTCCTGAAGATGGATGGTTGATTTTAACGATGAGTTGTCCGTTTACATTAATGAGGTCATAACTAACCGATTTACCGATAGCATTTTTTACATCTAGAACTTCTACACTATTGGAAATTGTGAAGCTTCCGTCAGCTGATGGATTTGGATGCAATTGCACATTCAGTTGATTCTCTTCTAGTCCGACGTGTACGTTCAATGTCCCTCTTCGATAGATTAAATTTCCAGCGGCATCCTCTTGATAAAAGAGATGCACAAAACCATCCTTGTAGATGATCTC
The DNA here is from genome assembly GCA_905478665.1 of uncultured Flavobacteriales bacterium. Lineage (GTDB taxonomy): Bacteria > Bacteroidota > Bacteroidia > Flavobacteriales_D > Crocinitomicaceae > UBA4466. The sequence continues at coordinate 74,576 of CAJQJL010000075.1, forward strand.
AGCATTTGTCTGCGTGCCCGTTGAAGTAGCGTTGGCTATTTCCTTATAACTTGTCAAACTCATCATTGGATTCATTCCTGGAACAGCTGTAGCACAGTAAATTTCTTGATTTCCATTTATTTTTTCAGTCCATGCCATCACGATGGTGTCACCCGCTGCCGAAATTCGCGGATAGTTTTGGGTTCCATTCGCTGGTACAGGTTCAGGAATCATCATGCGTTCTTCAAAGGCAATTGTTCCATTCGTTGATGCAGAAGAAACATATACGCGGTACTTGCCAGAAGCAGCACTTGCGTATGCCGTAATCAATGTGTCTCCGTAAAAAATGCCATCTGCACCTGTTGCTGGACATGCTTGAAGAATCCAGTTTAAGTTGTCGATATTGTCGTATGAACCATACGTTGCTCCGCCATCTGTAGATAATACACCGTGCAAATCGCGAAGATTGCCTTCGTTATTTCTGAATTGTAGCACTTGTTTTGGCCCGTCGATAATCATTTCTGCTGGACAACAATCGCACGCTTCTCCTGCAATGGCTCCAGTAACTTCCATTTCTGGCTCATAACTGAGACCTCCATCGGATGAGTTTGTAATCACGTATCTTGGGTTGTTCCAAACGCCATCGTGCGCCATATAGGTCACAACAGGATCTCCATTTGGTTTCATCCCCATGGATGGCATCCAAGCCACACCACTTGGGTGACTGTCCGCACGAATGGTATCCGAAAAGGTAAGTCCTCCATCTGTTGATCGCACAGAATAGACATGACCTGTTTCAAGCGGATTCAATTTGAAGACTGCAATCACCGTGTCGCCATGCGAATCAATATCTGGACCTGTCCAGTCAGCAATATAAGATGATGCAGTGCTCGGTAGAATAGAAGTTGGCGTGTCGAACGTACTTCCGTTCCATCTCGCAATAAACAAGTTTTCGTCCGTTCCTGCTTTACCAAAAATGACAACTGGCGTGTCTGTTCCAACGATTGTTGCTCTTGGGCGTAAGTTTCCGTAGGTTGCTCCATCTGCGACAACTAGTTCAGGTCCCCATTGAATCATTTGCGCTTGACTCGTAAGACCAAGAAACAAAGTAAAAGCGAATAAGAGTAGATTTTTCATACTGTAAAATAGCATAAAAAAAGCCATCAATCTTAGATCAATGGCTTTAGAAATTGGTTATTGAAATTTATATCGTTTCCATGTATTCTTCAACGCTTGGACACGTACAGATCAAGTTTCTGTCACCGTATGCATTGTCGACACGCCTAACTGGAACCCAATATTTCCATTCTTTTAAATATTCAACAGGGTACGCCGCCTCTTTTGGAGTGTACGGGTAATCCCATTGCTGATTGATAATACAATCGGCTGTATGTGGTGAATTCTTCAATAGATTATTCTCTTTATCGGCTTTTCCGTTTTCAATGTCATTGATTTCTGCACGAATGCTGATCATTGCTTCAATGAAACGATCCAATTCTTCTTTGTCCTCGCTTTCGGTTGGCTCTACCATTAACGTTCCTGCAACAGGGAAAGAAACTGTTGGTGCGTGAAAACCATAATCGATCAGGCGCTTTGCAATGTCTGCAACTTCAACGTTCGCAACCTTTTTAAAGTCACGACAATCGAGAATCATCTCGTGTGCAACCGTTCCATTCTTACCAGAATACAGAATGCCATAA
>CAJQJL010000076.1 GCA_905478665.1 uncultured Flavobacteriales bacterium
TTAACATTGAAACCCCGCCTGAGCAAAACGCATCAATTTCCATTTGAAAATCATCCAGTGGATGCCCTGAAATAAAGATTCCAACAACCTCTTTCTCCTTGTTTAAGGCGTAAATATTCCCCCATTCTTCTGCCTCAGGAATAATGGGTTCTGGCAAGGTTGTCCCACTCCCCTCTCCAAACAAAGATGCTTGACTCGAATTCACACTATCCTGAAATCCAGAACCAAAACGAACAACGTTTTCAAGGAATGTACGTGCATTCCCATCTTCTTTAAAGTACTGCGCACGATGCACTCCAGTGAAAGAGTCAAACCCGCCTGCATACGCCAAACTCTCAAATGCTTTCTTATTACAGACTCTCAAGTTGATCCGTTTGGCCAAATCAAATATATTTTGGAATGGGCCTTCTTCGGTGCGTTCCTCCATAATCGCCTGAACAGGAGCTGACCCCAAGCCCTTAATAGCCCCAAGACCGAAGCGAATTGCACCTTCCTTGTTTACCGTAAAGTGATAGTTGGATTCATTGACATCTGGCCCCATGACATTCAATCCCATCCGCTTACATTCCTCCATGAAGAAAGAAACCTGCTTGATGTCATTCATGTTATTACTGAGCACAGAAGCCATGTATTCTGCAGGATAATTTGCCTTTAAATAAGCTGTTTGGTAGGCGATCCACGCATAACACGTAGAGTGTGATTTGTTGAAGGCATAAGATGCAAATGCCTCCCAATCCTTCCATATTTTTTCTAGACTCTCGGCATTGTGTCCGTTTTCACCACCACGTTCGATAAAGGCTGGCTTCATCTTATCCAGTACGTGCTTCTGCTTCTTACCCATTGCTTTACGCAAAGTATCAGCCTCACCTTTCGTAAAACCAGCCAACTTTTGCGACAAGAGCATTACCTGCTCCTGATAGACTGTAATTCCGTAGGTTTCCTTGAGGTATTCTTCGCATGCATCAACGTCGTATACAATTTCCTCGTCACCGTGCTTACGCTTAATAAACGACGGGATATATTCCAACGGTCCTGGTCGATATAGGGCATTCATGGCAATTAAATCCGCGAAAACAGTTGGTTTCAACTCACGCATATACTTCTGCATACCCGCAGATTCATATTGGAAGATTCCTACTGTTTCTCCACGCTGGAAAAGCTCATATGTTTTTTCGTCATCAATTGGGAAATCATCAGGAACCAACTCAACACCATGTCGCGCACGTACATTATTAACAGCATGTTTGATCAAGGTCAACGTTTTCAACCCAAGGAAATCCATTTTCAGCAGGCCTGCATCTTCCGCTACCGAGTTATCGTACTGCGTGCAGTACATTTCAGAATCCTTTGCAAGCGCAACAGGCACAAATTTCGTGATGTCGTCGGGCGTAATGATAACTCCACATGCATGAATTCCAGTGTTTCTCACCGAGCCTTCCAGTTGGCGTGCCCGATTGATTACTTGTGCAGATAAATCACTCCCACTTGACAGCGTTTTTAGTTCATTCGCTCGGTTGATATCATCCTGGTTATTCTTGAGCTTATCTCTTAGTTCTGGTTCTCCAAGATTGAACAACTTCGACAATGAAATATCTGGAATCAACTTTGCTATTCTATCAGCATCAGACAATGGTAAATCAAGTACACGCGCAGTGTCACGAATAGACGACTTTGCAGCCATCGTTCCATAGGTAATAATTTGTGCTACTTGATTGGCGCCGTATTTATTAATTACCCATTCAATCACACTGCCCCGTCCTTCATCATCAAAATCAATATCAATATCGGGCATGGAGACACGATCTGGGTTCAAAAAACGCTCAAAAAGCAGATCATACTTGAGCGGATCAATGTTGGTGATTTTAAGGCAATATGCTACCACGGAACCTGCTGCAGAACCCCTTCCTGGCCCAACAGAAACTCCCATATCTCTTGCAGCAACCAAGAAATCCCAAACAATTAAGAAATACCCAGGGTATCCTGTTTTTGCAACGGTTTCCAATTCAAAATCAATTCGCTCTGTGATTTCATCTGAAAGTTCTCCGTACCGCTCTTTTGCTCCTTCATAGGTCAAGTAGCGCAAATAGTTGTTCTCACCGCGCTTACCGCCATCATCAGTATCTTCAGCATCTAAAAATTCTTCTGGAATATCAAAAGCAGGCAATAGAACGTCTCTCGCTAACCCGTATTGTTCACATTTACCAATAATTTCGTCGATGCTCATAATCGCTTCAGGAAGATCGAGAAAGAGTTCTTTCATCTCTTCTTGCGACTTGAAATAATACTCATCATTGTCGAGCCCGTAACGATATCCTCGCCCACGCCCCTTAGGGGTTGAAACTAACTCATTATCCTTCACACAGAGCAGGACATCATGTGCTTCTGCATCTTTCTTTTCGAGATAATAAGTACTATTTGTCGCAACAAGTTTCACTTCATGTTTATTCGCTAACCGAATTAATGTCTCATTTACCCTTTTCTCGTTATCTTGTCCGTGGCGCATAACCTCCACATAGAGATCATCTTTAAATACCGACTTCCACCAAATCAATGCTTCTTCGGCCTGTGTCTCCCCCACATTTAATACCAAGCTTGGCACCTCACCGTAGAGGTTTCCAGTCAATACCATTAAGTCGCCTGCATATTGCTCTATGACTTTCTTATCAATTCTAGGCACGTAGTATTTACCCTCAGTAAAAGCAATTGAAGCAAGCTTGATCAAGTTATGATAACCAGCTCTGTTCTTTGCTAGAAACACTACCTGATAACCGTTGTCTTTTTGTGTTTTATCCGTTAAATCGCGACAAACATTGAACTCACACCCAATGATTGGCATAATTTCATTTCCCTCAAAGACTTCACCATTCTCCTCAGCCTCGTCCTTCTTAGCTCTAAGCGCCTTATTAAAATTCGCAACAGCTCGCTCAAAGTGAAATGCCGCCATCATATTTCCAGTATCCGTAAGAGCTACAGCTTTCATGTTATGCTCTCCCGCTTTCTTCACCAAACCATTGACATCAATCGTTGATTGAAGAATAGAAAATTGCGTGTGGTTATGCAGATGGGCAAAGGAATAATTCTCAAGCTCCTTTAGTGCCTCAGATTTATCAATATCTAAAACGGCATCTTCCTCAGATTCCTCAAGAAGTTTGGCACTCTCTTCTTTCAGATTTAAGTGAACTAATCCGACAAAGCCAATAGGTTGAGGATTGAACTCTTTGAAATTCTCTATATATCGATCCTCCTGCTGTAATTCCTCAGGAAGAAAAACTCCTCTTCGCACCAACTCGAAGAAACAACGTGTTGTTGCCTCAACATCGGCTGTCGCGTTGTGGGCTTCAGCGAAAGGCTGCTGAAACAAGTACTGGTGTAGTTCAGTAAGTGTTGGCAATTTAAACTTCCCTCCTCGTCCTCCAGGAATTTGGCATAAGCTTGCTGTCGTCTCTGTACATGTATCGAGAATCGGCATTTCAACCATCGCCGTTTCAATTCCCAATCGATGAAATTCACACCCCCAAACGTTGAGGTCAAATTTGATGTTTTGTCCAACTACGAACTTTGCCTTTCCGAGCGCCTCATTAAACTCCAACAATGCGGTCTCAAGCGGAACCCCTTGATCTTTCGCTAAGGCTGTTGAAATACCGTGAATCTGCTCAGAATCATAAGGGATATCATAACCATCTGGATAAATTAGATGATCTCTGTGCTCAATCATCTCACCCATGTCGTCATGCAATTGCCATGCAATCTGAACAACGCGTGGCCAGTTATCCGTATCGGTCATTGGAGCATTCCAATTCCTTGGTAAACCTGTTGTTTCAGTATCAAATATGATGTACATATGCTATCCGATTGGGGACATTAAAGGTAGCCAATTAATTGTGCGAATTAATGCTTCTTCAAAGGAAATATCAACAAGTAATTAACGTTTTTCAAGCATAAAAAAACTCCCAAACAAGGCTTGGGAGTTCTCTTTTTGGTCTAGGTACCTTATTTTACTGCTGGCACAACCTTGTTTAGCGGTGCTCCTGCGTCGGGCTTAGGTAAAACCCGTCCTTTTATGCGTATTACTTTACTAGGTGCATTAACTGCGTTTGATATAATGGTAATACTTTTGTTGATCGCACCAGGGCGCTTCATGTCGTACTTCACTTTGATAACACCTGTCTCTCCAGGCATTATTGGATCTTTTGGCCATGCTGGTACAGTACAACCACACGATTTTTTTGCATCCGAAATCAATAAAGGAGCAGTACCCGTATTGGTAAATTCAAAGGTGCAAAATGCGTTTCCATCGTAAACTACATCACCGTAATCATGGATTTCTTTTTCGAATTCGATTTTTGGTCCATCCTGCTGAGGTTCTTGAGCCATTAGATGATTTGTTGAAGCACTAACCAATAGAATTGTTAAGAGTGCAAATGCTGTTTTTTTCATAACCAATAGTTTAGATTGTTTGTTGAATCCAAAGTATTGAAGATTTGCTTTGCCTTACTGACTTTTAACACGCATTTAACACGCATTTAACAAGTCATTAACAATTGATAGTCAAATAATTGGGGAAATTACTCGTTTCGAGGAATCACGTTTACTTTGAAACGTAATTTATGTGTTTTCTTTTTGGTATTTGCCTTAAGATAGATGATTCTATCCTGAAAATAGAATTTACCCTCGGTATCAAAGGTCACCTTAAGTTTGAACGTCTTTCCTGGAAGGATAGGACTTTTGGGAAGTACTGCATGCGTACATGAGCAAGCAACGCTATAATCAGAGATAATTAATGGAACATCTCCAGTGTTCGAAATTGTGTAAACATGTTCTAAAGTAGTGCCTTCATAGGTTTTTGAGAACTTATGAATAGGCTTATCTATACTAAGAACCGCCGTTTGGCCGTAGCCAAAGGCGGAACTCAATGCTATAATTATGATCGCGAAATATAGCTTCATTATATCGTATAGACTTTATTTACCTGTTCGCAGGTCCTCCAGTACTAACTGGTGATCCAGACTCTGGCTTAGGCTTTACTTGCCCCTTGATACGAATCACTTTTGTAGGTGAATTTGTAGCGTTTGAAGTAATTGTAACACTCTTGTTAATTGCCCCTGGACGCTTTGTATCATACTTAACCTTGATTTCACCTGTCTTACCTGGCATAACTGGCTCTTTTGGCCATGAAGGAACAGTACATCCACAAGATCCTTTTGCATTAGAGATGATCAATGGAGCAGTTCCATTGTTTGTAAACTTGAATACACAAGTTCCGTCTCCTGCGTACTCAACAGTACCATAATCATGTGTCTCTTTTGAGAAATCAATAGTTGCACCTTCTGTTACTTCCTGTGCAATTGCTGTGTTTGCTCCCAATGCCAAAACAAACATTGTCAAGATAGATAATAAACCCTTTTTCATATTGTAATTTTTTAGTTTCTAAATACACTACCAAATATAATGCAAGAAAACGGATCATCTCAATTTTTAACACAACATTAACAGAGGAAATATACGCCTTATTATGAGGGCACAGAACGCGTATGCTACGAAAACTCGAACAATTAAAAGCTTTACGACAGCGACTTAGTTGTTTTGCATAATCATTTCCTCAATTGTCAAATCAAGATTTTCTAATCGCGATTTAATCCCTTCAACTTTATCCTTCGGAAGATTTTTGAACTCTTTTAACAATTGATCATAGAAATAACGCACCTTAACGGTGTCTCTTGGAATGATATAAATATCATAGGCACTTGCTTGGCTCTCCAAAATCATTGCACGGTTAATATAATCAGGATAACTATTGAGGAGCGTATCTGCGTATTTTGCTGAAGTCTCATATTCTCCTAGCGCAGAATAAACCATATGGATTTTATCCAAGCATTCTGGAGCGTATGCGTCATCTGGGTATGCGTGATAATATTCATAGAGCAAGTCAACCAATTCGAGATTCACGGATCTATCAAGAAGTTCTCCTGGCCCCAAATTTCTCGTCACGGTAGAGATTGAATCTTCCATCTTTGCAATTCCGTCTCTCAAAACAACTTGTGCTTCTCCTTCTCCGCAACTTGCAAGGATAAACACACTAAAAACGGCATAGAAGAGTCTTTTAATCATTTAGCGTTGCTTTTTTCGAAGCGGAAACTTCATTTTGTAATCGGCCTTGGTATCTCCCTTAGAAATGTTCTGAAGTTTCTTACTGAGCAGGCGCTTCTTTAATGGTGAAAGGTGATCTGTAAACAAAATACCGTCTAAGTGATCGTATTCATGCTGGATTATTCTTGCAGCATACCCCTCATAAGTTTCTTCTTTCAACTCCCAGCTCTCATTGTAATAGGTAAGCACAATTTTCTCTTTGCGAAATACTTCTTCACGAATGGTAGGTATTGATAAGCAGCCTTCACTGAATCCCCATTCTTCACCTGTTTCTTCTTCAATGATTGGATTAATGAACACTTTCTTGAATCCTTCCATACCAGCAGAGCGCGGATCTGGATTTCCATCTTCATCTTCATCATCTGCAAATGGGCTTCCATCAACGATGAACATACGAATCGACTTCCCGATTTGTGGTGCCGCTAGCCCAACTCCCGACGCTGCGTACATCGTTTCATACATATTCGCTATAAGGCCCTTAAGGTCTGGGTATTCCTTATCAATTTCTTCCCCTTCTTTCTTAAGAACTGGATCTCCGTAGGCAAGTATAGGCAATATCATAACTCCGAATTATTAGACAAAATTAACGCTTTCCGTGAAAAGGACATTGTAAAACTGGCAAATAACATTCAGATTCTACATCTCAAAGCTGATCGAGAAAAGACTGCAAGATAATTGTGGCGCTCACTTTATCCACCAAACCTTTTTCCTTTTTCTGCTTTCGTGAGGCACCTGCAGTGTGCATTGCTTGTGTCGCCATTTTCGATGTATATCGTTCGTCAATGAGTTCCACAGCGACTGTAGGAATCTCTTTCTCGATGGCTTCTTTTAATAAATAAACGTTTTGTGTGATGTGCGTATCTTCATCATTCAATCGCTTCGGGAGACCGATGACAATGGTTCCTACATTTTCTTTGGGCACCAACTTTTTTAATTCTGTCATTAGCAACTCAGAACTGATTGTTTCCAATCCAAACGCAAAAATGTTTGACTCATCTGTAATTGCAAGACCAGTGCGTTTAAGTCCAAAATCGACTGCGATTATTTTAGGCATAAAGCAAAGATAGCGGGATAATTTGAATGTTCGTTGCTTTGCGAATTCAAACGCGAAATTGTTGGATTGATTGATTTTTAACAGTTCATAAAAAATTCCAAACAGATACTTACATTTGCGCAATTAAGAAATTTAGCATGAAATCAATTATTGAAGAAGCTTGGGAGAACCGAGAACTTTTGAAAGACGCGACAACAGTTAATGCCATTGAACAAGTTATTGAAGACATCGACAAGGGGCGCTTGCGCGTTGCTGAACCATTGGATGATGGATCATGGCAAGTAAACGAATGGGTTAAAAAGGCTGTTGTAATGTACTTTCCTATTCGCAAAATGGAAACCATTGAGGTTGGCCCCTTTGAGTTTCATGATAAGATGAAATTGAAAACGAACTATAAAGAACTGGGGGTTCGCGTTGTGCCTCATGCAATTGCGCGTTATGGTGCATATGTAGCATCAGGAGTAATCATGATGCCTTCTTATATAAATATTGGCGCTTTTGTTGACTCTGGGACAATGGTCGATACGTGGGCTACAGTTGGTTCATGTGCACAAATTGGAAAAGACGTTCACTTGAGTGGAGGCGTTGGTATCGGAGGTGTTCTTGAGCCACTTCAGGCAGCACCTGTTATTATTGAGGACGGTGCTTTCATAGGCTCTCGTTGCATAGTGGTTGAGGGAGTACGCGTAGGCAAAGAAGCCGTTTTAGGTGCAAATGTTGTCTTGACAAAATCAACAAAAATTATTGATGAAACAGGAGATAAGCCAAAAGAAATTAGAGGCTTCGTTCCAGATCGAAGTGTTGTTATTCCTGGTTCATATAC
>CAJQJL010000077.1 GCA_905478665.1 uncultured Flavobacteriales bacterium
GACATATACGGCTGGCTAACTGGTCGATAGTAAATTAAAATAACCGAGAAGTAATTTGCAATTAATATTTGGTTCGCAATTTGTAACTTGCGGTATAAAATCAAAAAAATGAGAAAAATAGTTTTAACACTTGCATTGGCCATTCTAAGTTCAGTTGGAACCTATGCGCAATTGAACGAAGGTAGTGTAAGCTACAAAATGGAATTTGAGTCAGACGAGCCAGATATGGAGATGGTAATGGCGATGATGGCTGGGTCACATATGGATCTCTACTTTAAGGGAGATGATACACGTGCTGACGTAGAAATGGGATCAATGATGTCTCTTACAACTGTTACAAATTCCAAATCAGAAGATTTTTTGATGCTGATGGACATTTCAATGATGGGAATGAAGTATGGTGTGAAATCTACCTTAGCGGAGCTGGAAAAGAACAACGACACTGAGGAATCAAAATTGAATGTTAGTCTTGAAAAGGACACGAAAAAAATTCTTGGATATAAGTGCAAAAAAGCGGTTGCCACAGATGAAGAAGGGAATGAGACGATTTTCTGGTATACGGAAGAGATTCAAGTGAATAAGCGTGGACAAAGCTATTTGAACGAAGATGTACCTGGTTTCCCTTTGGAGTACGAAATCATGCAAGGTGGGATGAAAATCATGATGCAGGCTACTTCTTTTGAAGAAAAGGTTGACAAGAAAAAAGCAAAAGAATTGTTCAGTATGGCGATTCCTGAAGGTTACGAAGAAAAAACACTTGATGACCTTATGGGCATGGGTGGAGGAGGAATGTAATTCTTTCACAAAAACATTTAAGGGAGGCAATTGTCTCCTTTTTTTGTGGAGTTATATAGTGGTACATAGGGCAATCACACCTATCAGCGCACTAAAACAAAAAACGGAGAACAATTCCGATAGTTATCAGTAGATCTCCGCTTTGCAATGTTATTAACGTAATCGTTATTTCATCTTCGATAACTTCTCATTTATAATTCCTGAGTCTTTCTTAATTTGAACAATGTATTGCCCAGCAGGAAGACCTTTCAATTTCATTGGAATATCATGTCTTCCTTGAGAAAGCGTTCCGTCATAGACTTCTGCAATATGTTTACTATTGATATCGAAGATGTCAATCTTCACCCATTCATTTCCAGCTGTGAAGCGAACTGTCGCATTTGAAGTTGCCGGATTCGGATAAATTAATGCACCTTCCTTTGCCAAATCCTCTTCGTTGATTCCAACACCACACGGAGTAACCAAGGGATAGAATGTTACTGAATGCTCAAACAAAGTTTGGACTTCACCTGAAGAGACTCCGAACCAATCTTTCAAAATGGAGGCATAAATGTCTCTAAAATCATATTGCATTGGAATACCAGCCTGATTCACTACCGTGTTACCAATCACTGGATTTGATCCCATGATGTCAATATCCAAACAAGACCCGAACAAGAACAACGGAGCAGCATCACCGTGATCTGTTCCCAAGCTTGCATTAGAAGCTATCTGTCTGCCGAATTCTGAGAATGTCATTCCCATTACCTTGTGTTCCAAATTCAGTAGCATTAAGTCATCCTGAAATGCCTCAATTGCATCAGACAAACGTTTCATCAACTCGGCATGTGTCCCTTCAGTTGAATCTACGGCACTTACTTGTGAATCGTGTGTATCAAAACCGTTAATGTTCAGTACATATACTTTGGACTGAAGACCACCTGAAATCATTTGTGCTACATACTGTAATTGAACTGCGAGTGGATTTCCTGCATCGTACATTGTTGATAATGTGCTTCCTGCATTTGCTGCATCGTTGATCTGCGCACCAAATGCATTCGCTTGATCAATCAATGTTGCCAAATAGTCCATGTGGGAACCATAGTAAGTTCCATCATCTAGCACACCACTTGATGCAAGATTGTAAATATCAAAAGGGTTGTTTACTGCATGGCTAAAATTAGCCATCAAGCCTTGACATGTTGAAGATGTTTCATACCCCATACTAATCGCAAAAGGATCAGGATATTGGGTATTTGGATATGCGTCTGGATAATTGGGAAAGTCAACATCCATTTGACGCCCTAACCATCCTGTTGAAGGAGGATTATCAATCAGTCCAGAACTCCAAATATCCATTGATCGGAAGTGCGATCTATTCTGTTCAGGGTATCCAACATTTTGAATGATCCCGAGCTTTCCGTCATTGTACATATTTCTCATTCCTCCCATTTTTGGGTGGAGTCCGACCTCTGTTGTCAATCCTAACGCAGATGCCTGAGGGATCATTACGTTGCTACGTTGAATTGTCATATTTGCATATTGATCGATGGGAATAACACTGTTGATTCCATCATTTCCACCATTTAGTCGAATAATGACCAATACGCGGTCTTCCGCAAAACCTGCTACATCAAATAGTTTCTTTCCTATTGATTGAATTTTCATTTCATTCAACAATATTGGAGTCCCCGCTGATGCAAGTGCTAAACTTTTTACAAAATTTCTTCTTTTCATTGCTCTACTTTTTGGGACTTATATTGTATGAAATTCTGGCATTTGAAATAATCGTGCAAGCACTAACTGTACGCGCAACTTAACAGGATCAGAAAAAGCTGTATTCCCAAGATTTGCCAAATAATCGTTGTATTGAAGTGTCCATTCAAAATCAGGTAAACTGTTGGTTAAAATTGCTTTCAAGATCAATTTTTGCACTGCATCAACATCTTTCGGTGTAAACACATCGCAAATATCATCGATAACAGTCGCTGCCACGGAAGGGTCGGAAAGATTGTCCAAGAATGTCAAAGCATCCAATTCCCAGTTGTTTCCGTTCACAGGAATTCCTCCATAAATAGACATCCACGAACTTACATCGAAACGGGTTTTAATGTGTGTGGCGTTCACCCACAGTTTTGAGAATGACGGTTCCTGGTAATAGGCTGGCCATCCTGCCACACTTGGAGGAGAAGCATAAGCTTGTCCCATCGTATCTGCTAGCCAATACATGTTCAGTTGCATTTCATAGTCCGTTGCCAAATCAAATGCTGGCGCTGACTCCGTTCCATTCAGCATGGAATAAAGCATGTCCAATGGCCCCTTAATCAAGGCTCCGCGAACCGAGATATCGTAAAAATGTTCACTTGACAATAACTCCTGCAGCACAGGAAGTACTTCGTAATTACTTGCAATAAGTGTATTCGCCATTTCAGCAATCACAGTCGATTCTACGTTCGCAGTCAGGTCATAATTCACAAAATATCTGTACAGTTTCCGACAGATAAAGTTGGCTACTTCATCCTGCTGGAAAATAATATCAATAAAATCTGCATACTCATTCGCTCCGTTATCTGGAACCGTAGCACCACCAAAATGTGATGATAAAGTCTTTGTTGAAGTGTCGTGCAGAATGGGCGTGAATACAGCTGTAACATCAGTAACAGTATCACTTCTCAATCCATCGACTAAGAATCCTGTCATGATTTTAGCTGCTGCTGCAACATCTTCTTCCTTATAGTTGGTATAATCTCCCGGGCCAATTTGAGGTCCTTTTCCTATTGTGAAAAGCTCCAATAACTCGCGCGCATAATTCTCATTTGGACTGTACAATGTATTTGTGGCACCATTTAAAAACAGCAGCATGTTAGGATTGATCGTCATATCTTTCACAAACTGTCTGAAATTACCTAATGCATGCGTTCGAATCAGCATATGGTAATCATACGTCGCTCGTGAATCCAAGCTTGCATTTGCAGCAAAATGGTTTTGCCAGAACAGGCACATTTTTTCAGCAATGGTCAACTGTTCAGAATTAATTCGATCCATAGCCCATCCGCCTAACGACATTAAGCGTGCGGTTTCTACTGTTTGGGCTGCAACGGGATCTGTTGGATAAACTGAGTCTACCCAAGAACTCCCGAAGGCTGCAATGGTTTCATCTGGATGAAATGCTACAGGAACTGCGATTGCTGGAATTTGTAACAAGGCTGTTACCGTCGCGGCCATTCCGTTTGTCACTGCATCCAACATTTGCTGATTCGTAGGTCCGAACATTGTTCTTCTTAGCAGATGCCCAGCTTCTACTTTTGTCCATGGTCCGGTATATGGAGTCATACTCAGAGATACTCCATTTCCTGGGTTTTGATCTGGCATAAAATCGTGTTGGTTAAATTACCAGACAATTTACGAAATTCACACAAAAATCAAAAGGATTGGCGATAATTCCTATTCACTGAGTAGGGATATGTTTCGCTTTAGGCCAGCGTATTTGGTTCGCTTGACCGCACTTTTCTTGAACAACTCCCGAAAAATTTCTTCTGTCAAGTCTTCCCAATCAGCTTTGGACATTTGGAGTAGATTCTCCTGCGGATTAAAGGCACTTTCATTATGTGGTTTTGAAAATCGATTCCACGGACAAACATCTTGACAGATGTCGCAGCCAAACATCCAATTCTCCATTTTTCCTTTAAACTCACTCGGTATAATTTCATCCTTTAGTTCAATTGTCAGGTAAGAAATACACTTCGATCCATCAATCACATAGGGCGATACCAACGCATCTGTTGGACAAGCGTCAAGACATTTAGTACACGTACCACAGTAGTCCTTCATTGGGCCATCAGGTGTCAATTCTAAATCTAAAATTAGCTCGGCGATAAAGAAAAAAGACCCATGCTTCGGGTGAATTATATTGGTATTCTTCCCCATCCAGCCCAAACCACTTTTTACTGCCCACGCTTTATCCATTACAGGGGCAGAATCAACAAACACACGCCCACCAACTTCGCCTATTTCTTCCTGAATAAATGCAAATAGTTCTTTGAGTTTGTCTTTGATTATGAAATGATAATCGGTGCCGTAAGCATATTTGGAAAGTTTAGGTGCTTCAGGGTCTTTTTGTTGTACTTCCGGATAGTAGTTCAACAACAACGAAACGACCGACTTGGCATCATCAACCAATAAGCGTGGATCAAGTCGTTTATCGAAGTGATTTTCCATGTAATTCATCTTTCCATGGAAATCATTCTTGAGCCAAGCATCTAATCGTTGCGCTTCATCCTGTAAAAAATCGGCTTTTGAAACACCACAATACATGAACCCTAGTTCAGTGGCTTTCTGTTTGATTAAATGCGTATATTTTGCTTTGTCGCGCATTTGATTGTCAATTCAAAACAATCCACCCTGCGTGAATCCTCTGTCTCTTCCTAGGTGTTTGTATGTCTTCTCAGTGACCTTTCTACCCCGTGGGGTGCGCATCAAAAAACCTTCTTGAATTAGAAATGGTTCGTACACTTCCTCGAGGGTTCCAGCATTCTCCCCTATTGCTGTTGCAATCGTTGTTAATCCAACAGGACCACCTTGAAACTTATCGATGATGACCGTAAGGATCTTGTTATCCATTTCATCCAGTCCACTCTGATCGACATTTAGCGCTTCTAACGAATGATTTGTGATATCAAGTGCTATCGTTCCATCTCCTTTGACTTGAGCGAAATCACGCACCCTTCTCAACAATGAATTCGCAATTCTTGGTGTTCCTCTACTTCTACTTGCAATTTGGTATGCTGCGGCAGCTTCAATTTCTATCTCCAATAAACCAGCTGACCGCTCAACAATTGTTGTCAGTGTTTTTGCATCGTAATACTGCAGTCTCGAATTTATTCCAAAACGTGCACGCAATGGAGACGTTAAAAGGCCTGATCTTGTTGTTGCTCCGATTAGTGTAAAAGGATTCAATTCTATTTGTACTGTTCGAGCATTGGGTCCACTATCAATTAGAATGTCGATTGAATAATCTTCCATTGCCGAATACAGGTACTCTTCAATAACTGGACTTAAACGATGAATCTCATCAATAAAGAGTACATCTCCTTTTTCAAGGTTAGTAAGCAGACCCGCCAGATCACCAGGTTTATCTAAAACTGGACCGCTCGTTACTTTACACGAAACACCTAATTCATTGGCAATAATATTTCCCAATGTGGTTTTTCCTAGACCTGGAGGTCCATGAAGTAGAACGTGATCCAAAGGTTCATTTCGGAGAATAGCTGCCTTCACAAAGATTTCCAGATTTTCTACGATCTTGTCTTGCCCCATAAAATCCTCCAAGCGTTTTGGCCTGAGCACTTTATCATAATCCTGATCATGATGGTTTTCTGCTTCTTCTTTATAATCGAATGACTCTTCCATTTGCGCTTTTTGTTCTCCTATTCAAGGTCACGGCAGCACCGTTTGCTCTTCAACTCTCTTGAGTCTCTTCCCAAAAATACAAAAAGCCCCTTGTCGAATGACAAAGGGCTCTCACTATTTCCTAGAATTCTAATGTTCTTCTTCGCCTTCTGCCAAAGGAACAGTCTGAGGAATGAAATCTTCCTCCGCTCCTGGCTTCGAATAATCGTAAGGCCATCTGTGTACAGTTGGCAATTCTCCTGGCCAGTTTCCGTGGATACGCTCCACTGGTGTTGTCCATTCAAGTGTGTTTGCTCTCCAAGGATTTTGAGGTGCTATAGGTCCTCTAAAAATACTATAGAAGAAGTTGAACAAGAATATCAACTGACCCAATGCTGCAAGAATCGCGAACATTGTAATAATGATATTCAAATCCATCTGAAGGTTGTACGACTCTACATCGAATTCACCATAGACAGAATAATCATAATATCTTCTTGGTGCACCAGCCAATCCTACGAAGTGCATTGGGAAGAATACACCATATGCTCCAACAATTGTGATCCAGAAGTGAGCATAACCCAGTCTGATGTTCATCATCCTGCCAAACATTTTCGGGAACCAATGATAGACCCCAGCAAACATTCCGAAGACGGCTGACAGTCCCATAACCACGTGGAAGTGGGCGACAACAAAATAGGTGTCGTGTGTTGTAATATCAAGTGCTGCATCTGCAAGGATGATTCCTGTAACACCACCAGAGATGAACGTAGAAACCAATCCGATTGTGAACAACATTGCTGGAGTGTAAACAATTGATCCTCTCCACAATGTCGTGATGTAGTTAAATACTTTCACGGCTGACGGTATTGCAATCAGCAAGGTGGTAAAGACAAAGACACTGCCTAGGAATGGGTTCATACCAGTGACGAACATATGGTGTGCCCATACGATAAATGAGAGGAAGGCAATTGCAAGAATAGATCCAATCATTGCGCGGTATCCAAATATAGGTTTCCGTGAATTCGTTGAAATAATTTCGGAAGACAAACCAAGTGCTGGCAGCAGTACAATGTAAACCTCAGGGTGACCAAGGAACCAGAATAGATGCTGGAAGAGCAGTGGAGAACCACCATGATTGGTTAACATTTCCCCACCAACGATAATGTCGGACAGGTAGAAACTTGTACCTGCCATCCTATCCATAATCAACAACAATGCTGCTGAAAGAAGAACTGGGAACGATAATACACCGATAATTGCTGTTACGAAGAATGCCCAAATTGTCAACGGTAAACGTGTCATTGACATTCCTTTCGTACGTAAATTCAATACTGTTACGATATAGTTCAATGAACCAATTAATGATGATGCAATGAAAATCGCCATTGAGAACAACCAAAGTGTCATACCGAGTCCTGAACCACTAATTGCCTGCGGTAATGCTGACAGCGGTGGGTATACGGTCCATCCTGCCATGGCTGGTCCTGATTCAACAAACATTGAAGCCAACATCAAAAGTGAAGACAAGAAGAAGAACCAGTAAGACAACATATTCAGGAATCCTGATGCCATATCTCTTGCTCCAATTTGCAATGGAATAAGGATATTCGAGAATGTTCCTGACAACCCTCCCGTTAAAAGGAAGAATACCATGATTGTACCGTGAATGGTAACGAGTCCGAGGTACATATCCTCTTTCATTACTCCACCTGGAGCCCAAGTATCACCTAAAAAGAATGAAACAAAATCAGAACCCTCTCCTGGCCATGCCAATTGAATTCTGAACAAAATAGACAACAACATTGCCACAACTCCCATGAATACAGCAGTCATTAAGAACTGCTTACCAATCATTTTATGGTCCTGGCTAAAGATGTACTTTGATACGAAACTTTCCTTGTGGTGTCCGTGATCATCGTGATGTCCGTGTGCTTCGTGCGCTACTGCCGCCATTTCTATCTAATTTTATTTATTACTAATTCTTAATAATTATTCTGCCAATTCTGGATCTACGACTTCTGCTGGTTGATTTTCAGCGTCCTCATCGTTTTCTTCTTCCTCATTTCCTTCAGCGTTGTCTTCCGCTACTGGAGCATTCTTCTTCGCGAAATAAGTGTCTTTAAATGTTCCCGGTTTAACTTTGTATCCACCAGTCGCATCTTTTACACCATATGTTTTATTCTTCATCCAAGTCTTGTAATCAGACTCTTTCAAGACAACAACAATCATTTTCATTTTGTAATGAGCACCACCACAAATCTTGTTACATAAAAGAACATAGTTAAAGTTTGGATCATTCTTCGCTTTACGCATTTCCTCTGTCGTCTTGTCTGGAATAAACTTAAAGCGTGTCGTAAGCCCTGGAACGGTATTCATTTGCGCTCTAAACTGAGGGAAGTATGCTGAGTGAATCACATCTTTCGATCTGAAGTTGAACTCATACTCCTTGTTCTCACAAAGGTAAAGTGTATCCTTTTGGATAATATCATCCCATGCCCATGCGTCAACTTCAGGATTATGTCTATCACGCATTTGATGTAACAAACGAACAAGACGCTCTTTTCTGGATAAATCCACCATCATCTTATCCTTATCCTCAGGAATCAACATTGTATCCTTCTTGTTCAGAACATACTCCAATTTAAGAATACTTGCTTCCATGTTATTGATCGCAGTATCCAACGTGTTTGTTGTCAAAAGCGCCAACTCATTGTTACCAGTTGTCAATTTGTAATCAAACTTTCCTAGTGTGTTATCCTCACCTGAGTAACGTGCTGTCCAATCGAATTGTTTTGAGAATAGTTCAATTCTGATAGACTCTGCCTCTGCTTCTGCAGTTGCATCATTCCATGTCTTTAAACCAAGAATAATAATTACAGCCAAGACACATGCAGGAACAACTGTCCAAAGCATCTCTAGCTTGTTGTTGTGTGGATAATAAAATGCTGGAACTCCTGGTTTTCTTACATATTTAAATGCGAATACAAACAACAATGTATTTGTCAGGAAGAATACTCCAACGATAATAATGAAGTTCAAATTCAACAACCAATCGATTTCATGTCCGTGAACAGAAGCAGCTTCACCTCTTCCAGTCCATCCGTAGTTAACCATTAGCCAGATTAGACCACCAAACAAAACGAACATAAATGTCAACATCATTGCTGCGTTGAACTTATTATCGCGATTGCTTATCTCAGACTCGCGCTGCTCTCTTAGTTTCGATGACAGTTCGTACACTCGCATTAGCTGAGCAACTGCTACGACTCCTAAAACTATTACACCTAATATGATCAATTTCGTTACCATCTATTTTAAATTATCTGTGATAAATGTTTTTCTTATATCTCGTGATGTATACTCTCATCCAAGAATGGGTGATTCACTGGAGTAAGAGGTGCCTTCGTTAAGTTCGTTAGAACAATACGGATAAAAATTCCCGCAAACAATACTGCCATACCAATTTCAAGGAATCCAATGCTTGCTGTCGCTCCCATTGATCCAGCAGAAACCATCATATAAACATCAAGCCAGTGACCGATCATGATTATCAAACCAACGAATGTTAATATTCCTGCATGTCTCTTTGCTTCTCTTGACATCAGTAATAACATTGGGAAAGCAAAGTTGATTAAGAACGTTGCGAAGTACATCACCTTGAAGTTCTCAATTCTCATCATGTAGTATGTTACTTCTTCACCGATATTCGCATACCAGATCAACATATACTGTGAGAACCATAAGTATGACCATAAGAATGAAATCGCGAATGTCCATTTTCCTAAATCATGAATATGACTATCATTCACTTTAGGAAGGTATCCTAATTTCTTTAGGTAAAGTGTTAGCATCACCATTGTTACCATTGCTGAAACCCAAACTCCAGAGAACGTGTACCATCCGAACAATGTTGAGAACCAGTGTACGTCAATTGACATAATCCAATCCCAAGAAGATGTTGAACTAAATACCGCAAAGAATACTAAGAACAATGCTCCTTTCTTATAGTTCTTAAAGTGAATATCTGTTCCACCAACCTTATCTTCTTCCAAAGATCTTTTTCTGAAACCAGTCCAGAACATATAATATACTCCCAAGTAAACAACTGTTCTTATCCAAAAGAATGGAATGTTTAAGTATGCTGTTTTACCTTGAATTAACGAATCATGTGCGACAACTTCTGGGTCCATCCATGTATAGATGTGAGCTCCTTTCATTGCAGAAATAACAGCCAAGACCAATACCATGAATCCTATTCCATAAGGAATAAATCCTGCTATTCCTTCTATAACACGTTTAACAACCGCGTACCAACCTGTTTCTGTGGCATATTGCAGTGCAAGGAAAAACAATGCTCCTAATCCAATTCCAAAGAAGAAGAAGCTATTAATTAAACCGTTCGTTAAGAACTTCTGCGCAAAATGATGATCTCCCACATTCATCGCAACACCAATGGCTGTAAATAACACACCAACTATTATCAACGCTAGTGTAAATACCTTTGCTTTATTTGATACTTTGAATTCCATCTTTCTTCTTAATCAAATTTATAATCGTTACTCAGGGTTATTTGCTTCATCATCTGCTGGCGCATCATCACCTTCAACTGGAGCAGCCATCTGAACTGAACCTGGTCCATAATTTGGATCCTGGAACTTTCTGATATAATGAACTACAGTCCAGATTTCTTTCTTATTTATGATTGAACCGTGCGCACCCATCATTCCTTTTCCGTAATAGATTGAATAGAACATCTGTCCATCACTCAAGTTCGTCAAGTTGGCATAATCAGGAACACCAACATACGCACCGCTTTCTACCATTGGTCCGTTTCCGTCTCCCTTTTCTCCGTGGCAATGTGCACACTTGGAGTTAAAAATGCTTTTCCCAGCATCAAAGACATCTTTCATGTTCTCTTCTGTCAATTCCATAGGATTCACATCAGCTGCTGCCAATACATATGTATCAACGCCTTGTGAAGACAATTCTGCATCAAACATACCGTGTGTTGACCTGAATGAATTGTTTGCCAATCTAGCATAAGGCAACATCAATGAAACAGCCGCTGAATCAGTACCATAATAGGGAACTGTTCCGAAAGGTGGAACTTTCGCCGAAAGTAGCATTTTTAAATCTTCGTTTTGCTTTCCTTGAATCTCACCATAATCAACATATGGTTCAATTGCCGCGGAACGATACATGTCAGGCATGTACTCTAAGCCTGGGCTATCTGGATCAGCTCCACATGACGCCAGTAACAACGTTGAAACCGCTGCTATTGCTATACTTGATATTATTCTAAATCTCATTTTCATCTGGATTCTATGAAAAATTACTAAATCGTTTTTTGCTCAAACTCTACAATACCTGTCCCCTTCACCATTGACTCTAACTCATCTGCTGTGAATTGTGTATTCTGTGAAGTTCTCAACTCAATTACAAATCTGTCATCCGTTGTTCTTGGATCCGGATTTTGCGCTTTCATTCCTGGGATTGTTCTATTCGCCAACAAGTAAGTTATCGCCATACCGTGTGCTGCACACAATACCGTGAACTCGAATGTTATTGGAATAAATGCTAAGATATTCTCCAAGTATGTGAAGTTTGGCTTACCACCAATATTCATCGGCCAGTCAACAACCATAAAGTAGCGCATTCCAAGTGTTGCTACTGTAAGACCTATCAACCCGTAGATGAAGGCGAAGATTCCTAATCGTGTTTGTTCAACACCAATAATTGGATCAATTCCGTGTATTGGGAATGGAGAAAATACTTCCTCTACTTTAACACCCTTAGCGACTAACTTCTTTGCACCGTCTTTGAGTACATCGTCATCGTCATACATTGCATATATTACCTGATCTGCCATGTCCTATTGATTGTTATCGTTTAATTATTCATTAATTCTTTTGCCTGAGCAGCCCAATCTTCCTTCTCCGCTTTTCCAGGAAACTTTCCTGTCATCTCATCCATAAGATCGTACTCTTTCTTTGTCATCTTGCTCACTTGCTCGAACGACCATATCCCAATATTGTTCAATGCCGTTTCAAACGCAGGTCCAACACCTGACAACTTCTTCAAATCACTTTTGTGCTCTGCCGAACTTGCACCAATTGCATCAATTAATGCACTGGATCCATTCACATCTCCATTATCGGTACTTGCTTCTGGAGCTGGAGAAACATCTTCTTTTGTTTCTTCAACAGGCGCTTCAACCACCGGAGCTGCAGCAACTGGCGTTGGCTCAGGATCTGGAGTTGGGTGATGATCATCTGGCGCATTCTTGTAAGATTCACCTGATGATTTCAAAATTGATTTCACCTCATTCAATGCTAATACAGGGAAGTACCGAGCAAACAACAAGAAGAACACGAAGAACAATCCAATTGTACCTACATATACTCCAATATCAATATGACTTGGGTAATGCATGCTCCATGAAGATGGAAGGTAATCTCTGTGTATAGAGGTAACAATAATTACGTAACGCTCAAACCACATACCGATGTTTACAACGATAGAGATAATGAATGTAAATAGTAAGCTTCTTCTTAGCTTTCTGAACCACATCAATTGTGGAGAAACCACGTTACATGTCATCATTGCTGCATAAGCCCACCAATAAGGGCCTGTTGCACGATTTAAGAATGCATATGCTTCGTACTCAACTCCTGAATACCATGAGATAAAGAGCTCGGTGATGTAAGCTGTACCTACAATCGACCCCGTTACCATAATTACAATGTTCATGTACTCCACGTGCTTCGTATGGATGTATGCCTCTAGCTTCATTGCTTTACGCATTACCAACATTAGTGTTTGTACCATTGCGAATCCAGAGAATACGGCTCCCGCCACGAAATACGGAGGGAAGATTGTCGTATGCCATCCAGGTATAACCGAAGTGGCGAAATCAAAGGATACAATTGAGTGAACTGAGAATACAAGTGGTGTAGCCAAACCTGCCAACACCAATGATACCAATTCGAATCTATTCCAATGTTTTGCTCTACCTGACCAACCAAACGAAAGGATAGAATACATTTTCTTTGAAACTGGCTTCTTCGCTCTGTCACGAATTGTTGCGAAATCAGGAATCAGACCAATGTACCAAAAGACAAGTGATACAGAAAGGTACGTCGAGATCGCAAATACATCCCATAAAAGAGGAGAGTTAAAGTTTACCCATAAAGAACCAAATTGATTTGGCAATGGAAGTACCCAGTAGCCTAACCAAAGACGTCCCATGTGGATCAAAGGGAACAAACCTGCCATAAATACGGCGAAGATTGTCATCGCTTCTGCGGAACGGTTAATAGCCATTCTCCATTTCTGACGGAAAAGTAGAAGTACTGCTGAGATAAGGGTTCCGGCGTGACCGATACCAACCCACCAAACGAAGTTTGTAATATCCCAAGCCCAACCGATGGTCTTGTTCAATCCCCAAACACCGACTCCTGTTCCTAGAAGGTATAGAATACATCCAACCCCATAAAGTCCAATGATCAACGCAATACCAAACAGGATGTACCATGTTCTTGGTGCCTTGTCCTCAATTGGTTTACATACGTCTTCTGTAACGTCATGATAGGTCTTGTGACCTAATATGAGGGGTTCTCTAATTGCTGCTTCCTTATGCATTACAATAGGGTTTTATTTCAATTAATGATTGTTTTCTTCATGTCCTCCAGCCTCATGATGCTCTGCGTGGTGCGCTTCTTCTACATGTTGCAGTTCATCCAAAAGGCTATTCTCTTCATTTCTCACTTTCACTTTAAACCATACATTTGGTTTAACTCCTACTTCTTCAAGTGCTTGGTAAGAACGCTTATCATCAGCACTTGTACGTACCATTGATTTTAAATCATTCCAATCACCAACTGTAATTGCGTTTGTCGGACAAGAATCTGAACATGCTGAAGTAAAGTCTCCGTCCATAACTGGTCTTTCTTCTTTCTTCGCAGTAAGCTTTCCTTCTTGAATACGTTGAACACAAAGTGAGCATTTTTCCATGACACCACGCGTTCTAACCGTAACATCAGGGTTCAATACCATACGTCCTATATCGTCTTGTGCAGGATTGATCTCTGCTTGTGCTTTATAAGATGGGTAGTTGAACCAGTTGAAACGACGTACTTTGTAAGGACAGTTGTTTGCACAATATCTTGTACCAATACATCTATTATACGCCATCATGTTTAGACCTTCGTTACTGTGCGTTGTAGCCGCAACAGGACAAACAGTCTCACATGGAGCGTGGTTACAGTGGTGACACATCATAGGCATGTGAACAACCTGTGGATTTTCTGCAGCTCTTTCTGCCGCTGAAAAACTAAATGTCTCCGCATCTTTTCGTTGCCCAACTGTTGCCTCTTCATCAGAAGCAAAATAACGGTCCAAACGCAACCAGTGCATTTCACGACCCTTTCTCACCTCTGTTTTACCAACAACTGGTACATTATTCTCAGCTTGACACGCAACTAGACAAGAACCACAACCTATACATGAAGAAAGATCAATTGTCATTCCCCATCTGTGTCCAATCTTTTCTACTGGATGTGCATCCCACAAGTCAAACTCGCTCATTGGCGCTTCGACATGATTTCCGTGCTCATCCAATTTTTGCAATGTATGCGCCGGATTGTATGCTTCCTTATCTCTTGAATTATAAATTCCTAAGGTTGTCTCTCGAACAATTGAG
The DNA here is from genome assembly GCA_905478665.1 of uncultured Flavobacteriales bacterium. Classification (GTDB taxonomy): domain Bacteria; phylum Bacteroidota; class Bacteroidia; order Flavobacteriales_D; family Crocinitomicaceae; genus UBA4466. The sequence continues at coordinate 14,867 of CAJQJL010000077.1, forward strand.
TGACGTCCCATTACCGTTTGGTGAATTTGCGTCGCTGCAATTGGATAAGTTCCTTCTACTTTTTCAACAGTTGCCGTAGCACTGTATGACATAGTTCCGTTTGAGTCACCAACAAAAGCAAAGGCATTCGCACCAATTGGCAGTGGATTACCATCTTCTTTAGTAACATGACCTCCGTACTCCTTTGTTTGGAAAGCCGCCTTACCAATGTTTTCTCCATTTGCTCCTCGACCGTATCCTAACGCGACACCAACAGTATTTCTAGCCTGCCCAGGTAATGGGAATACTGGCAATGTCAATTCCTTAGAACCAACCTTAACTTTCGCAAGATTCAATCCATTCTCCTGATCGAATGTTCTAGCGTAGATTTCTACTCCAGAAGCATCAACCATATCCATTGGATTCATGGTAATGTAATTGTCCCAAGTAGCCTTCGTCATTGGATCGGGCAACTCTTGTAACCAAGGGTTGTTTGCCTGAGCACCAATACCAATTCCTGCTTTTTGATACAATACAACTTCTTTATCTCCTGTCTTAGGAAATTTCAAGCCAGCCATTGCGGCATCGTCAAAACTCTTATTCTCAGGAGCTGGGATTTCCTCATTGTTACAGCTATTGTGTACAGCCATGTTCCAATAAGTATGGAAATCCAAATATTTCGTCTGTGTAGAGAAACCGTATACTTCCCAATTATTTTTGATGTAATCGTAAGCTACTTTCGAGTCCTTTCCACCACGTTTCCCATTTCCAGCCCAAACCAAAAATGATTCAAGTGCTGCTGCTGTGTTCCACAATGGGCGAATAGTAGGTTGTGCAAGTGCATAGTGCGATTGTGTAGGCCACATATCAGACCACTGTTCCAAGGAGTGGTGATCTGGACAAACATACGTACAGTTGCTTGCTGTCTCATCTGCGAATTGCGCTAACGACACTGACATTTTAATTCCTTTTAGCTTCTCTGCGAACTTATCACCGTTAGGTAATGTATACGCTGGATTTGCTCCGTAGAAAATAACCGCTGTACTTGTTTCCTTTCCATCAACAACTGACTTCGCGAATTTTGCCATCGCTTCATCATTCGACATAAACATCCTAACTGGATTATTTAAGTTAATAGTCTTGTTGTAAGCGCCGATAACACTGTTTAATTTATTTGCTAAAATCTGAACCGAAGTATCGTTTGATCCACAAACAACAATTGATTCTGACTTTGAAGATTTCAATGCTTTAAATGCAGCGTCAGCAACAAGCTTCGTCTCAGGTGATAACTTCGTTGAAGCTCCTCCTACAGACTCCTTGAACTTACTTAACAAGTAAGCCAAAACATTCGCTTGCTCAGAAGGCTTAATCATCGCACGCTTATCAGCATTGGAACCAGTGATAGACATCATTGATTCAAACTGGAAGTGCTTTGACATCCATTCTCCATCAGGATTTCTTCTTGACCCATATTGAGGAGCAAATTGCGTTGGCATTAACCATGAATTCAAAAAGTCAGCTCCAACACTTACAATTGTCTTTGCTTTTGAAAAATCATAATCAGGAATAATTCCAACTCCGTCTGCATCTTCGACAACTTCTCCTTCTTCACCTTCAGCAGCTCCCATCGTTGGAACCGTGAGTCCAAATGATTTTTTGTTTGCCGCTCTCATTCCTGCATAGGAAACAGCATCATATTGAATGTGTTCAAACTTCTCAGTTCCGATTGCAGCACCCAATTCACCAATAGCCATTCCTACTGACGGGCTAATTACTGTATTCGATACAAGAACAACTTTTTTGGCAGACTTAAGTCCAGACGTGATTTTTCCGTCAACACCTTTATATCCGTCCTGAACATCTCCGTTGATTGTTGGACCCTGCAACCTAGCACTGTCATACAACCCGAGAACTGACGCGATAATTTGTGGATTAGTACCACCCTTTGATATTCCGTAATCTTTATTTCCTTTAATGAAAATTGGACGACCTTCTCGCGTTTTCACTAGAATGCTCGCATACGAGTTACCATCATAATACGTTGATGCATACCATGTAGCCAACCCTGGCGTTACATCCTCTGGCTTGTTCACGTATGGAATCACCTTTGTAACAGGCGCCTCACATGCAGCAACAGTAGCAGCCGCAACGCTAAAACCTAAAAACTTCAAGAAGTCACGACGAGCAGTCGATGTTTCCTGTAGGCTTTCATCTCCCAAAAATTCCTCAACAGATGTTTGCGTTGGAAACTCTTGATCTCTGGACTCTAAGAATTGTGGAGTCTCATTTAACTCTTCAATCCCTTTCCAATATTTTCTTGTCATTCCCATATCCTTATTTCGAATAGTTCGTGTTCTTAATTATTAGTAGTGACATTTAGCGCATTCCCATCCGCCAAGTTCTTTAACAGTCACCTTACCATCTTCAAGGTACTGACCGTATAAAGATTTATCATTATTCAACAATCTCTTATGAATCTCGTTGTAGTATCCATCACCTTTAGTATCAAGAGTTCCCAAAGAAACTTCTTTCTCTTGGTGACATTCAATACACCATCCCATTGTTAAAGTTGGTTTCGTCAAAGGAATGTTCCCTTCAACTTTATTCAACTCTTCAACAGACATTACTTTCGCCGTTTCAGTCATTGTGGCCATGTCACCGTGACATTGCTTACAGTCAACTCCACCAACTACTACGTGTTGTGAGTGATTGAAGTAAACGTGGTCAGGTAAGACGTGTACCTTATTCCAAACAATTTCTTTTGTTTCATTTGTGTATTTTCCAGCACCCGTTGGATCCCATCCAGCAGCGTCATAGATTTTCTGAATCTTCGCAACCTGATCTCCAGCACCAGTGATTTGCTTGTGACAGTTCATACAAACATTCACAGTTGGCAAACCAGCAGTTCTCGATTTATCTACTGAGTTGTGACAGTATTTACAATCAATTCCATTTATTCCAGCATGCGTTGCGTGTGGAAACTCAATTGGTTGAGATGGCTGATAGTTCTCCATGACGTTGATTGAATACAATCCTAAAAACAGGATAACAACCCCACCCATTACAACAACCAATGCACCGACACCAACGTATCTTTTATTCAACCAAGCCCATTGTTTAAGCTCTTCGCTATAACTCATGTGCTCATCAAAATCTTCTCCTGAAGCTTCAGCAGTAGCAGACTTAAGTTGTCTTCTTACTCCACCAACAGCAAGGATAATTACAACGAATACGATCCCAAGGATCATCCAAACCCATCCCATTGATGACTCTTCCTCTTGAGCATTTGCATCTCCACCAGGTCCAGCGGCAACTGCCGATTTCTCTTCCTGTGTGTCAACCCAATCAAAGATTGAAACAATTTGCTCCTCAGTAAGATCAGGGAACTTGCTCATGCTCGTTGTAGACCATGCGGCTACTGAAGCTGCATACGGATCTTTCGCGACAGCAACGTCAAAATCATTTACCCATTGGATAATTGATCCTTCTATTGCACCACCGCTTTCCCATTTCTGGCGAACTTCGAAAAGTTTCGGTCCGGTACCGTCCTTGAATACTTGATGACAAGTAGCGCATTTAGCCTTAAATAGATCCTCTCCTTGTGCTTGCGCGTTGAAAGTGCCGGCCAAAAACAAGAATGTTAATGTACCGAGACACCATTTGTTAAAATTTCTAAACATCTGACTACTAGATATTTTCATGTAAAAAACTGTTCGTCCAACATCAAAAAAACCCTTTTTGACGCAAGCAAATTTAGTAGAATTGTGACATTTCATGACAGTTTTATGACAATTTCAAGGTCCTGCTATTTAATTTAAAATGATTCTAAATAAGCACATTTTGTGTGATTCAATCCATAGGTTTGAGAACGAAGGGAATGCGACGCTCAAGAGAAGAAAAGACAGCATTCTAACTTTACACATTACTTTCAAACAAATTACAACTTGCGAAGCTCCGCAGGCTCTTCACTTCGGCATAGAGATTGATAGAACAATTTTGTAAATTAGCAGCGATGAATACACGAAATTATTTGAAATCGATAGGATGTCTCATTTGTATAATGAGCATAAATCTAGTTTATGCTCAATCAGGAGATGTTCAAATTATCAAGGATAATCGCATTAATGCGTTAATCGATAAACAAAGTGCAGTTGTTGCGCCAGCTGTTCGTCCACAGATTAGTGGATACAGAATCCAGTTGTTTTTTGATTCGGACAGAAGTAAAATTAACGATGCGAAAGGCCGTTTCATCTCGCGCTTCTCGAAAATTGATACTTATATAACGCGTGCCAATCCAAATTACATTTTAAAAGCCGGAGATTTTCGCACACGATTGGAAGCTGAGCGTATAAAGGCAGAAATAGAGGCAGAATTCCCTACAAGTTTTGTTGTAAAGGAGAAAATCAATCTCCCTCGACTTGAGAAGGACGAACTTTCAGACTAATGCAAACTGTTTACCGTAACTCTATGGATTACTCGTTCGGTAAGCGATACATGCTCAAAAGTAAAAAGACTATTGACGGCATTTTTAAATCCGGCATTCACGTAAAGTCTTACCCTTTTGTTGCCATCATGAAGTTTGTGGACTTTGAAGATGAGATCCCCTTCAAAATGGTCTTTTCGGCACCAAAGAAAAAATTTCGTCATGCACATACTCGCAACAGAATCAAACGAATCTGTAAAGAGGCGATCCGCCTGAACAAAGGCGAACTTGAAAATTATTTATTGAACGAAAACAAACAATTAGCTGTATTTTTGGTATACTCGGCTCCTGACGAGATTCACCACTCCATCCTTCAAAAGAAGGCAGTGAAACTTATAAAAACTTTAATAAAAACACTCGATGAACAAAAGCATTAAATATCTCCAACATAGCATCCTATTCTTTGTTCTTTTTATCTCATCAGTAGGATTCTCGCAATCAAGTGGATTTGAAGTTATACGAAGTTTGGAGCAACTGGATCAAATTTATGAGCACCTGGAAAAATACTACGTAGACGACATCCAAACGGGGAATCTGTCAAAAACAGCGATTGATGCAATGCTTAAAGAACTCGATCCTTACACCGTGTATTATCACGAATCAAACATCGAGGATTATCAACTAATGACTACTGGTCAATATGGTGGTATTGGAGCATTAATTCGAAAAAAAGGTGACTATGTGTACGTATCGGAACCGTACGAGGGAAATCCAGCTGAGAAGTCAGGACTAAAGGCTGGCGACAAAATTTTGGAAATAGATGGAAAATCTATGGAGAACAAAAATTCCTCTGATGTATCCGCATCGCTCAAAGGACCTAAAGGAACTGATGTCGAAATACTCATCGAAAGAAATAAGGGAGAGAAAAAGACAATTATTATTAAACGTGATGAAATTAAACTTCCTGATGTTCCATATTCAGGTATGTTGAATGATAAAGTAGGATACATTAAACTCAACAGTTTTACCCGAACTGCATCTGCTGATGTAAAATCGGCCTTTGTTGAACTCAAGGATAAGGGAATGGAAAAACTTGTTCTTGATTTACGCGGCAATGGCGGTGGATTGTTGATTGAAGCTGTACGTATCGTAAATATGTTCGTACCAAAGAATCAGGTAGTCGTTACCACACAAGGTCGTGTTGTTGAAGAAAATAGAACGTATAAAACACAAGAGGACCCAATGGACCTAACTATTCCACTTGTTGTCCTCGTTAACGAAGGTTCAGCATCAGCCAGTGAAATTGTTTCGGGCAGTTTGCAAGATTTGGACCGCGCCGTAATTGTTGGTGCGACTTCTTATGGAAAAGGACTTGTACAACGAACATACGACTTGGCTTATGGAGCTAAAGTTAAGTTGACGATTGCTAAGTATTACACGCCTTCTGGAAGATGTGTTCAACGTTTGGAATACTATGATAAAGAGAATGGCGTAACTCCTGCGGAGATTCCAGATTCATTAATCAAAATTTTTAGAACCGTAAATGGAAGGGATGTTATTGACGGAAGAGGTATTGAGCCTGACATTGAAGTCGATCAAAGAGATTTAAGTCGATTGGCGGCAACTATTTTAAGTAACAATATGATTTTCGACTTTGCGACTGATTACTATTATTCGCATTCCAGTATTGATTCCGCAGCTAGTTTTGCCCTTTCCGATGAAGATTACGATGCTTTCAAGGCGTATGTCCTCGAGCAGGAGTTCACCTATTCAACCGCATCTGAAGAAATGTTACAGAAGATGAAAAAAACAGCTGAAGATGAAGGCTTTTACGAAGACGCTAAATCTGAATACGATGCTTTAATGGCAGCGGTTGTTCCATCAAAAGAGCGTGATTTAGAAAAATTCAAATCACAGATAAAATCAATACTCGAAAATGAAATCGTATCGCGCTACTATTACCAAAATGGAAGAGCACAAAATTCATTTCGCGAGGATCCTTTTATTGAAGAGTCACAGTCCATTTTACAAAATATTCCAAAGTATAATACTATTCTTGGGAATTAGTCGTTTGTAACTCAAACCAGAACTTCTACTTTACTATGTTGAGCCGATTTTTCGGAGACAATATTCATCGTTATTTGCACGTCCTTGGACTTAGCGGAGTGGCTTTCGGCATTCCTTTAAACAAGGTTGTAATGTCGTCTTCAATGGTGTTTATTGCGCTCAACCTCCTTACTGAAGCAAAGTTCAAAGAGGGATTAAAGAACCTCAAATCAAATAAACTTTATTGGCTAGTAGCTGCGCTCTTTTTGCTGCACGTTGTTGGTTTACTTTGGTCCGAAAACATGGCTTATGGCCTTCATGATTTACGCGTAACGGTACCTCTTTTTGTTATTCCGACAATGCTTGTTGCGCGTCCAATTAAGAAAAGGAGCGATCTTCATCTAGTTTTGGGCGCATTCTTGACTTCCGTGCTAATCGTCTCTTTCATAAATTTCGGAATGTACCAACATTGGTTTGGAAACCATCAGTATGACGACATCCGAGGAATGTCATTGTTTAGTTCGCACGTGCGCTTTGGGATTATCGTTTCTATGGGTGTTGCCATTCTTCTCTACTTTTTGAAATACTTCAAATGGATGAGATTGCTGATCTTTTTGCTTACCCTCTGGTTGTCATACTACACTTTTTATAGTCAAGTTCTCTCAGGAGCATCCACACTTGCAGGTGTGTTTCTAGTGTTTGCTCTTTATCTTTTATGGGGGAAACGAAAGGGGTTGGCGCTGACATTTCTTTCGCTATTCACGATTGCAGGACTTTCATTACTTATCTGGCTGATAACTCCTATCAAGGTTGATCCCAAAATATTTGAGAATCTACCAACGCAAACAGCAGAAGGCAATCCATACGTCCATTATAACCGATTAGTTTCTCCCGAAACGGGCAAGCCGATCTATTTATATGTCTGTGAAGAAGAATTGGAACGCGATTGGCCTGAACGATCAGAAATACCTTATGATGGTCTAGACAAAAAAGGGCAATGTGTTCGGTTCACCTTATTGCGTTATTTGGCATCAAAAGAATTAACAAAAGATGCAGAAGGTTTGTCCAAGCTGAGTGATAAGGAAATTGCCGACATAGAAAATGGTATTGGGAGTTCCAAGAATTACGGTCTGATGGGGCGGTTGTACGGTCTAAAATATCAATTGATCAATGAGCAAGATCCGAACGGCAACTCTTTGATGGAGCGTATCGAATATTGGAAGGCAGGATTCAGTATTTTTTCGAAAAATATGCTTATTGGAGTTGGTACAGGAGACGTACAGGATGAATTTGATACCTATTACATTGAAAGCAATTCTCCTTTGGACGAGGAGAATAGACATCGCGCGCACAATATGTTTTTGTCCATTGCCTTGACTTTTGGAATTCCAGGAATCTTTATTTTCTTACTCTTCCATATCAAAATGATCACATTTAACATTGGCAATAAGGAAATTCTTGCAGTACTTTTTGTCACTATCGCGCTCATTTCGTTCTTGATGGAAGATACCTGGGAGACTCAAACAGGGATCACTTTTTGTGCCTTTTTCTACGGTATTTTTAGCTCGATTATTCCGCTAGACGACAAAGCCTCGGACACCCTAGTTTAAGGGAGATCCCATTTGCTTGAAAATGGAAAATCACAAACTTCGTAATCCAATAATAGTGTAGATTAGATCGAGCCATCTAAAAGTATTAACTTTGCACAAAATTTTCATCCATGCGGTTCGAATTGACAAAGGAATATCTGGACGCTCTGCGGTCGGCGATCGCGCAACAAGATGTTGCTTGGATGAAAGAGCACGTTTTCGAACTTCATCATGCAGACATTGGAGGCATTGTTGATGAGCTTGAAAAAGAAGAAGCTGGATACGTGTATGGACTTCTGGATGAAGAAACTCAAGGAGATCTTTTGATGGAACTTGATGAGGATCTCCGAGAATACCTCATCAGTACATTTTCAACCAAAGAAATTGCAGAGCAGATCGAACAGATGGATTCTGACGATGCTGCAGATTTAATCAGCGAACTACCTGAGGAAAAAGTCGAAGAGATCATTTCGTATATGACAGACAACGACGCAGCCGAAGATATCGTTGACCTGTTGAATTACGACCCCGACACAGCGGGTGGTTTAATGCAGAAAGAATATATTCAAGCGCAGATTGATTGGCCAGTAAATCGTTGCGTAGTTGAATTGAGAAAACAGGCAGAAGACGTTGAGAAAATTTTCACAATTTATGTGGTGGATGATGAAAACAAATTGGTGGGCTTTCTTTCGCTGAAAAGCCTTCTATTTGCTAACCCAACAACGAAAATTTCGACGCTTTATCGCAGTAAAAACATGATCTCTGTCAAAACCAGCGATGATAGTGAGTCTGTGGCAAAAACTATGGAGAAGTACGATTTGGTTTCGGTTCCAGTGGTCAACCTTCAAAACAAGCTTGTAGGTAGAATTACAATTGATGATGTCGTTGATGTCATCATGGATGAGGCTGATAAAGATTTCCAGATGGCTTCTGGTATTTCCGAAAACATTGAATCGAGTGATACTGTTTGGCGAATTTCACGTGCACGAATGCCATGGTTACTCATTGGATTACTAGGTGGAGTGTTCGGCGCCCAGGTAATTTCTGGTTTCGAAGGAGGTATTAGTGAAGTTCCAGCACTTGCATTTTTCATCCCGCTGATTACAGCTATGGGAGGTAATGTTGGTGTACAATCTTCTGCGATCGTTGTGCAATCATTGGCGAGAGGAACTGATCAATTTGGATCCATCTTCAAAAAAATTGGTAAAGAGGCTGTTGTGGCTGTTATCAATGGACTGGCTTTATCAGCAGTAATTTACGGTATCGCCCTAATTTTTGATAGTTCGACACTTGGACTGGTGGTAAGTCTCTCTCTTTTCACAGTGATAATGTTCGCAGCTGTATTTGGCACTTTAATTCCACTTATTCTGGACAAATATAAAATTGATCCCGCTTTGGCTACTGGACCTTTTATCACAACACTGAATGATGTTCTTGGTCTCTTCATTTATTTGACCATTGGGATGATCATGTACGGCATTTAAAATTATGAAAGTCGTTTTCCTTGATAGTGTTCACGGTATATTGGAAGAACGTTTAACGGCAAACGGCTTCGAATGTATTGATGCTACAAAGCTTTCTAAATTTGAATGCGAAAAAATTGTATCTGATGCGACAGGAATAGTAATTCGCTCTCGTTTCCGAATGGACGCCAGCTTTCTTAAACACGCGCCACAACTAAAGTTTATAGCACGCTCAGGAGCTGGAATGGAAAACATTGAACTCGACTATTGCGCTCAACATGGAATAGAAGTCTTCAACGCACCCGAAGGAAATCGCAATGCGGTTGGGGAACATGCCTTGGGTATGTTGCTCTCTCTTTTTAACAAACTGCATACAGCAGATCGCGAAGTTAGAGATGGTAAGTGGGACAGAGAGGGGAACAGAGGAGTGGAATTGGATGGAAAAACAGTAGGTATCATCGGATTTGGAAACAACGGCTCAGCATTCGCGAAAAAGTTGCGCGGGTTCGATGTTCAAGTTCTTGCGTACGATAAATACAAAAATGATTTTGGCACCGAGTCCGTTCAAGAAGCTTCGATGGAAGAGCTCTTCACTCAATGCGACGTTATTAGTTTTCATATTCCACAAACACAAGAAACGATTTTTCTCGGAAATACTGAATTCTTCAATTCATTTAAAAAACCCATCTATCTACTAAATCTCGCCAGAGGAAAGGTAGTTGAGACGACAGCATTGGTCAATGCGATGAAAACAGGAAAGGTTTTGGGAGCCTGTCTTGATGTCCTTGAATATGAAAAAGCAAGTTTCGAATCTTTTTTCGACGGGGAAATTCCAGCAGATTTTGCTTATCTATTAAACTCAGACAGCGTCATTTTATCTCCGCACGTCGGTGGCTGGACGGTAGAAAGCTATTACAAACTGAGCGACGTGCTTGCTGACAAAATTCTCGAACATTCCTTTCAATAGATATAACCAACGTTTCAATTCGCGTCTTTTTCGAATAGATAAACAACTTACCAAATGTGAACATCCATTTATGCTGTGAGTTATTATCTTAGAAGTCAACTATTATTAACTTCGAAGACAGACTTTCAAAAATCGCTGTGACTTATTGCGACGATTGGAAATGAACAGAAACAAATGAAAATTTTCAGAAAACTAAGACAGACGGCAACCAGTGAGGGGAAATTCATGACAAGCTTTCGTTATGGGCTTGGAGAAATTGGTTTGGTGGTCATAGGTATTCTTATCGCTATACAAATTGACGAATGGCAAGGTGAAGCGGCTTTGAATGAAGAGAACCAAGGCTTATTGCATCAAATGACGGACGATTTAAAAGACGATAAATCTAGGTTCGAATCACTTTCACTAGCTGGCATGAGCAATTACATAAGCCTAGAGGAGGCGGTTGCCAATTGCGACAGTGCTCTCGCATTAACTTATCAAGGATTGGATTCAAGTGCTATTCACACAATTTTGGGATTTGAACTCAGTGCTGGTCAAGCGATTCTCTTAGTTAAAAATGGTGCCTATTCAGAATTATTAAACACAGCTAAACTCTATACCGTCGGTTCGGACTCACTTGTGATGAAGATAAAAGACTATTACACGGCGGCCAAAACCGAAGATTATTTCAACAAAGCAAATTCTCAATACGAACAGAGAAAGCGAGAACAGATGTACTTTTGGGCAAGGATCAAAAGAGACCATACCTTCTCAAAAAAATTCAGCCTCAAGAATTACCCTTGGCTTTTTGATCCGTATTCAGAGAAATACATCCTCTTTCAAGATGCCCTTCTGGAGATGAAAAAAGCACAGAGTAACAACCATACGAAGTTTTTATACATGCGAGATCAAGCAGATAAGCTCATTAAGGCTATTGAGAAAGAACTGGAGTAAAGCGCTAGAGCACTCTCAGTACATTGCCATAGTACAAATCTTTTCCTGTTGTTGTTTTCATCCAAAGCTCTCTGACTTCATATTTACGCCGATTCAGATGTCTTTTTGCCAATTGTTCGATTGTCTTACTATCCACTTTAGGTGAATAGGTGTTAAGCACTAAAAATCCATCCGAGACGATCAATTTTGCAGCATTGCCAATTAACTCATCCAACCGATCTTCTAATTTCCATTTCTCCTTTTTCGTCCCGATTCCCCAAGCTGGAGGATCCATCACTATGCCTTTATAGCTATTGTTTCGCTTTACTTCGCGTTGAGCAAATTTCAGCGCATCTTCATGCACCCATTTAATATTCTCCAATTCGCTAAGCTCCATGTTTTCTCGTGCCCAAGCAATCAATTGTTTTACAGAGTCTACATGCAGGGTTTCAGCACCTTTCTCACGGGCTGCGCAAGAAGCTGCTCCCGTATAGGCAAATAGATTAAGAAATCGCTCATTCGTTTCCAAACGCTTATTAATAAAATCCCAATTTTCACGTTGTTCGGGAAAGAGTCCGATGTGTTTGAATTTTGTTAGCTGCAATTGAAATCGTAATTTCTTGTATTCAATCGTCCACTTGTCTGGTGCGCCTTCTTTTAATTTTTTCCAGATACCTGAAGTACTTCCTTTGGGAATGAATTCCCAATGCGCCATTTTCGACCACTCTTGAAAGGACTTTCCAGAATTAAAATAGGCTTGTAATTCGGGGCGAATGGTAATCACATCCCCCCAACGCTCTAGTTTCTTACCTCCACCAGCATCAATGAGCTCATAGTCCGACCATCCAGTGGTGTATAGTTTTGTCATCAATTCTGATTTCTCGATTCTCGAACATTCGAAGAATCAAAGCAGCGAGTTCTAACTATCTACGCGGTGTCTTTTTTCTACCTCCCATCATTTGCGCCATGCGCATTTGATTTTTAGAAGGTGCCACCTGTAGTTGCTTTTGCATTTGAACAATTTGATCCTTCATCATTCCTGAAGAATCAAGCTTCTTTGCTTCTGCTAAAAGAGAAACAGCTTCTTTCTTGCGTCCTGTTTGCGCACAAATTCCAGCAAGGTGCATTCGTGCAACGGCGTTGTCTTGTCCTGTTCTAAGACCCAAACTAATCGCTTTACGGAGCATTTGTTCACTTTGTGCAAAGCCTAACTCTTGTGTATTCAAAACTGCCTTCAAAAACAATACATAAGCGTGTTGCTTCTTTGGTAAAAATTGAGGAGCAGATATTTTATTGATATACTTTTTCGATTTCTCTGTGTCGCCAGTACGCATTGCATTCAGTGCGAGAATCATATTCTCATTTCTAAAAAACGAGAACCCAATGATAACATCAATCAAAATCATCATGATACCCCATCCCCAGTAACCGTTATAAAACAAGGCAACAGTGAAAAACAAAGATGCTGCAGCCAGTGCGCAGCGAATAATAAACTTAATCATAAAACTAATCCTTAATGGTTGCTATACATTTTAACTCAATAGCTATTGGTGTTGGAAGCGAGTTAATCTCTACCGTTGTCCTGCATGGAAGGTTGTCTTTGAAATACTCTGCATAAATCTTATTGTAAACATGAAAGTCGCGCTTCATATTTACCAGGAATACAGTAACATCAACCAATTGGTCCCAACTAGAGCCCGATTCTTCCAAAATAACCCTCACATTGTCAAAGACACTTCTACACTGTGCTTCAAAATCAAATTCAATGAAGTTTCCGTTCTTGTCCAATTTCAATCCTGGTACGGCCGAATCAATTTCATCTGACCCAGCTACTCTTGGACCAACCCCAGATAAAAACAATAACTCCCCTACTTTTCTAGCATGTGGATACATTCCAACTGGTTTTGGTGCTTTAGCCGTAGAAATTCTGTTCTCGTTTGACATGTTAACTATTTGAATGCAAATATACGGTATTTAGATCGTCTGATGATTAGATTTGCTTCGCTTTTCGAGAATCAAATCTTGTGACAGCTCAAGATCCGGGATATTCAGATCTGGAAAATTCACGGCTTCATTTTTGCATACAGCGGAAAAGGATAAATTTGTACTATGAAAATACGCTTCATCATTTTGGCAACACTTTTTTTCTCATTTGTGGGATGCGTCGAAATTATTGATGATCTGTCTCTAAATGAAGACGGAAGTGGAACTTTTCGATATACGATTAACCTTAGTTCAAGTAAAGTTAAAATCAACTCCCTTCTTGCCTTGGACAGTTTGGACGGAAAAAAAGTCCCAACAATTGGCGAAATCACCAGAAAATCGGACAAAATTATTGAGCTACTCAAAACCAAAGAAGGAATTTCCGAGGTGACTTACAATGCCGATTACGATAATTTTATTTTTAAATTAAAATGTGAGTTCTCTTCGCTAAAAGCCCTTCAAGATGCAATTCGAGATGTTGTTAAGTCGGAAAACGGGAACAAAACCATTCCTGAACTTGAACAAACCTGGCTGACATTTGAGAGCAATAAACTTGTGCGATCTATACCGCAAATTGCCGTCAAAAAAACCAAAGAAATTAATATAGACGACCGCGCGCTTTTGAAAAAAGGCAGTTATACTTCCATCACCCGATTTTATAAAGAGGTCGATCGATTTGACAATGAAAGTTGCGCCATTTCAAAAAACAGAAAGGCTGTAATGATTCGTACCGATCCCTATTCGCTCACCCAAAATCCCAATTTGCTGGATAACTCTATATATCTGGTGAAAACAGGTGAGTGAGGTTTCAATTTTTAGTATTTTTGATACATAAATTTCCGCAGATAAATCCGGAAAAAAGATTCTACCATGAGAATATTCACTACTGGCCTCATCTTGCTTCTTGCAAGTCATTGTTTTTCGCAAAAATCTGAGGATCTCGTACCACAGCAAGCTGTTTCGGTTTTTAGCATTAACAACGTTAATTTGCTGCAAAAAATATCACTTGACGATCTTGTGAAGTATGAATTCATGGAAGAGGTTCAACAAGAGTTATTCGATGGATCTACTTCAGGAAAAACCTTGAAGGATTCAGGAATTGATTTTGATCAAAAAGTAAATGTTTTCTTCGGCAGAACGGCAGATTTCGAATTATCTGGCTTCACCTTTGGAGTTAAAGACCGATCGCAACTTTTTGAAGTATTCGATGATTTCCTGCCAACGGAAAGCGATTATGAAGGAGTTGATTTCTACGTTTCCTATTTCAACCGTATCGCAATTCAGGGCAATTCGGGAATATTATTTCGAGTGACACCAAGCATGAATCTTGTGAATACGATTACTGATTCCATTTGGTATGCAAGAGGAAATGACTATCCATGGACATGGGAGGAATCCTTTGATGAGCTATTGCTTGATATGGAAGAAAATGGTGAATTCGATGAGGACGAAGAATCAGAAGATGGAGACGTAGACGTTGAGTTTTTTGAAGAAATGGAAACAGAAGAGAATACTTCATCTCCAATAGAAAATTCTGAACTTCCCGTTGCGGATGAGGATCCAACAAGTAAAACCTATTATGAACTTCGCGATTCTGTGGAGTTCGCCTTACAAGCCGAGCATTTGAATTCCGTATGCGAAGATCTTTTTGTTAACGGAGATAATCTGATCAAATTCTCAAGCGAATTCAAAAATCAAGTAGCACGCCCTTCAGAGGGAACTTTCTATTTTGATAATTCACGGACGCTCCGAAAAAATAGTGATTTCATTTATCTCAGACGCCTTTATCCTAGTTTCTACAAAAAGTTAGAGGAGCTATACTATGGCAATGTGATGTTAGGTGATTTGATCATCAATGATAATTCAATCGAACTTGAGCTTAATGCACACTACGGTGATAAGTTGGGGTCTATTTACAAGGAAATGACCAATGCTAAGTTCGATAAGAATGCGTTGAAATATGTCCCTAAGGACAACAGTTCCTTCTTCACATTCCGACTCAATATGCGTGAAGCATACGAACAGATGTACGAAGTTATGCACCCATTGTTGGAAAGTGAAGCGGATAAGAGTCGTTCATTTTCTTCAAGCCTCTTGTTTCTTGAACTTTGGGATGATTTTGTAAACAAAGACGCAATTTTTGGCACTTATCAAGGCAATATGTTTGGTGCGTACAACGGAATCCAAAAAGTAAAAACTAAGAAATTTGTTTTTGAATACGATGAGGAAACTTTTGAATATACGGAACAGGAAGTTGAAGCCGAAGAAGATATGCCACTCTTTACACTTGGTTTCTCAACTGAGCGTTCCGATATCCCAGAAAAAATACTCAGACACATTGAACGCACGAATAGCTATTGCAGACGACAAGGCGACTATTGGGTATTCAATAAAGCCATACTCAACTCGGCACCCTTATTTGTGCTTTCTAAAAATGGCCTACTTATTTTCACCAATGACGAAGATTTAGTAATGAATCATTCTGACGGATATGGATCAGACGCACTGAGCAAGGCGCATGTTAAGAAGGCGAAAAAGAGCGGTTTCCTTTATGCATACACAGACCTTGGAAAGGCGATTGAAAATGTCCCGCGCGAGTTATTCAATGATGAAGAAAATGAATTGATTGATGTCGTACGTGGCAAATCTGGTAAAATTGAATTTACTTCTTCTGAAACATCCTCCGCTAAAACTTCGTTTAACCTAGCATATGACTTTGAAGGCGATACTGATGCCTCAACATATATTTTGGATTTAATCAATAGCTTATACGTCATCTCAAAGTAACGAGCAATCGGAATGTATCGGAATCTCCTTATAATTTTTGCGCTCGCCGTTGGTTTGGCTGCGTTGCTTATTTGGCAGCCTTGGAGTAGAGAAGTAGAACTGCCTCCGCGCATCTATGACCGGCTCCCTGAAGCTGAAATTATTGGTGTTTCTAATGTCTTAGAACTCTCTTCTTCACTTTCGGAAACAATGTTCTACTACAAAATTCCGTTTAGAGATTTAATCTCACCAGATTTCATTTTGAGTCAGGGCAAAAACTATGGACTAGATGTACAATCTCCTGTCTTTTTCTTTATGAATGAAGAAGACAACTTACCTGACGATTGGGGCGTAATATTATCGGTACGGGACAGCAGTAAAGTACGCGAGGGCATTGAACATTTGAAGAAATTTGTAGAAATCAAAACACGTGAAGTCCACAAAACTAAGGTGTACAGCTCTCCTGAATATAATGCACATATCGTCTACGGTGATGATTGGATTTTCCTTTATCAAGGAGACCACCTAGCGACAATTCTAAAAAGTGTAGTATTTGCAAAACACAACGAAATTTCTCCAAGATGGCGCGCATTCGTTAATGAAAATACGGATGCCACGGTCGGCCTTGTTGCTAGCATTACCTCCGATAAATTTAATGACTACGGTATTGAATCTGCCAAGATTGCGCTTTCCAACGATTCAAGTAGCCTTATTTTTAATACTTCTATTACCCAGTTCGATTCTCTTTCATTTCAAACAAAGGAATTTGGCTATTCATTCGACCCGCAAGAATTTACAAGGTACTTAGTCAACCTACATTTTGACATTGACAAACTTAGAAAAAGACCAAACGATCCAATTTACAAAGGTCTCAAGGAGGTTGGTTCAAAAGTTGGTTTTCCAGTTGGAAAGTTCCTGGACGCGTGGGAAGGAGATGTTGCATTTCGGCAAGGCGGAATCGAAACGATCACAGAGAAGTACATAGAATCGGAACTTGATGATAATTTTAACATCACCGAAGTCACTAAATATCGCAAGGTCAAAGTTTCTGGATTTTCACTCTATTTATCAATGAATGAGCAGCTTCCTACGTTGGTTAATCAATTGGAGTCGAAGGGCATTTTGACAGGAAACGGTCAGAAACACCGTCTTCTTTTCTCTCCTCCTCTGCGGATGCACACCAGCGATAGTGCATTGGTTTTTCACACAAGCAGATACCGTCCCGAATTGCTCAAAGACAGTGTCAATAATGTTATGTGGTCGTTCAATTACACCCCTGTGCAATTTTATGTGGACTCTACATCGACAAAAACAGTTTATGGAAGAATACAACTCCCACTCAAAAAAATCATCTCAGACAATATTCCTGAGCTCATGAGATAAGTGCTATGGGAATCGAACGCTACTTTTCAGAACATGGAAACGACCATATAGCAATCTTGCAACAAGTACATGGATTTATTCTTGACACGCATCCAGGGATTCTGGCAGCCATTAAATATACCGTTCCGTTTTATACTCTTAAAAAGGGGCTCTTTTACTTCAGTGTACAAAAAAACGTACCAATTCTCGGGGTTGTTCAAGGCCATTTACTAAAGGAGGTACATCATCTGCTCGACTTTACAAACCGAAAACAGGTTGGTCACTTCCAGCTGACAAATATGACAGAACAACGCTATACCGATTTATTCTCGGTGATTGCAGCTGCAGTTGAATTTGATTTAAAACGATAGGTTTTCATTGAACATCTTGGTGTCAATAACTCCCACGAGTTTTCTGATAAAATGTCTAATATCCCGTTAACTTAATGGTAAAATTAGCCTATGCCCAAAAAAGACACCGATTCAGTAAATTCTTCACCCGCCAAAGGGAAAAAAATCTATGTAATAGATACTTCGGTATTGTTGCATGACCATCAGGCAATAACGACATTCGGAAAGAACGATGTAGCCGTCCCGATTACTGTATTGGAAGAGCTTGACAAATTCAAAATCGGAAATGACACAAAGAACTTTTCTGCTAGAGAGGTCATTCGTTTCATCGATAAATTGTCGGCAAATGGTAGTTTGCAAGAGTGGATTTCACTCGGAAAAGGTCTTGGGAAATTTAAGGTTGTTTTCGCAATGAATCCTGAGGGAATTGATGCAGAGAACATCTATGCCAAAGGGAAGAATGATCACAAAATCATCAACGCTGCTCTTTTTCTCAAAGAAAAGGAAAAGAAGACAGACGTTGTCATGGTGACCAAGGATATCAACTTGCGCATTAAAGCCAAGGCGCTTGGACTAAATGCTGAAGATTACGAAACAGGAAAGGTAGCCTCGGAAACGACGCAAAGATCAAGTGTTTATACCATAGATAATGTTGATTCAGATCAAATTCGTCAAATTTTCACCAAAGGGAAAATCGAAGAAAACGGCATTTTAGGTACGCGAAAAGTTGCCAACGGCTATTACATTTTAAAAAATGGAAAAACATCTTCTCTGGCTGTCTATAATCCTCAGCTTGATCAAATTGAACGTATTGAGAAAGAATTTGTTTACGGTATTAAACCAAAAAATGCTGAGCAAGCCTTTGCTTTCAATGCGCTTTTAAATCCAGCGATTCGCCTAGTGGCTCTGCAAGGTGTTGCAGGAACGGGAAAAACGCTTCTTGCACTTGCCTCAGCTCTTGAACAAAGCAAAAAATTTCATCAAATTATTCTGGCGCGACCCATCGTTCCACTTTCAAATAAAGAAATCGGTTTTTTACCAGGAGACGCAAGCGATAAAATTGGACCATACATGGAACCTTTATGGGACAACTTGAAATTCATCAAGGCACAATTTGGCGAAAACGAGCGTAAGCACAAAGCCATTCTTGAAATGGAAGAGAACGGGAAGATTATCATATCGCCACTTGCATTTATTCGTGGAAGAAGCTTATCGAACATAATTTTCATCATCGATGAAGCTCAAAATCTGACGCCGCACGAAATCAAGACAATTATCACACGTGCAGGTGAAAACACAAAAATCATCTTCACAGGAGATATCAACCAAATTGACACGCCATACTTGGATGAAAACAGTAACGGACTCGCTTATTTGGTAGATCGTTTGAAAGGACAACACTTGTTCGCACATGTGAAGCTGGAAAAAGGAGAACGTTCCGAATTGGCCAACCTAGCGAATGATCTACTCTAAGCATAACGCCTCTTTTAATGCGTAAAAGTCCTTCGAAATTAAAACGGTATGCACGCATTATCGGGTATAACCTCCTTGCGATCTTTGTGCTCTTGAGTTTAATTGAATTCGGCTTTAACTATTATTTGAATAATCCTTCCAATTCTCCGGCATGGTTGAAGCAATCACTTCGGTCATACTATGAAAATCAAGACAGGCAAATTATTCAGTTTCTACCAGAATGTGCGCATTACAGCGATGCTCTTTTCTATGAATTGAACCAAGGTGAGTTTCATTTTTCAAATCGCGAATTTGGCAATCAGTATACCATTAACTCAGCAGGATTTCGAGATGATGAGGCCTCACTCAACTTTCCAAAAATTATTGCCTTAGGCGATTCATATACGATGGGATGGGGAGTCGATCAAAACCAAACCTTCGTCAGTTTGATTGAGACTGAACTTGGCGTTAATGTGCTAAATACAGGCGTGTCCTCATATGGAACAGCGCGCGAGGTACTTTCGTTGAAGAAAGTCAATTTGGACAGTTTACAATACGTCTTCATTCAGTATTGTCCTAATGATTTCAACGAAAACAAAAAATTCATGATCGCAGAAGATTCATTGGTTATTTCGAAAAAAGAAGACTGGAACAAAACAGTTGTAGATCATGCGGAAACCACTGGTTATTATTTATTCAAGCATCTTCTTCATATTATTCCTTCTTTCAGTACACCGTCAACAGGCCAAATTTTTCGTGCGGGAATTCCATCAACGGAACAATTCAAGGTCAGTGAGGAACGGGCATTTTTAAATGTTCTTAAAAAAACACAGATTCTTCCCAAAGATGTACAGATAATCTTGTTTTCCTTGGAGGCTGAGCAATGTCACAATGGATTCATCACAGGCGTTAAAAAGCTGCTTGAGAAAGAACATGGCTCTTCATTGTTCGATAGAATTTCATTTGTGGATCTAACGGGGAAAATCACTTCCAACGAGCGCTACTTACTCGATCCACATCTCAACAAAAAAGGTCATGAAGTCGTTGCAGATGCACTCTTGGAACATCTTAAGGAACTAAAATTGAAGGGCAAAAAAGAATCTTGGTATTATGGCAACGGCAATCTGGGGTACGTTTGCGACTATCAAAACGGCTTAAAGCATGGAGTCTTCAAGTCGTATTGGGACAATGGAAAGCCATCGAGAATCTGTCATTTTGAAAAAGGCAAAAAGGAAGGTGAAGAAGTAAATTACACCCAAAACGGATGGATCTTTGAACGCAAGAACTACAAAAATGATGTTTTATCAGGTAGCCATCTGACATTTGATAGTTTAGGAAATGTGATTGACAGTGTTTACTACTGAGTCAATTTACCCTCATTCTCACGGAAAAACATACGTCCATTGTACCAATCCTTATCGATGGTAGCACCTTTCCGTTCATAGAAGTCGATTGCAAGTTGGTTCCAATCCAATACTTGCCAATCCATTCGCGCTACCTTCCGTTCCTTTGCGATTGCTACAACAGCATCAAACAACTTTGATCCAGCGTGAAGATTTCTCTTTTCTGGAAGTACATATAAATCTTCAAGATAGATACATGGACCTTTCCATGTGGAATAGGAAGTGTAATAGATGGCAAATCCGATAACCTCTCCTGCTTCTTCGGCAACAATAGCCTCACAGTAGTTCTCTTCAAAAATATGGCGTGTGAGCCCTTCTACGGTGTTCTTTACTTCATGAGGTTCTTTCTCATATTCAGCCAATCCTTTGATCAAATCAAGAATCGCTGAAACATCCTTCCGTTCTGCTTCTCGAATTTCAACCATTACTGAACACCTGCCAAGTTAAATCGGAGACGAAGACCAGCATTCAAGTTCCCCGTAGGATAGGATGTCGCAACCTTCGGTGTGTTCAAAGTCTGATCGTAGTACAACATGATTGTTAAGTAACGCGACAAGTTGTAATCTGCTGATGCCTTGATTGAAATTACTTTCTGACCTGCTGTTGCTTGATCTGTTTCCTCAACAATCTTTCGGATCACCGTTAGATTATCTCTAAACGACATGTCAAATCTTACGTTTACTGGACTTGCATCTACGTTCCACTTCTTGAATGGAAGTTTCACTTTCTTGAATTTGTAACCAACTCCGATCACCCACTCTTCTCCAAGAACTTCAGTCACCTGATTGTTGTTCAAAGACAATGTTGTGCTGCGGTCCTTCTTGTATTCAAACTTGGTGATCAATCCCTGACCTTTAATTAGCCATGTTGCATCGAATCCGAACAACGGTCCAAAACGCTCCATCACGGTTACGTTCTGAATTTGAGTTCCAGCAATAAACTGATTATTCAAATCACGTGCAAATGCATCACCATTCGCATCAAACTCGGCATTCAAATTCGTCTGCATTCCCTGAATACTAACTGTTGAATTGTAAGCATGACGCAATACAAAGTTTCTGAGGTGTTTCTTAATAAACTTAAACTTCTTCAATCCATTGTAGTTAACAGACCAGTTCGGTAAAGGAATATTCTTAAGCGGATTAATGTTCTTGTCATTAATTGATCTATTGGTATACGAAGTAAGGAATGCTCCAAGAACAACTTCCTGCTGACTTCCACCATATCCATCATAATATCCTGACGTTTGAAGTACCGAGTTACCATTTTGTTTACCCAATGCTTCAGATACTTTCTGACGGTTATCTAACAACTGCTGGAATGTTGAAGACTGGTATTCGTTTCCAAGCTTTATAAAGGCTG
Organism: uncultured Flavobacteriales bacterium; assembly: GCA_905478665.1. Classification (GTDB taxonomy): domain Bacteria; phylum Bacteroidota; class Bacteroidia; order Flavobacteriales_D; family Crocinitomicaceae; genus UBA4466. The sequence goes on from CAJQJL010000077.1 coordinate 36,924, forward strand.
AACCTATAGATATATTCGAGTACGTCAATGTTGAAGTTTCTACTCTACTTTGACTTTCAAAATCACTTGTCGTTGGGTTGTACCGGTAGAACTCACTTGAGTTTTTACTGAATGTTCGTGTGATTGAAAGTTCAATTGAAACATCTTTGATTGGCTCAAGGCTTGCTCGTACGTTTAAGTTCTTCGTGTGAGAGTTAGTGTACTGCTTATTTAAGTTCTCTTCATCAACCAGCCAGCCTTTGCTATCTGCCACTTCAGCAATATTGTATCCTGTTTCTCTACCCCAAATATCGTAGCGCTGCTGACCGAATATGAATCCTGCCATTTCTGAACCAAAAGTTGGGCTAAATCCTAAAATTCGTGTCTCTTGATTATACCCTGGAAGTAATGTTCCATCAGTAAGCGCATATGTTCCATTCACACTTCGAAGTGTCATCAGTAATCGTGCACCAAATCCTAAAACAGGGTTCACCTGATCCTTCTTCTTCGCTAAACGAGCTTGTTTACGGTCGAATTTTCGCTTCTTGCGTTGTTCCTTACGATCGAATTTTTTCTTCTTCCGATCAAACTCCTTGCGTTCTTTCACCGTCATACTGTCCAACGGAATGTCTGGCTCAAGCGTCTTCACTTCATATGTTAGTGGTTCTGCTGACGGTCCATCTCCCTCTGTCTTTTTGGGATCTACAGCATTTCCTCTTCGACCACCTGTTCTTCCTCCACTATTAACTTTCTTAAAGAATGGTATTTTGTTGTACAAGTTCGTGAAGTTCGCTTGTCCAGTCATATTAATATTACGACTGTTTTGAACGGTGTTTCCAAATTCAGTTTGTCCAAGTGGTGAACGTTGCCAATTGTAATTAGCAGAATACTTAACACTTGCATTCATCCAATCAGTAGCTGGAAGTTTATCCAATGGAAGTGTATAATTCAGACTCCAGCTATGTGTGTAGTCCATTGTCTTTCCAAGTGTGGACATCTGATTTTGAACAGAGTCTGCAAACTCATGATATCCCTCACGTCCTAATTCACTTCCTGTTCGGTCAACAACATGATTACCTTCTTCAAAAATAGACTGGTTGCTTGCTGTAAAATTGAACTTTAATTTCTTCGATAAATCATAAGCTAAACCATAATTACGATTCCAATTGAAACGCTTCACAAAAACAGGGTCAAACTCGAAGTCTGAGCCCGCAATATTGTTACGGACCTGGCGCTCATTATAGCTTCTCATCGCATCCGAACTAAACGTAATGTTCTTTGGCTTCAGGAAGAAATTGAAATCACGAACAAGACCCCACCATTTCGACTTCTTCATAAACTTCACCTTCTTAAAAGGTGTAATTGGTTTCGCATTAAACGCATAGCTATAGTTCAAACCACCGCTCCATGTTTTCGTCCTATCGTAATTGGTATTAAAGTCTCTGAATAAACTTTCAGAATACGAATAATTCGCCGACCAGTTAGAAAGTCTCCACATACGAGGTGTAGCACCCGCTTTCATCTCCTTTCGAACACCTGTGAAATTATAAGACTTCCGTTCCGAGAAATCCTGACCAGCTTTTGCACGTTCTCTACGTGTGGCGGCATCGTCATAATCTTTCAATTTGATATCAGGATTGTAAGGATCGTATTCTGGATTAATGATTCCTAGAGAATATCCGTAGAAGAATGGTAACGATACTTTCGCACGCTTACCGAAGAATTGGCCTAACTGAACATTGGCATTCATGTCGAATCCAATTTGCTCATTACGCTGACGATCTTGGACTCTACTGTCTACCGATCCCCAGTTAATTCCTGAATAATTTCCAGACATGCTCACATTTGCAAAATCTGCCAATTGTACCTGCATCTGAGCAATGGCAGCTGAACCACCTTCACTTACAAAGTCTGTCAATCGTAACTCATTCACCCAAACAATTGCGCATTTCGGTTGAGCATCTTCCGTCCAACTCTCTGAATCATGCGAATCTTTATGTGGGTTCCGTACACCAATCATTATTGTCTTTAACCCTTGAAGGTTTGGATTTCCCTTTACGCGAAGCATTCGATCCAATTCATCATCATACTTGCTATATTCCAATACATATGAGACAGATGTTGAACCATCTTCAATTAACTTATTTCGCTTTTTCTTAAGATCCAATAAGTCATCAAAGACAATTTCAATCATGTTTTCATCTGGCCAGATATCACCATCAGAAGATGCTCCCCATTCAGTCTTGTGTAATGGAAGTTCATACTCGTAATAATTATCAGTAAAATCTGTTCCTAAACGAACAAACACTGTAACATCCTCATTGTTCAATGGCATAGTTGGATCAACTTCCTCAGCGTGAACAAACATTTTCAATTTCTTGTATGCACGAACATCAAACTGTACGTTCTTGTATGCTGCACGTGAATCACCATCCTGTAAATTGCATACTTCTAAACTCAATGATTGCTCATTCAATAAACGCTGGTAGGTTTGTGATGGGTCAACCTCTTGATTAATTCCTGGTGGAACTACGTATGGAATTGGCGAACGCTTATCGTTTTCCTGAATATTTACCGCACCAATGTTGAACGTTGTCAAATTTGGATCTACCACAACTCCTTCACCCGGCTCAGTTAAATCATCCAGATATCTTCTCCATTCACCACGGATGAATTCCAATGATCCAAATCGCAATACAACTTCTTCATCAAAATCTTTCAAGAACATACGCATGAAACGAATGGATCTGAAATCAGTAATTCCATTGACCTTTCTTTCATAATCGTTCACAGGAACTTTAAACAAGTACCAGTTATCAATTGTTCCATCTCCCTTATCATGCGGTTGCATATCAGCAATGAAATTCTTACCTACAACCATATCTGAAGGTCGTAAGCTGATCCGATACTGGAAATAGCTTTCAGACTCGGATAAGTTATTATCACCATTAATGTCCTCTAAATCTGGTGAGTTAGTTGCCATGGTACCATATCCGTCAACGTTTGCCGTGTCAGACATCTCAGGAGTCGGGGAGTTACCTTGCATCCCGTTAAACTTCTTATAACGTTCAAGAATATCCAATTCCTGCGTATCGTAATTATCATCTAGATAATAATTGTAATCATCTTGCGATGGATCCGCAATCATTCGTGCTTTTACAACAGCATCCAATCCAGAAGTCTGAACCCATGCAACATAATCTGCAAAATGGATCTTCTCGTCGGCGTTGTTCCATCCATCAAGTCCTATATCCTGATTTACACGTGCCACAGGATCATTATCAAAGGCATTGACCACAATTTGCTGAGTTGTTACCCTTGCCCATTCTGTGGTGTCCATGTCGTCAGTAATACTCGCCCCCGTTGGTGAGTTTCCTGCTTCATTCGTTTTTCGCGAATCAGGCAGAATGTCTTCAGATATATTTCCAAGGTTGAAATATAAGTCTCCACCATTGTGAACCGAATTTGGATCCACAGCCTCTGCGTCTTCGTTAAATGGATCTAACACCCAAAACTGAATGTATTCTATATTGGTTTGTTCGAAATCATTCGTTGTCAATGCACGCATGATTCCACCCCAACGGTTCTCAGGATTTGAGAATGTTCCATCATTGTTCAACGCCGTTGTATCATAGTTGTACATCCCACGCTCCTTCGGATAGAAAGCCAATTCAAGTGGTGTCGCATTCAAAATTGCACCATACTCAGGATTGTATCCAGGCTTGTATTCTTGAATACTTACCGCTCTCATTCTACTATCCGCCAGCATCTCAGGGCTGTTTGCAATGTGCTCAGGTGTAAAACCATTGTTTTGATAAAAGACAGGATCAATAACATACCACGCTGCCTTTGCACGCTTGTAGCCCGCTGACAATTTAGTATCCGTTGCCTCAGGGAATAAATCAGGTTGACCTTTTGGGATCGACGCCATTCTCCATGCGGCTACTGTCTTCAAATCAATGGTGCTCTGCGCACCCTCAAAATCATCGATGTAAGACGTTCCTTCCTTTTCAATTGCTTTAGGTTGACCAGGTATTAAGTGTGCAAATTCTCCACTCAACGAGAAGGTCGATTTCTCTTTGGTTGAAATAATAGGAAGGTAATCCACCAATTTCGTTAAGAATGGTACTTCTGTTCTGTATTGGAAATCGAATCCAATAATATTGTTCTTGAAAGGCTCACTACCGATGTCTACCTTTTGGGTAACTGGGCGCTCCATCATTCGCATCCATGTAGCACCGACGTTTAATTGATCACTAAACCTACGGCTCACCCTACCCCCGACCAATGATTTGGACTGGAATCCGAAAACTGAGTTACTTTCTATCGATATCTTAATTGGTGTGTTTGATTCCAGAATTCCTGTATTCAAAATTTTCACACGTCCAAGGTTGTAATCAACCGTGTAATCAACTCCCTCTGTCAACTTAATTCCACCCGCAGTAACAGTAACTGCACCTTCTGGAACATTCAACGCATTCAATGGAATATCCGAGCTAACGGAAGATTGATATTCTCCTTTGAACGTAAATCTATTCTTACTTGGAATCTGCTGTGCAGCCGTTTTAGTTGAGTCGTATAATTCAGTATAGGCAACGCGATCAATAATTACATCAGCAACACCTGCCGTTGAGAGCTTATCCGCAAGCGTTTTACCAAACGGTTCCACGGTCGAAAAGTAAACTCGTCCGTTTCTGGTATTTATTGTACCTCCATTTTCTGCGCGGTTTCCATTGAATTGAATCGGAACAAAATCGAACACCCCATCTGAGAATGGTTGGTTTGTCTGATTGATCTTATCCATATCCAAAAGAGTAACGAGCTGTTTGTCATCGATTCCCTGAACAGGATTCCCAAGAACATCCTTCAAGTCGTCTGCTGGAAAGAATGGCATCAATAAAGATGTCGCTGGGTTGTTGTACAATAGATCCAATTTGAATCCTTCTTGATCAACCTGATAAGCACCAATTGAATAAACATTCTTCATCATCAAATCCCAAATTTTATTTTTCGGATTTGTCAATGTTGGTTTAATTAATTTCAAAATCAAGGCATCTTGACCTGAAACACCATCAGTAGAGAATTCGCCTACTTGATATGTTTCTCCACGGTATGTGTACTCATATGCCACGGCCAATACCTCATCATTGTTAAGCGGGAGGTTTAGCGAAATAAATCCAAGTTGTGCATTGTACGAAAATTCTTGTTCAGTCAACTTACGTGCGTTCTCCACCTTTTCGTAATCAATCGCTTGCTCGAATGGACCTGGTTGAGAACCCTGCGCACTTAGCGCAGAAACAGCGTTGGAAAACCCTCTGACCAAAGGTTGCGAAGAAGCCCAATCATACAGACCATTTGCATCATTCTTTGGAATGTCATTTGCTGAACCAGCGTAACCACCTGGATCACCTTGGCAATTTTCCTGAAGTGCTTCACCCAAATCACTAAAGGCAATGATATTTCGTGTGTTTTCCGTATTGTTTGTTCGGTTAGTCAACCAAACTTCCATACGGGTAATATTAATCGTAGAACTCACAATCGGCAATGTTGCCATTCCCTTGTCGTAATTATCTCTATGGTATAAGTTTGTAAAATAGTGTCGGTTCGCTTCGTAATTGTCTGCTCCTAATTCGAATTCTTGAACTTGCGCTCCTCCTTCAATATTGATTTCTTGTTTCTTTCCTTTCGACGATGCCGCAATTAAATCAACTGTTGTGTTTCCAAATTTCAATTTAGTCGTCGCACCGAAAAGTGTTTGAGAACCTTGAATCAGTGATGTCGGTAAATCTAAGGCTACATTACCCAATGCAATTTCTTGAATGATTTGATCTTCGTCACCCGTATAGCCTAATTTCGTTTCGTTATCAAAGTCGAATGCTGCCTGCGTATTATAACTTACCCCCAATTTAACACGCGTTCCAATCTGTCCAACCAAGTTCAAGTTGATCTGTTGATCAAAATCAAATCGTGTGATTTTTCGTTGTTTAACTGGAATCAACGGATTGTCATAACGCGATGAATTCACACCAAATGAAAGCTCAACACTTCCTTGTGGTCGAATCGTAATCTGATCTGACCCGAAAAAGCTTTCGAAGATCTTACTAGGAATCTTGATTGGGAATTCAAGCGGCTGATTTTCTGCCGTTTGCTCATCAATTTTATCGGTCCAATTCTCCCGCATGGTCTGTTGACGCTCATATTCGAGGTATTCCTCTAAAGTCATCATCGATGGATTGCGGTAATATAATTCGGATGCACCAATTGTCTCTTTAAAAACATAAGTTCCAGTAGAAGGATCGTATACAATCGTTTGCTGAACAGAACTTGGATCACCTAGGTCAAAACTCTGACTTGTTGTTTGAGTAGGATCTATATTATTATCAATAGGAAAGACCAACGTAGAGTCATCGTCCTGCGCATATCCAAACGTAACAAAGAGCAGCAAAATAATTGCTGTAAGTTTCATACGTAGTAATTCGGTCCTTTTCAATTCTATAGTACTTTAAGTGCTTCCTTTATTAATTGCTCAACAGACTCTTCGCCGGTACTGATTCTATCTATCACTTTTTCAGCTGCTTTCTTATCGAAACCTAAGGAAACCAATGCTGTTAACGCATCAAATTGATTTGTATTGTTCGCGTTAAATATATTTTCAGTCGAAAATGCCATTTTTAACATTTTATCCTTCAAATCAACGATCACACGCTGGGCCGTTTTAGCCCCTATTCCTTTGATACTCTGTATTGTTTTAACATCTTCCGATTGAATTGCAGATGCAATTTCCGCTGGCACAAGTGAGGACAACATGATCATCGCAGTATTTGGTCCAATACCAGATACTGAAATGAGGTGATTGAACATCTCCCGTTCCGTTTTTTCAGCAAAACCATACAACAATTGCGCGTCTTCACGAACAATCATTTTTGTATAAAGAATAACATGCTCACTAGATCCGAGGGCGCTAAACGTATTTAGTGAAATTTTCACTTCATAGCCGACACCTCCACAATCGATCACTAAATCGGTAGGGTTTTTCTCAACTAATTTCCCGTCTAACTGTGCTATCATCTTCTATTTGTTTTGTGCGTCGACCACGGCTACCTTTACCATATTAATTATCTCTCTGACCGAAGAACCCATCTGCAAAACATGGATTGATTTCTTAAGCCCAACGAGTACAGGTCCAACCGCATCTCCTTCCGTCATTTCCTGCAATAATTTGTAGGCAATATTACCAGACGATAAATTTGGGAAAATAAGTGTATTGACTTTTTTATTTGCCAATGTTGAGAAAGCGAACTTCTCATCCATCAATGCGTTGTTCAATGCAAAATTTGCCTGTAACTCACCATCAACAATTAGATTTGGATCATTCTCGTGCAATATTTTTGTGGCTTTTGCCATTTTAGAAGGATCTTCTCCTGGTGATGATCCGAAATTCGAATAACTCAACAAAGCAATTCGTGGTGTTACCTTAAATTTTCGTATTGTTTTCGCAACATTTGCCGTTATCTCAGCAATAACTTCAGCCGTTGGATTTAAGTTGATCGTAGTATCCGCAAGGAATAATGGTCCTCGTTTCGTACTTAAGATGTACATGCCAGCAACTTTTGTCATCCCTTTTTGCAAACCAACTGTTTGAATAGCAGGTCGCACGACATCTCTATAATTACGTGTAATTCCAGAAATCATCGCATCGGCATCGCCCATTTCAACCATCATTGCACCAAAGTGATTCCGCTCTCTCATAATCTGAATGGCCTCAAACTCTGTAACACCTTTACGTTTTCGTTTTTCAAAAAACGCATTTCCGAAAGAATCACGACGTGCCTTTTCTTCATCCGATTTAGGATCGATGATCTCTACATCTTCTGGAAATTCGAAAGCATATTCTTCAATCAACTCATCTATAATACGCTTTTTACCTAAAAGAATAGGAATTGCAACACCTTCTTCCCAAGCAGTTTGAGCTGCCTTTAAGATCTTTATATTATCTGCTTCGGCAAAAACCACACGTTTGGGGTTTCGCTGCGCTTTCTCTGTTATATTTCGAATCAACTTGTTATCAAGACCAAGTCGATTTTTCAATTCCATCTCGTAAACATCCCAATCTTCGATCGGGTTTTTAGCTACACCAGATTCCATTGCAGCCCTCGCCACAGCTGGTGCTACATAATAGATCAATCTTGGGTCCAATGGTTTTGGAATGAATTGTTCTCTACCAAAAGAGATGTTCTTTTCTCCGTAGGCTTCAATTACTTCCTCTGGAATGGTCTCCTTGGCCAACGATGCAATGGCGTTTACAGCTGCCAACTTCATCTCTTCATTAATCGTTGTTGCACGCACATCCAATGCCCCTCTAAAAATGAATGGGAACCCAAGGACATTGTTCACTTGGTTCGGATGATCGGAACGACCAGTCGCCATAATAATATCCTCTCGAACCGATGTTGCATCCTTATAGGTTATCTCTGGCTCAGGATTTGCCAATGCAAATACAATTGGGTCCTTTGCCATTACTTTAATCATATCCTTAGATATTATCCCCCCGCGTGAAAGTCCAAGAAAAACATCCGCTTTTTTAAATGCAGTCTGCAGATCAATGTTCTTTTTGTGTCCAGCGAATGAAAGCTTATTCTCATCCAGATCCGTTCTTCCACTGTGCAAAAGCCCTTTCGAGTCATACACAAATATATTCTCTTTCTTAGCGCCCAATGCACAATATAGCTTCGCACAAGACAAAGCCGATGCACCAGCGCCCGAAACAACAATCTTAACCTTTCCTATTTTCTTATTCGCCAATTCCAAGGCATTCAGCAAGGCAGCAGAAGAAATAATGGCTGTTCCGTGTTGATCATCGTGCATTACAGGAATGTCAAGCTCATCTTTCAAGCGACGCTCAATTTCAAATGCCTCTGGCGCTTTTATATCCTCTAGGTTGATTCCCCCAAAAGTTGGCGCTATTGCCTTCACCGTTTGAATAAACAATTCAGGATTCGTAGCATCTACCTCAATATCGAAAACATCAATGTCCGCAAAGATTTTAAAGAGTAAACCCTTCCCTTCCATTACTGGTTTCGATGCCATTGGACCAATATCTCCCAATCCAAGAACAGCTGTTCCATTGGAAATAACGGCCACAAGATTACCCTTGCTCGTATACTTATATACGTCATCTGGCTCTTCCGCTATTCTTAAGCAAGGCTCCGCTACCCCAGGAGAATAGGCCAAGGAAAGGTCCCTCTGAGATGAATACGGCTTTGTTGGTACCACCTCAATTTTTCCAGGTTTCCCTGATGAGTGATAATCCAAAGCATCTTGTTTTCTAATTTTCGCCATTGTTGCTCTCTTTTGGAAGCCGGTAAAGATACTAAAATGGTTTTAGATAGCATTATTGCGAACATCAACAGAGCCTCACTTTTGGCAAGCTTGGTATTAGGATTACAAGAGTCACTTAAAATCCTAACCATAGAAATTTTACTTTCTGTTAAAAAAGGTGGAAATTGCACTCTCAAATATCAAAACAGATTAACTATGAAAAACTTTACACGAATTTTAGCCGTAGGCGCTTTGGCTGTTCCATTTATGGGATCTGCACAGGTGAATACGTCTCCAGAGAACCGTAATGCGGTTGTCGAAGAATGGACAGGGATCCACTGTGGATACTGCCCAACAGGTCATGCTGCTGTACAGTCTGCATACACTAACAACCCAGGTGATGTTGTTGCTATTAACTTTCACTCAGGTGGATATGCTGTTCCTAATGCAGGAGAGCCAGATTACAGAACTCCAGAAGGAACTATACATGATGGAGCATTCTCTATCTCAGGTTACCCATCTTCTACATTGAACAGAAGAACAATTGGTGGTTCACAAACTTATCATCCAGCGGGAACAAATGATGCAGACAAGGTACCTGCAGTTCTTGCAGAGACTTCTGAGGTGAACATGTATATGACTGCAACGTTAGATATCGTTACACGTCAGTTGGATGTAGACGTTGAGTATTACTATACTTCAAATGCGCCAAATTCAACAAACTACATGAATGTTGCAATTCTTCAAAACAATGTACAAGGACCGCAAGTAACTTACGGTTCTGGTAACTATAACCCAGGTGGATGGATCAACTATCCTACGGTTTATAACCACCAACACATGTTTAGAGGATTTATGACAGGACAGTGGGGAGCTGCTATCAACTCTACTACTGCTGGATCAACAGCAACTATGTCTTACTCTCAAGTATTGCCAATGGATATCAATGGTGTTCCATTGAACATTGCTGAAATTGAGATCGCTGCTTACATCGGAGACGGTGTTCAATCTGCTGGAGATATTTTAACAGGTGTTTCTGTTAAGCCAACATTGACTGGATTTACATCGACTGATGAAGTTGTTTTCGCAGCTGCTAACTTAGATGATATCTTATCTTGTGCTGTAGGTGCACAAACTATGTCACCAACTACTGATCTTCAAAACTGGGGATCTAACACAATGACAAGTGCAACTATCACTTACGATGTAAACGGTGGAACTCCATCTGTTATGAACTGGACTGGAAGTATTGCTCCTGGTGCAACTCAAACGATCACGTTGGATCCAATTACATTTACTCCGAATGCAGGTTCAAACACATTGAACGTAACTGCTTCGAATCCAAACGGTGTTGCTGATAACACAGCTGACAACGCAGGATCTTCTACTTTCAATGTAACTCTTGCAACACTATCTAATTCAATTGATGTTACTTTAAACCTAGTTACTGACCGTTACGGTTCTGAAACTACTTGGGATGTTAAGAACAGTGGTGGAGCTACAGTTTATTCTGGAGGACCTTACGGACCAGACCTTACTGCAAATGGAACAACTACACAACCAGCAGTTCCTATGACTTTAGCTATTGATGAGTGTTATACATTCACTATCTATGATTCATACGGTGATGGTATTGATTCTGGATACGGAGTTGGTAGCTTTGAAATCGTTGATGATCAAAGTACTGTTTTGGTATCAGGTGGAGATTTTGCTGCTGAAGATCAAGGGTTATTTAAGACTCCACTTGCTGGACTTAAGGATCTTGGATTGGAAGATGTATCAGTATATCCTAACCCAGCATCTGACGTGTTGAACGTTGACTTCACAGCTGAAGGAAGCGATTACACTGTTGCTATCATGGATCTACAAGGAAGAGTACTTGCTACTCAAACTGGTACTAACGTATCTTTCCAAGTTGCTGAATTTGCTGCTGGAAGCTACATCGTTACTATCTCAACTGACGCAGGTGTTTACACTGAGAACGTTGTAATTAAGTAATAAACTTCCGCTTCTTTAGAAGCAGATAACTATATTGAGCCGAGCCATTCCGATAATTTCGGAAGACTCGGCTCTTTTTTTAAATCAATTTTAGGTCAACTCATACTTACGACACTAAAAAATAAAAACTTATCATTATGAGAAATCTTACCAAATTTTTATTCGCTAGTGCTCTAGCACTTCCCGTACTGGGTTCTGCTCAAGTAAACGTAAGTACGAACGTTGAGCCAAGAAATGCAGTCATTGAAGAATGGACAGGAATTCATTGCGGATATTGTCCTACTGGACACGCAGCGGTTCAGACTGCAGTAGATAATAACCCAGATAGGGTTGTCGCAATAAACATTCACTCCGGTGGATATGCGGTTCCCAATGCTGGCGAACCAGACTACAGAACGCCTGAAGGAACGATTCACGATGGAGCATTTTCAATTTCGGGATATCCTTCTTCAACATTGAACAGAAGAACCATTGGAGGTTCTCAAACATACCACCCTGCAAACACAAACAGTGCGGACAAAGTTCCTGCCGTATTGGCTGAAAACTCTGAAGTAAACATGTATATTTCTGCAACTGCTGACTTGGTTACTCGAGTTCTTACGGTTGAGGTAGAGTATTACTATACTTCTGACGCACCAAATGCTACTAATTATTTAAATGTTGCTATTCTTCAAAACAATGTTTTGGGACCACAAAGTGATTATAGCAACAACACATATAACCCAGATGCATGGGTAACTTACCCAACCGTGTATCGTCATGGTCATGTGTTTAGAGGCTTTATGACAGGACAATGGGGAGATGCAATTACAACTACAACAACAGGATCGACAAATACAATGTCTTACACGCAGACCTTGCCAGTAGACATTAACGGAGTACCTCTTGATATTGCAGAAATTGAGATCGCGGCTTACATTGGTGATGGTTTCGAATCTGCAGGTAATATTTTATCAGGTGAAAAGGTTCATCCTTACCTAACTGGTTTCACGACTAACGATGAAGTAATTTACATTTCTGGTGACATTCCAAACATTGGACAGTGCAGTGCTGGGGCAAACGTGACATTAACTCCAGAAATTCAAGTTAAAAACTGGGGGAATAACCCAATTTCAACAGCTACGGTAACCTACGACATCAATGGTGGAACGGCACAAGTATATAATTTCAGCGATGTTGCTAACCCAATTATTCCGGGAGAAACTAGAACTTTAATCTTGGATCCAATTTCATTCTCCGCACTAGCATCAAACACAATGAACGTTTCTGTTTCAGATCCGAATGGTGTTGCGGATGACCTCAGTGATAATGATGGAACGGTAAACTTTGATGTTAATGTAGCTGCTCCAACAGATGACTTCGTAACAATCGAAGTCCTTACAGATGATGCTGGAGATGAATTCTATATTGAAATAAGAGATTTGAACACAAACCTTATTTGGAGTGAAGGAAACGAAAACGTACAGGGTAATTTCGGGACAGGTAACACGAACCCTGCTGCGGATCCTACCAACCCACTTAGCAACAACACAAGTTACTCTTGGCAAGTAGATTTCCCATGGGCGACATGCTACACACTAACCGTTTATGACTACAATGGGGACGGGTTATCAAGTGGAACTGTTGGATCTTACACAGTAAAAGACAATACTGGAGCGGTTATCATAACAGAATCTGCAGCCAATTTTGGTGGTAGTGAAGAATCACTCGTTAAAGTTCTTACGCTTGGAATCAATGAATTTGGAATTGAGGAGTTGAGTGTATATCCGAACCCAGCAACTGACGTATTGAATGTTGATTTTACAGCTGAAGGAAATGACTTTACAGTATCACTTATGGATCTTCAAGGAAGAGTTCTTGCATCGGAGTTTGGAACCAATGTTTCTTTCCCAGTTGCAGAATTTGCAGCAGGAAGTTATATCGTAACTATTTCATCTGACGCCGGTGTTTATACTGAGAACGTAGTAATCAAATAAATTTTGGCTTCACAGAGAAGCAAAGAATCTAAAAAGTCGGGTCGCATGATCCGACTTTTTTTGTATCATTATTCTATGAAAAAAGTGGTTGTTTTTTCTGGAGCGGGCATGAGTGCTGAGAGTGGCATACAGACCTTTCGTGATTCCGATGGCTTATGGGAGCAGCATCGCGTAGAAGATGTGGCCACACCAGAAGCCTGGAGAACTGACCCCGATTTAGTAACCAAGTTCTACAACGAACGCAGAAAACGCATTTTAGAATCAGTGCCGAATGCAGCACACCGCGAAATTTCGGAGCTTGAAAAATTAGCTGATGTGCATATTGTGACGCAAAACATTGACGATCTTCATGAAAGAGCTGGAAGTTCCAATGTACTGCACTTACACGGAAATATCCGTTTTGCCAAAAGTAGCGGTCCAAATCAGGAACGAGAATACTTTGAAATTGATGGTTGGGAGCTCACACACAACGATCTTTGCCCAGATGGACATAGACTGCGCCCTCATGTTGTTTGGTTTGGAGAGGCCGTCCCAGCATATGAGGATGCGGCGGAAGTTCTCTCAAAGGCGGACATATTAATTGTAATTGGAACTTCCTTGCAAGTTCACCCAGCTGCTGGACTAATTCATTACGCGAGTATGGCCACACATAAATATATCATTGACCCAAACGCGAATAATCTTTCCGTTTCAAATGATTTTATCAAGATAGCTGGTGGAGCTTCAGAAGGAATAGATCAGGTAATGCGTGAAATTCAGAAAATTGTTTCGTAGAATAAGTATTCTAGCGTTCAGTATTCTTTTTATTTCTTCCCCTTGCTCTGTTCCTTTACAAAATTTTCGATGGCTCCTGTCATTGATGGAGCATTCGGCTGTGGCGCATGAAGATCTAGGCGTAGCTTGTTTTTCACAATAGCATTTGCCGTTGTTGGACCAAAAGCAGCAATCACTGTCTTGTTTTGCTTAAATTTTGGGAAATTCTTCAACAATGATTCAATTCCTCCTGGACTGTAAAACACAAGCATGTCGTAGTATACATCTTCCAAATCTGAAAGATCAGAAGCAACTGTTCTGTATAAAACAGCCTTACTAAATCTAAGGTCATTTGCCTCCAAGGTTGTTGGAATTCTATCACGAAGACGATCTGTACATGGCAATAAAAAATTTTCCTTTTTATGCTTTTTCAAGACATCTACTAGGTCAACAATGGTTTGTTTACCAAAGAAGATCTTTCGCTTTCTGTAGGCAACATATTTCTGTAAATAGTAGGCAACAGCTTCAGATATGCAGAAATACTTCATGCTATCAGGCACTTCAAAACGCATTTCTTCTGCGATTCGGAAATAGTGATCTACAGCCGTTTTGGAGGTTAAGATGATTGCCGTATGATCGGCCAGATCAATCTTTTGCGATCTAAATTCTTGAGCATCAATTCCTTCTACATGAATAAAAGATCTGAAATCAATCTTGAGTCCATATTTTTCTGCTAAATCGAAATACGGAGACTTCTTACCTTCAGGCTTGGGTTGAGAAACCAAAATAGTATTAATTGCCAATGTCCTAAATCTTTAATTACATAATCAAATTACAAGCTGAAATCCCTCAACAATAAGTAGTAAGCTACAAATAGTGGTAGAATTTCGAGGGTGCAAAAATACAAAATTATATAATACCATGAAACCCCACGTGAATATACGGCAATGACACTCTTGTAAAGCCTGATAACCGATTCGACAACAAAAGCCCAAAAAACAATTGAAATAAACAGCACTTCGCTTATAGAATGGAGTGACAAAATTAGCGCTAAGACGAAATAGACCACCCCAAGAAATTGGGTGCCGACAACTTTCATAGCCAGTGGTTCGGCAAATACCTGACGTTCACCAGAAATAAGGCCAATGATGAACATACTCCCAATTGACCACCCAAAAAGAGCCAATGGCACGAGACCTATCAAGTACAATTCATAGTTCAATTGAACTTGTTGAAATCCAGAAATTATATGCAATATCAAGCTGAAGGATAACAAGTAATTGAGCAATAAAAGAAGAGATCCTGCTTTATTTAAAGGGTACGACTCGCGAATAAATGCCTGGAGACCTTGAATTTTTAGGTTGGACATTGCAAGGGAAACGAAAATATCCGACTTGATTAATTTCGCGAACGAAATCAGGAGAAAAGAAGCTGACAAGGCGATTCCAACCGTAGGAGTCAACAAAGTTTCTCTTGCTGTCAACTCAGATGGGATGGTTGTCAAAATTACCGTACCTATCGCTGCGATGCTCATTGAAAAAATAAAGTTTTCGTATGCAACAAAGTTACCTCTTGAAATCGACAAATTTCTAACGTACAACAAAAATATCGTTAAATTTGTGCACCTTTAATTGAATAGCATTATGAGAACTGATTTATATGTGCATCCAGATTACTATAATATGGATGATCTGCTTTCCGAAGAACACAAACTTGTGAGAGACGCAGCGCGTGCATGGGTGAAAAAAGAAGTTTCCCCAATTATTGATGAACACTATGAGAAGGCCACTTTTCCGAACCACTTGTTAAAAGGTTTGGGTGAGATTGGAGCATTCGGACCATATATTCCAGAGGAATATGGCGGACCTGGACTTGACCAAATTTCATACGGGTTAATCATGCAGGAGTTGGAGCGTTGTGATTCAGGTTTGCGATCTACAGCTTCGGTACAGAGTTCTCTTGTAATGTATCCAATTTGGAAATATGGCAGCGAGGAGCAAAAGCAAAAGTACCTTCCGAAACTTGCCACTGGAGAAATGATCGGCTGCTTTGGACTTACAGAGCCCGACCACGGTTCAAACCCAAGTGGAATGCTTTCAAATTTTAAGGATGCAGGAGATCACGTAATTTTGAACGGTGCAAAAATGTGGATTTCAAATGCACCATTTGCCGATATTGCCGTAGTTTGGGCGAAGAATGAAGAGGGTAGAATTCATGGTCTTGTTGTTGAACGTGGAATGGAAGGGTTTTCAACTCCTGAAATGCACGGTAAACTTTCCCTAAGGGCATCTGCTACGGGCGAGTTAATTTTCGATAATGTAAAAGTGCCTAAGGAAAACATTCTTCCAGGAAGATCTGGATTGGGAGCGCCTTTAAGCTGCCTTGATTCAGCACGTTTTGGTATTGCTTGGGGTGCCTTGGGAGCGGCAATGGATTGTTATGATCAAGCATTGCGTTACTCAAAGGAGAGAATTCAGTTTGATGTTCCAATTGGTGCCTTTCAGCTTACTCAAAAGAAATTGGCAGAAATGATCACCGAGATCACAAAAGCACAATTGTTAACGTTTAGACTTGGTCAATTGAGAGACCTAGGAAAGGCAACTTCGGCACAGATCTCAATGGCGAAGCGTAACAATGTGGAAATCGCATTGAATATTGCACGTGAGGCAAGACAAATTCACGGTGGTATGGGCATAACAGATGAATACTCTATTATGCGCCACATGGCAAACCTTGAATCTGTTGTTACCTATGAGGGAACACATGACATTCACTTGCTAATTACAGGCTTGGATGTTACAGGAATTCCAGCCTTTGATCGCAACATGCCCGATCTGAGTAAAATGAAATAAGAGAACGGAAACGTTCGATGGGAAAGGAAACGATCCCAATAAATTAAGAAAGAGGCTTCGGCCTCTTTTTTTTTACAAAATCACTTTTTTATTTCACGCATCACAAATGAGCTTTGCACGTTTGCGATACTTGGAATAGTGGCAAGATGTTCGCGAAGAAATTCTTCATATTCATCCATGTCGAGCACCTCAATCATTAGCGCATAATCGTGGTCTCCAGCGATGTGATAACAGTCCGAAACCTGAGGTAAATTGACTACTTGATCCTCGAACTTCTTTAACAACTCCAAATTGTGTTCTTTAAGAGATACCTGACAAAAAACCTGTAAATTCTTCCCAATCTTTTTCTTGTTCAACTCAACTGTATAACCAGTAATAACTCCCGTTCTTTCAAGTCGTCTTACACGTTCATAGGTTGGTGTAATCGTTAATCCTACTTGATTAGCAATTTCCTTCATCCCTAGCTTAGCGTTTTTCGATAAAATTTTGAGAATTGATCGATCTATATTGTCCATATGCACTAGATAATTTTTCTGAATTTGGTAAATTGAAACCTACAATTCAGAAAATAAAAACTAAATATAGCCATTCAAAAGAAATATTGTCTTTTTAAACATCATTATTCAGATCATTTTGTACGTTTAGATTTATAAATCAGAATAAATTATGAGTCACGATCAATTAAGACCCGAAAGTTTAATGATGAGCTATGGTTACAAGCCATCGCTGTCAGAAGGAGCAATCAAATGCCCTATTTTCCAAACATCTACATTTGTGTTCAGCAATGCAATGGAAGGAAAACGTTTTTTTGAAGTCGCTTATGGCCTGCGCGAAAAAGAAAAAGATGAAGAACTTGGACTTATTTATAGTCGCTTGAATAATCCAGATTTGGAAATTCTTGAAAACAGACTTTGCCTTTGGGATGGTGCTGAAGATTGCGCAGTATTTGAGAGTGGTATGTCGGCAATTTCAACGGCCATGTTGGAATTCATGAAACCTGGCGATCTATTATTATACAGCAAACCAGTGTATGGTGGAACAGATCACTTCATCAACCATTTTTTAAAGAAGTTAAACATAGAAAGCGTTGGATTTAGAGCAGGTGAAACCAAAGAAGAGATCATCCAACAAATTATGAATACTGGAATTTCAGACAAGCTTTCCATGATTCATATCGAGACTCCAGCGAACCCTACAAACGCGGTCATTGATATTGAACTTTGTGCCGAGATCAAAGCACATTTCAATTCTGAAGAAAATCCCATTGTACTTTCTGTTGACAACACCTATATGGGACCACTTTGGCAGCATCCTCTAAAGCACGGAGCTGATCTCGTCTTGTATTCTGCAACCAAATATATAGGAGGACATTCTGATGTCATTGCAGGCGCTTGCCTCGGTTCTAAAGAACTTATGGGACGTGTCAAAGGTTTGAGAACTTTCCTAGGAAATATGGCTGGTCCATGGACAGGTTGGCTCTTAATGCGAAGTCTTGAAACACTTAAGGTGAGAATGGACCAACAAGCAGTCAATGCAGAGCAAGTTGCAGAATTCTTAAATAATCACCCACGTGTTGAGGAGGTCTATTACTTAGGAAACACCGCGAAAAACGGAACAGATTCTGATAAGGAAGTTTTAAAACGGCAATATTTGTCACACGGAGCAATGATTGCATTTGATATTGAGGGAGGAGAAGCTGAGGCATTCCAATTTTTAGACAGGTTGAACCTTATAAAATTGGCCGTATCTCTTGGCGGGACTGAAAGCTTGGCGGAACATCCGCAGACTATGACGCACGCCGACGTTGATCCTGAAGACAAAAAAGCGATGAATATCACAGAAAAACTTATTCGTCTTTCTATTGGTGTAGAAAACTACAATGATCTGATTCACGATATTGAGCAGGCACTGGAGCAAAACTAAATTCATTAAGACTTATTAGCGGCTTTTTCGTTTAAATTTTAACAGGAAAACGGTTGAGGGGGCAACACTCTGTCCCTAAAGTACTTCAAGCTCTACATTTGTATCTCTACTAATTTAGTGGGATATTAACTTCTATCGCTATGAAAAATTTCCTGTTGCTATTTATAATAGCACTCGGTTCTACTTGTGTCTTTTCGCAATCAGATGGTACTTCGTGGACTGTCGACTATTCAAGAAGTAAGTCTTTTATTGAAAACAAGGGGCAATTTGACAAGTATGAAAACGAAATTACTGGAGAGATAAAATATGCCGTTGACTTCGGTTTCTCTCAAATCTTCTTTGGAAAAGATGGTGTAAGCTATAGCTTCAATCAAATCAAGAAAAAATCGAAAGAAGAACGTGAGGAAATCATGTCTGGCGCTTCAAGAACATTCGAAAATCACAAGCAAAAAGAGCGTCTTTCAGGAAAGTTTCTAATTCGTCAAGACGAAGTAAATATGCAGTGGGTTTCTCCGTCATCTGGTGTTCAACTCATTGGAAGTAATGAATCCCAAGACTATCACAGTTACTCGTTTACGGATAAAGAGAATGTATCCTCTAGCGTTAATCACGTAAAGGGATTTGAAAAAATCGTTTACAAAAATGTCTATCCAAACATTGACATTGAATATATCGTTCATCCAGAAATTGGTGTGAAATATGCCTTTGTACTGCACTCAGGAGCCGATCCTAAAGATATTCAAATGCTCTACGATCGTGATGTACGAATCGAAAATGGCGAAGTACATATTTCCACCTTGTTCGGCGACATCATCGATCATGCTCCGATTTCCTTTTATGAAAATGACATGGAAGACATTGTTTCTTCTAGCTTCAAAGCCAAAGGGCAAAAAATCAGTTTCAATCTGGGAAATTATGACGGATCAAGAACACTTGTTATTGATCCATGGGTACAAACACCTAATGATCCAAACTCGAATTGGGATGTTGTTTGGGAACTGGACAAGGATCTTGCTGGTAATGTTTATGTCATTGCTGGAATCATGCCAATGCAACTCCTGAAATATAATTCAACAGGAGCACTTCAGTGGACGCACAACACCCCTTATGATACAACAGCTTGGCTTGGAACAATGGCTACAGACAATGTCGGTAACTCATATGTTACGAACGGGACAGGTTACATGATTCAAAAAATTGACGTCGCTGGAAATCTCGTTTGGAACAACACCAATCCTTCTGGTGGGCAAATCAGCACTGAGTTCTGGAATATTTCATTCAATTGCGACGAAACAAAACTATTAGTTGGTGGTACTGGAGGAAACCTTGATATCCATGGTCGTGTTTATGACATCGATATGAATTCTGGGGACATTAACAGTTCAGTTCCTGTCACCAGCCCTGGAAATTTGTTTTCCATTCCTCCAGATCTTCAGGAAGTCAGAGCTATGTGCGCTGCACCAAATGGAAAATACTATTTCGTAACACTTGATACGATTGGCTATTTGAGTGATAACCTTACGCTTTGCCCAGGTGGCTCCACTTCATTATTCTTAGATGATCATGGTATCGGTTGGGGATATAAGTCTGAGAATTGGCGGTACAACAACACGGGGATTAAAGCAATTCGAGCCGATGACAATTTCGTTTATGTGAACAAAGGTGATCAGATCCAAAAAAGATCTTTAATTGATGGCTCTGTGGTATTAAGCGCTGCGATTCCAGGAGGAACACTACAATCCGTATTCCTTGCAGGAAATCAAAGCCACAATGCCGGTACAGACGTTGATGATTGCGGAAACATTTATGTTGGTTCAACGAATGGAGTTCACAAATTCGATCAAAGTTTAAATTTAGTCGCAAGTTACGCTACAACCTTTAACGTCTATGATGTTCGTGTAACCACTAACGGCGACATTATCGCATGTGGAGGAACAGGGACAAGTTCATCGAGCAACCGATCAGGTGGCGTACAATCTTTTGCAGCTTCAGCATGTAACCCAATTGCTATAACGTGCTGCGATGCGACAATCTGTATTCCAGCAACGCTATGTGAAACTGATCCACCAATAGCATTGACAACAGCCTCTGCTGGAGGAACATGGTCGGGCACAGGTGTGGATGCAGGTGGAAATTTTGACCCTTCCGTTTCAGGAGCTGGTACATTCAACATTACCTATACGTTACCTTGTGGCTCTGAAACAATTGCTATTACTGTTGACCCGTGTGCAACAATTGATATCTGTGAGGAAACTGGCGGATCATTGACCGCGTCTGGTGGATCAGGAGTTTACACTTGGTACACAGGAACTGTAAACCCTGCCACAGCAATCACTTCAGAACAAGAGTGCATTGATTGTATATCGGCTACACCTCAGTATATCGGATTCCCACCATTTGCTGTCTATACTGGATGTGACATTTCTACGTGCCCTTCCGACACAACGTGGACGCAATACGCGACGGGAGCTACAACTCCTGCTCCTAGTTCATACCCTATTTTAATTACGGATGGAAGTGGCGCAAGCACAATAATAAACAACGCAGGTGAATTAGTTCCTTGCACTGGTAACCCGTGCTTAGGGGTTACGATAACTATGAATATCGTCTCTCAGTCAGATCCAAACTGTTTCGGTGGCAACGACGGTTCGGCCATGGTTTCTGCATCTGGCGGAACCGCAGCCTATAGCTACGTGTGGACACCCGGTTTATTGACAGGCGCCACACAAAGTACATTGAGTGCTGGCACTTATTCGATTGCAATTCAAGATGCAGTTGGATGTACTGGCTCTGGAACTGTAACCTTGGGTGAACCAACCGAATTAATCGCTTCGGCATCGTCAACACCTGCAACATGTGGGGCAAACGATGGAACGGCAACTGGATCAGCCACAGGAGGTACTGGTTCTTATACCTACTCATGGTCGCCTTCTGGTGGAACCAACC
>CAJQJL010000078.1 GCA_905478665.1 uncultured Flavobacteriales bacterium
CCTTTGTTTTTATTGACGATCCCGAGAATTGTATACGCGTTTATTTCGTGTTTCTTTGAGTCGGTTTCTTGGCTCTTTTCCAGAAGTTGTTCTGCCTTGATCGATACGTCTTTCTCATCGTTTTCAAGTGCACTAAATGCTGCGGTGTTTAACTCTTCAAGTTCGACAAGCTGCTTTTCCGTCTGTCCCCAACTGAAGCTGGAAAGAAAGAGCAATATAATCAGAACACGGACGCTGGCAGTCATTCAAAAATGGTTTCTAGTGACAAAGTAACAAAAAAGCCTCAACTGGGTAGTCAAGGCTTTTCAAATCTTGGTATGTGAAAAGATTAGAATCCAGTCACTCCGTTTACCGTTGTATATTTTAATACGTTTTTCTTATCTGGGTGTATGCGTGCAAAGGCAGATTGAACAGCCAAAGTTCCTTCGTGGAAGCCACAAAGAATTAATTTCAACTTATTCGGGTATGTATTTACATCGCCAATTGCGTATACGCCAGGAATGTTTGTTGAGTAGTCCAAGGTATCTACCTTAATAGCGTTCTTTTCTATTTCAAGTCCCCAGTCTGCAATTGGTCCCAAGCTTGGTTTTAAACCGAATAATGGGATAAAATGATCCGTTTCTTTTACAAACTCGCCTTGTGTTTTATGTTTGATTGTTACGTTCTCTACTTTTCCATTTCCACCAATTCCAACAACTTCGGCTTCGGTGATCAAATTCACCTTTCCTTCATCCGCCAAATCCATTATTTGTTGAACTGAGTCCAAATGACCTCGGAAAGAATTTCTTCTGTGAACCAATGAAACTTCTGATGCAATATTGTTCTTTGTTAAATAGATTGCCCAGTCAAGAGCAGAATCGCCTCCTCCGGCTATTACACAGCGTTTTCCTTGATAGAATTCAGGGTCTTTAATAACGTACTCAACTCCTTTGTCTTCGTAATCGGCTAAATTTTCTACAGGCGGTTTACGCGGTTCAAATACACCAAGTCCGCCAGCAATCATTACAATTGGGGCGCTGTGTTTTGTTCCTTTCGCAGTTGTAACGATAAATTCATTTTCAGAAACTTTATCAATTGAAACGGCAGCTTCCCCTAAAGTGAAGCCAGGTTTAAATGGCTCTGCTTGTTTCATTAAATTGTCGATCAAATCTCCTGCAAGAACCTCTGGAAATCCAGGGATATCATAAATAGGCTTCTTCGGATAGATTTCTGAACATTGTCCACCAGGCTCGCCAAGTGAGTCTATAAGGTGACAGCGTAACTTTAGTAGGCCCGCTTCAAAAACGGTAAAAAGACCAACTGGCCCAGCTCCAATTATTATAATATCTGTTTCGATCATTTTTTTGCACATGTTTAAAACGCGCCCACAAATTTAACCAAAGTTTACAGATGAGAAAAGAGATTCATGCAATAGTGTGATCTCCCATAACTGAACTTTTGACGAACTCCCAAATCACGATACCCGCGCAAACGGAGACATTGAGGCTGTGCTTTGTTCCAAATTGAGGAATCTCGATAATATGATCGGAAAGGTCAATTACTTCCTGGTCGACTCCATTGACCTCGTTTCCAAATACTAGCGCGAATCGACGTTTATCGAATTTTGAAACCTCCTGAAGAAGCGTCGTCTCCTCCGTTTGTTCAATGGAGCAAATTTGCACGTGATTCTCTTTTAATTCCTTTACGAGGTCAACAATTGACTCCCGATGTTCCCATTCTACAGTTTCCGTTGCGCCGAGTGCTGTTTTCTGAATTTCACGATGCGGTGGCGTTGCCGTTATTCCACAGAGGTAAATTTTTTCAATATTGAAGGCATCGCAAGTTCTGAAAAAGGATCCGACGTTCGTTAAGCTCCGTATATCATTGAGGATAACGATAATCGGAAATTTTTCTTGCAACTTAAATTCCGTCTCGGAAATACGATTTAACTCCCAGAGTTTTAATTTCTTGTTCATTTTGTGGATAACAACACGCGCCGATATTTTGTGAACTGACCGAGCACGGTTACATTTATCCCACAAAAATCAAAAAATCATTCGACTTGGCGAAGGGGAAAACTGAAAAAGGCGCAAAGGAAACGCCACTGATGAAGCAATACAATGCGATTAAAGCGAGGCACCCGCAAGCTTTGCTCCTTTTTCGGGTGGGTGATTTTTATGAAACTTTTGGCGAGGATGCAATTACAGCATCGAAAATACTTGGAATCGTTCTTACGGCTCGTAAAAATGGTGCAGCAGGAGCAGTTGAATTGGCAGGGTTTCCGCATCATTCACTAGACACCTATTTGCCAAAGTTGGTACGTGCTGGACAACGGGTTGCCATTTGTGATCAGTTAGAGGACCCGAAGTTGACCAAGAATATCGTGAAACGAGGGGTGACAGAGTTAGTAACTCCCGGCGTTTCGTTCAACGATCAAGTGCTGGATACTAAGAAAAACAATTTCTTGTGTGCCGTTCATTTTGGAAAAAACACCATTGGAATTGCGTTTTTAGATGTGTCAACGGGTGAGTTCTTAATGACTGAAGGAACGCAGGAATACATCGAGAAATTAGTGCAAGGGTTTGAGCCTTCAGAAATTGTCTACAACAAACGAAGCTCAAAGGACTACGACGAAACTTTTGGAAATCGTTATTACTCATTTCGTTTAGAAGATTGGATTTTTTCAACGGATTACGCACATGAGAATCTTAACAAGCAATTTGGCACCAAATCGTTAAAGGGATTTGGAGTGGAAGACTTGGATGAAGGAATTATTGCCGCTGGCGTTATCATTCATTATTTGTCAGAGAATCAACATGACCGTTTGCAGCATATCACTGCAATTGCGAGAATTGAAGAAGAGAAATATGTTTGGTTGGATCGCTTCACGATTCGAAATTTGGAACTGTTAAGTTCACCGCATGAAAATGCAACTACGCTTATAGAGGTGATGGACCATACGCGAACTCCGATGGGAGGGAGGATGCTGAAACGTTGGATGGTGTTGCCCTTGAAAGACCTCAAACCTAT
Organism: uncultured Flavobacteriales bacterium; assembly: GCA_905478665.1. Taxonomy (GTDB): domain Bacteria; phylum Bacteroidota; class Bacteroidia; order Flavobacteriales_D; family Crocinitomicaceae; genus UBA4466. The sequence goes on from CAJQJL010000078.1 coordinate 3,010, forward strand.
TCAGGATCGACTAGACGCAGTTCAGTCATTCAGGGATCAGGAAGAGCTCAATTACGAATTAGGCGAACGCTTGAAGCAGATCAATGATCTTGAACGCTTGATTTCGAAGGTTGCTGTGGCGAAAATAAACCCACGCGAGATTGTTCAGTTAAAGCGAACATTGGATCAACTCGGACCAATAAAGGAGCTTATTGCAAAGCAGAAAACAGACGTACTTAAACGCATATCTGATAAGATAAACCCCTGTGTGGAATTATTGGAAACTATTGAGACCATGCTTCATGAAGAACCAGCTGTCCAAATAGGAAAAGGGAAAGTGATTGCTGATGGTTTTAACGCTGAGTTGGACGAACTGCGTGCTATTTCCTTTTCAGGAAAAGATTATCTGGATCAAATTCAGCAGCGCGAAAGTGAGCGAACAGGGATTACGAGTTTAAAAATTGGATTTAACAATGTGTTTGGATACTACATAGAAGTTAGAAATACACATAAAGATAAAGTTCCAGAAGAATGGATTCGCAAGCAGACGTTGGTGAATGCTGAGCGATATATCACAGAAGAGTTGAAGGAGTATGAATCGAAGATTCTTGGAGCCGAGGAAAAGATCCACGTGCTAGAATCACGACTCTATACGGATCTCGTGTATTCAATGGCCGATTATATTCAGCCGATTCAAATGAACGCATTTTTGATTGCGCAACTCGATTGTCTGCTCTCATTTGCAGAGATTGCTAAGGCGAACAACTATGTGAAACCAGAGGTAAACGAATCTTTTGCTATTGATATCAAAGAAGGGCGACATCCAGTAATTGAAAGGCAACTGGAAATAGGAGAGGAGTACATTTCCAATAACGTTTACCTAGATAACGATACCCAGCAAATCATGATGATAACTGGACCGAATATGTCGGGTAAAAGTGCTTTGTTGCGACAAACCGCTTTGATTAGCCTTATGGCGCAAATGGGGTCGTTCGTGCCCGCTGCATCTGCGAAGTTAGGTTTGGTTGATAAAGTGTTCACACGTGTTGGAGCATCGGATAATATCTCATCGGGTGAATCTACCTTCATGGTGGAGATGAATGAAACTTCAAGCATCTTGAATAACCTCTCGAACCGTTCCTTGATCTTATTGGATGAAATAGGACGTGGAACGAGTACTTATGAAGGAATTTCCATTGCATGGGCAATTGCTGAGTACATACACGAGCATCCAAAGTTGAAGGGGAAAACACTTTTCGCTACGCATTATCATGAGTTGAATGAGATGACCAATCGCTTTGACAGAATCAAGAACTTTAATGTTTCTGTAAAAGAGGTAGGGAAGAAAATACTCTTCTTGCGAAAGTTGGTTGAAGGTGGGAGTGAGCACTCGTTTGGAATTCACGTAGCGAAGCTAGCTGGGATGCCCAGTCAAGTTTTAGATCGCGCGACTAGCATGTTGGCCCAACTTGAAATGTCACATGAGCTAACAGAAAAGAAAGGCACTAAGAAAGCGGCGACTAAAGTAAAAGAAGCTGTTTCAGCAGATCTTGGCGATATGCAACTGAGCTTTTTCCAGTTAAACGATCCTGTTTTGGAGCAGATTAGAGAAGAATTGGTAACGATTGATATCAATACGTTGACACCAGTTGAGGCCCTTATGAAATTGAATGAGATCAAGAAACTGACGGGAGGTTAAGCAGTCGCAGCCAAAAGCGTTTGTTCTTTAGAGGTATTGTTTTATTCTACTCAACAAAATGTATTGTTCCTCAGTTAAGTTATCGAATCGAACATCCAGAAACATCATGCTTCGATCGCTTTCGTCCGCCGTCCATGCTTTCGGTTTTAATTCCTTTTTATCGGCGTAGTCAATCGTTTTGAGCACGTAACGAATACTGTTTAACTGAGCAATCAATTTGTTATTTGCATTGATGATAACCCATGGAGCACCTTCCCATGAAGTTTTCTCGAACATTTTTTCTTTGTACTTCGTATAGGTTTCCCAGTGTTCCACTGATTCCAAATCGTTTTTGGAGAGTTTCCAATATTTTAAATCATGGTTTCTTCTAATTTCAAATCGCCTTGCCTGAGTAGTTATATTGACTGATAAATAGAATTTTATCAGGATTACTCCTTTGCTGACCAGTTCCTTTTCCCATTCAACGACATTGTTCATGAAGTATTTGTACTGATTTGCTGTACAATAGCGCATTGTGGGTTGAATTACAGCTCTTGAATACCATGATCGGTCATAAAAAACAATTTCTCCCGCTTTGGGCATGAGCTTTTTATAAGTGCCTAGCCAATTCTTGTTTTGTTTTCTCGTTGGTTGCCCTAACTCTTCAACACGAAAGTGCTTTGTCATTAGGTGTTCAGAAATTCGTCGTATTGCAGCTCCTTTTCCTGCCGCATCACGTCCTTCAAATACGATCGCCAACTTCTTGTCGTTTGCTAACAGCCACTCTTGTAATTTTAGCAATTCTTTCTGAAGACGAAACTTCTCCTTATGAAATTGACTATTCGTCAGTGATTCGTAATCTGAGTTTAAATATAAAACGTGCTTCATATGTAAAGGTAATAAGCCCATTACTCTTTTATATTAAGTAATGGTTATCAAATTTTAAACTGATTAATAACGCCATAGAAAATCATGAAAAAGGTCAGTCATAACAAATTGGAATGCTTCATAAACATGTTGTAAATCATTCCATCTGAAAGTCCGATTTTGGGAACAATAATTTCATGACATTCCAATTTCTTAAGGATGTACAAATAAATATCCAAGGCGTGGACAATTACATCTGCACGATCGGATTTTAGTTGATAATTATTGATGCGATCATGGAGGGTGAGTTTATCCAAATCATCACGAAGCAATTGTAAGTGTTGGAGCGAAATAGGTTCCATAAACTTGCCGCCCAATATTTTGTGCGCTTTATTGATGTTCCCACCTGTCGCAAATATTTGATGCACGGACGTCAGATCCACATGCTTTGACAACCAATTTTGAATTTGCTCCCAAATGTTCTCATCTGCTTTTTTCTTCAATAAACGGATGGTTCCAATTTTGAATGATTTAGAGGCAACACGTTCCCCTTTTTCAAATACACTAACCTCTGTGGAGCCACCGCCAACATCAACAACAATATAGGCCGTATCTTTTTCAATATTTAGAAGTGAGAATGTCGAGAAGATAAGGTTAGCTTCTTCCTGTCCAGAAATAATCTCTATAGTTAACCCAGTTTCCTGTTCGACGTAGTCTTTTATCTCCAATGCATTGCGGGCTTCACGCATAGCAGAAGTAGCGCAGACGCGTAGGTCTGTAACATCATAAACTTCAGTAATCAACTTAAAAGCATGAAGAGATTTCATAAATTCAATGGCCTTTGCTCTCGAAATAATGCCGTTTTCAAACACTTCTCCACCGAGTCTAAGTGGAATTCTTACGTATGAGTGCTTTTTTATTGGGTAGTGTTGCCCCTTTTTGTCAACTTCTCCTATGAGCAGTCGAGCGGCATTTGTACCGATGTCTATCGCGGCGAATTTCATTTAAAAAGGGGATCTTCTGTTCTACTTATATTCTTAGTGTACTTGGTATAAATATAGTTTGAATCTAGGAAATGATGAGAAGAGAGCACTTTTTTTGACAAGGTGCTTTCTATTTTAGAAAATTGGATTAAATTTGTCGCCCGCTACATAACGTTGTAGTGGTAATATAAGCGGGCGTAGCTCAGGGGTAGAGCATAACCTTGCCAAGGTTAGGGTCGTGAGTTCGAATCTCATCGCCCGCTCAATTTAAAACCTGCCTTTGGCAGCTTTTGAAAGACAAGGAAACAGTTAAGCTTGCTTTGGCTTTTTGTCTTGGATTTGAAAGGAAAACTTGGAAAAAGTGGTTTTGAATTGAAAGCACCCACCCAGAGATCAGCGTTAGCTACTCTCTAGGAAATTGAAATAAAGAGTTATTGAATTGACTCAAAAGAAACTACCAAATGTATCTGTCTGATACATTGATGCTCGAGTGGTGGAATTGGTAGACACGCCGGACTTAAAATCCTGTGCTCTTCGGGGCGTGCGGGTTCAAGTCCCGCCTCGAGTACTATTTGGGAAACCAAATAAACCCAAAACCCCTTAAACATCAGTGTTTAAGGGGTTTTTTCATTTTTGCACTTTTCCCAAAGTATCAAAAAACACTAAAAAATCCCATTTAATAGGTTACCTATTCGGTTACCTTTTGTATAATTGTAAAGAGGTAACCTAATCGCACCTAAAACCCTATAAACAGTGCGATACAGAACCTTGTTATTTGCTTCTTTTTGGAGTTCGTTTACCGAAAATCAATAGTGAATTCGGTTACCTATTAAGCAAATAGCATGAAAACGAATCAAACCTATGGAATCCTCTTTTGGATAAAGAAGTCGAAGATTAAAAACGGGAAAGCACCCATCTATTGCCGAATTACTATAAACGGTAAAAGAGCAGAAATCTCAACAAAGCGATTTACGGAACCCGAAAAGTGGTCCAGTAGTTCATCAAGTATCAAAGGAAAGAGTGAAGAAGACCGCACCATAAATGCCCATTTAGATAATATCCGAAGTAGCATACACACGCATTACACCCAGCTGAGTACACTAGGCAAATTCATCACCGCAGAAACCCTTAAAAATAATTTTCTAGGGCTAGAAGAAAAAGAAAGAACACTCATTGAAACATACGAGTATCACAATAGCCAGATGAAAGACCTCATCGGAATTGATGTAGTAGAATCTACGCTTTCAAAGTACGTCACTGTACTCAACAAACTAAAGCCATTTCTTAAGAAGAAGTACAAACGCTCAGACGTATTCCTAAAGGAGCTCAACCATAAATTTGTTGTTGACTTTGAATACTACTTGAAAGTAGAAGATGAGGTAAGTCACAACACCACCATGAAGTACATTCGTGACTTAAAAAAGGTGATGAATATGGCAGTGACCAATGAATGGATCGTGAAGAACCCATTCGCAAATTTCAAATGTTCCTACAAAAAAGTAGTACGTGAGATTCTCACAGAAAAGGAATTGGAAACCTTTGCCAATAAAGAATTCTCCATTCAACGCCTGGAAGAAGTACGTGATATTTTCCTCTTCTGCTGTTATACGGGATATTCCTTTGTTGATGTTGAGCGACTCACGCCCAATGATGTTGTAAGAGGAATCGACGGAGGTTTATGGATCTATGCCAACAGAAAAAAGACAGGAACGCAATCGAATGTGCCATTGCTACCAACTGCCCAACAGATAATAGAGAAATACAAAGAACACCCCTATTGTGAAGAGAAAGGCAAGTTATTACCTGTAAAAAGCAATCAGAAAATGAATGCCTATTTAAAAGAAATTGCTGATTTATGTGAGATCAATAAGAAGCTAACCATGCACATTTCTCGACATACATTTGCAACTACGGTAACTCTATCGAACGGTGTTCCAATTGAAACCGTTTCACGCTTGTTAGGACATACAAAGTTGGCAACAACACAGATTTACGCACAAGTTTTGGAGCATAAAGTGAGTGAAGATATGTTAAAATTAAAGGAGCGAATGGAAGAAAAAACAACAAAGAAGACAGAACAAAAGATAAAACGAACAGTTTAATCAATAGCGTGTTACATGGCATTTCTCTTGCGTTATATTGACGCACGAACTAAAGCTTATGAATCACTACACCATCGTTGCAGATAAACTGCAACTAGATTTGGATGCACTGCCATTGACCGACTATCATCCATCCAAACGTACAGAAATTGCCATTCAATTAGTATCGAATACCATTGTTCAACTCAGGGAAATGGTTCACACAAATGAATTTAGAAATTTAGAATGTGAAGTTCAATTTTTTAAAGCAGTGAAACCGCAAGTCTTTGCCTATCTCATTTTTTATACAACTCTCTTAGATATTGAACTAAAGGACATGATATGCGCCAAAGAAGAACAGAACAAATATATACAGGAGCGATTATTTTCATTTCAAAAACTCCTCCATGATAATTTACCTTTTGTCCGTTATTATAAGAGTGGAGCTGATCATTTGGACGAGTTATACTTTTCGCGCGGAAGTGTTTCAATACGACCAATTGGGGTATGTTGTTTAGGGATTGCTGATAAAAAATTCGCTACGAGTCATGACCAAGTTGTTGCAAACATTTTGGCGCATGAAATGTTACTAGAGCACTTGGAGAAAAAACCGTCAAAACAAAATAATGTTCCAAGCTCAAACCTATACTGGTCCGAAAGCAAGGTGGCTTTGGTTGAGCTTATTTACGCCCTAGAATCATCGGGCGCAATTTCCAATGGAAAAGCAGACATCAAAGAGCTGTGTGAGATATTTGAAAAATTATTCAATTTCGAATTGGGTCATATCTACCGCATTTTTCTTTCTATCAAAATGCGTAAAACTGAGCGTACACGCTTTATGGACAAACTTGTCTCTGATCTGAATAAGCGACTGGAGGATTCTGAAGAATAGAAAAATCATTACCAAGTTGGTATTGGGTTGTCAACAAAAGAGATTATTACGCTTCAAATTTGTCCTACGAACATCAAAAAGAAGCAAATTATGTCAGCTACAGTTTTAACAACTGAAGACCTGCAGGAATTCAAAACTGAGTTACTGCAGGAAATCAAATCACTATTTGAAAATCAAACACCGAGTCAACCCAAGAAATGGTTGAGATCACAAGAAGTCAGGAAGATGTTGAGTATCTCTCCAGGCACATTGCAAAATCTTAGAATCAATGGTACGATTCCTTTCACTAAAATAGGGGGAGTACTCTATTACTCGCAAGATGAAATAACGAAAGTTCTGGAGGAAAACAGGATTCACAATCGATTCTCCTGATGAATTATATCAAACAGCTAACCTCCGTAATGATTCTATTTGCGGAGGATGATCGCTTGAATCCAACGCATGTGAGTATGTATTTGGCTCTATTCCAAATGTGGAACCTCAATCGGTTTCGAAACCCAGTATCAATCAATCGGGGGGAGGTCATGGCTTTATCTAAAATTGGATCGTTATCCACCTATCATAAATGCATTCGTGACTTACACAACTGGGAGTACCTCAAATACCTACCATCCAAGAACCCATTGAAAGGGAGTAAGGTGTACATGTTCGAATTTGAAACAAGTACAAGACAAGAAAGTGAACATCTGGAAGAACAAGAGCCGAAACAAGTTCAAGTACCTTCAATAAACACTTCAAACAAAGAGAAAAAGATTAAACCTATCAAACAAGGTAATGACAAATCAAGATTTGCTCCACCCCAATCAGATGAGGTTAAAGAATTCTTTTTGGAAGTCATGTCAACTTCTGATCAAGCCGAACAATTTTACAATCACTTTGAATCCAATGGATGGCTAGTAGGAGGGAAGGCAAAAATGAAAGATTGGAAAGCCGCAGCTCGTAATTGGATCAAGCGCTCAGAAAAATTCAATTCCACGCACACTGAGCGAAGCCGAAGTGAAGGGGGGAGACTCAACACAGACCAAAACAAAGATTATTCAATTCCACTATGATACCATTACCTTACGAAATGATTGACGGCGTTCGCCAGTACAATTTCAAACGCTCTTGTCAGTACCTCCAATACATTGGGAAACAACAGTACGGTGACAAATTTAAACTACAAAACTCGGATAAGGAGATTTTATACAAACTCCTCATCTATGCAATTGCTGATCAGGAACATTGCGATGAATACGGTCTTGACCTCAACAAAGGAATTCTCTTGAATGGTCCGATAGGTTGTGGGAAAACTTCACTGATGACTTTACTCCGTCACTTTCATGATCCACCAACGCAATATCTAATCAAATCTACCAGAGACATTGCAACGGAATATAACCAAGAGGGATATCCCACGATCAACAAGTACGGAAAAGCGCGTAGGATTTATTGTTTCGATGATCTGGGAGTAGAAAACAACATGAAGCATTATGGGAATGAATGCAACACTATTGGAGAAATTCTATTGCATCGGTATGATCTTCTGACTTATGAAGGAATAGTCACACATGCAACGACCAATCTGAATGCCGACGAATTAGAGAAACTTTATGGGAATAGAGTTAGGTCGAGATTAAGAAGTATGTTTAATTTGATAGCATTTGATAAGGAAAATGGAGATAAAAGAAAGTGACTAGTTATCTCTAATTGTATGCTCTATATATTTAACTCACAATAATTTTCGCAGATTCAGCAAGCACCTGCCTTTTTACCACTTTCTATACACACCTTATTAATTGAATCCCTATGTAGCAACCTTATTTGCAATCACTTAAGAGTTCTTAAAATACATAGAGGTGCCCTTGCAAGCACCTCTATGATCTATCGATTTTAACTTAAAACTATTAAAGAGATGTTCTCATTCTGGTTTTCGTTATTTTAAATAACCACATCTTAAATCGATAGAATATCAGGTACATAACAGGTACCAATATAAGTGTCAAGAATGTTGCAAATGTGAGTCCGAAGATTATCGTCCATGACATTGGCCCAAAAAACATTGTGTTATCTCCACCAATATAAAAGTTCGCATTGTATTCAGTTAACAATGTTGTGAAGTCAATGTTAATACCAACAGCTAACGGAACCAATCCTAATATAGTTGTTATAGCTGTAAGTAAAACAGGTCTTAATCGAACCTTACCAGCCTCAACAATTATCTCAACCAATGTTTCCAATGGTAAATGTTCAAACTCATTTAAGCCTAACTCTTCACGCCTCCGTTTCCTCAGCAAATTGGTATAATCAATCAAAACAATTGCATTATTCACTACTACTCCTGCAAGTGAAATGATACCAATCATTGTCATCATAATAACAAAATCCATCTGGAAAATAACCTCACCAAGTAACACCCCAATAAGACTAAAGACTACAGCAAAGAGGATAATTACTGGAGAACTAAAAGCATTAAATTGTGCAACGATTATTAAAAGAATAATAAATACCGCTATGAAAAGAGCCTTTGATAAGAAGGCCATTTCTTCAGCCTGTTCTTCTCTTTCACCAGTAAATGCAAAATCAACACCAGCTGGTACTTCATTATCATTTTCGTATTCATCCGCTAATTCCATAACTCTGTTCAATACTTCATTTGGATTTGCACCCGCTGATACTTTCGAGTATATAGTTACAACTGGAACAAGATCCTTATGCACAACTGAACTGTAGGTATTTGTAGGTTTTGGATCTTTAACTAAAGAACGAATTGGTATTCTTAATATCTTCCCTTTATTATTTCTAAAGATTAACTTTTGGTCAAGAAGTGCATCTAGGTCGTATCTTTGGTCTCCTTTAAAGCGTACCGCTATATCATAGATTTCATCCCCATCTTTAAATGTCGAAATATCAGACCCAAATAAAGCTGTTCTTATCGCACTAGCAATCTGTCTGCTGGATGTATTAAACAATCGGGCTTTATCTCTATCTATATAAATTGGTAGCTCTGGTTTACCTCTTTCAACATCTAATTTTAACTTATCTACACCAGGGATATTTTTACGATCCAAGAAGAGACGTAATTTATTAGCCTCCTCCAAGAGTACATCGTAATCCAATTCCCCACTAACTTGTATGTTAATAGGTGGTGCAGTTGGAGGTCCAAAATTGTTTGGTTCTACAGATATAGATACATCAGCTGGGAATTTATTTTTTAGACCATCCGCAATTTCAGCCATAATTTCACTCGTCACATAATTCCCACGGAACTTAAACTCTGGAAAGTTTACCGTAATTCTAGCCTTATGTGGAGTGTTTCCACCTGCCCCCATACTAACACCATTATCACTGGTTCCAGCACCCACCTGAGCAATTATTGACTGAATAATATGTTCTTCATAAGGTTTATTTACCGTATCTGAAAGGTGTCCTTTTAATATGTCATTCTTTAATAAACCTTCAACTTCTAAGGTTGTATTATTTGTAACATTAATATCCGTCCCAACTGGGTGTTGAATATAGATATTTACATATTTTGGCTGATTTTCAGGAAAAAACAGAACCTTTGGCGCAAATGCCCCAACAATGACAAACGATAAAAACAAAAGCCCAAACGTCCCTAAGAAAAACGCAACTGGTCGCCTTTTATGCAAAGAGAATTTCAATAGCTTTTCATATTTATTTTCCAAAACAGGAAGAAATTTAGTTTGAAACCAAACAGTTGCAGGGTCAAATGCAAAAAAGTTCAGAATAGCGAAGACACCTATGATTAGAAAAATGTTACTCCATCCAGTGTTAACAGGAATCAGTAGAAGCCCAAGTAGAACAGCAACAATTGAGATTATAATTGTACGCTTTTTATTTCCATGTTTCTGTTCAACTTTCATCCACATTGCTGTAAAAACAGGATTTATCACAAGAGCTACAAACAACGAAGATCCCAATACTATCATTAAAGTGATTGGAAGGTATTTCATGAATTCACCCATAATACCCGGCCATATAGCCAAAGGAATAAAAGCACCGAGAGTTGTCGCTGTCGAGGCAATAATTGGCCAAGCCACTTCACCTACTCCCTTTTTAACCGAAGTAAACGAATCATAACCCTCTTCCATTAATCGCTGAACATTTTCAACGACCACAATACCATTATCTACTAGCATTCCAAGTGCTAATACGAGAGAGAAGAGAACCATCGTATTTAATGTAACCCCCATACTGGAAAGTATTAGGAAGGACATAAACATTGACATTGGAATGGCAACACCAACAAAGATTGCATTTCTTAATCCTAGAAAGAAAAGAAGTACTCCGACCACAAGAATTATCCCAAAAATTATTGAGTTCTCTAAATTGGACACCATTTCTCTGGTTTGACCTGATTGATCATTTGTTATTGAAACACTTAAAGCCTCAGGAATCGATCGATCCTTTTTTGCCTGCACTAAAATTTCATTGATTTTGTCAGATGCAATCAATAGGTTATGACCACCTCTTTTCTTAACATCTAGCATCACCACTTTATCCCCCCATTCCCTTGCAAATGATGTGATGTCTGAATTTGAAAAACTAATCTCCGCTATATCTTTTAAATAAACAGCTTTCGCATCCTCGCGTTTAACAATAACATTTCCAATTTGAGCAGCATTTTTAAACTTACCTTCAATCTGAATTGTTCTTTTAGTTGAACCATCTAAGTACTCACCACCAGACATTGTAATGTTCTCTGATTCAATAGCACTCTGAATATCTCCGAACGAAACATTGACTGCCTCAGCTTTCTGTGGGTCAACTTCAATCTTCATTTCTTTTTCCTGAATACCTCTAATTTCTACTTTTGAAATCTCCTCAAGACTTTCAATTTTCTTTTCAAGAATTTCGCCATATTCTTTCAATCGATCAATTGAATAATTACCCGATAAGTTAATATTCATAATGGGCATTTCAGAAACATCCATTTCAAATATATTAGGCTCTACGGGTAGATCTTTAGGGAAATCTTTTGTCGCTCTTGCCTTGTCAACGGCATCTTTAACTTCTTGCAGCGCTTCTTTGGCTGTTACCTTAAAATCAAACTTTATTTGCAGCGTGGCATAACCATTCGTAGAAGTAGATTTTATTTCATCGACATTCTTAATAGAATTTAACTCTTTCTCCAAGGGATCAACTATCTTATCAGAAATTAGTTCTGGAGAGTTCCCTGGATAGGCTACACCTACATATATTTCAGGAATCTGTAACTCGGGGAAATTTTCCTTTGGCATATTGACATAGGACATAATTCCACCAAAGAGTATGATTGCAACTATTAAGTATACAGTTTTTCGGTTGTTAACAGCCCAACTGGATATACCAAATTCTTTTTGTGATTCTAAATTGTTCTTCATGAAAATAGTCTATAGTATGTCAACTTTATCCGCTTCAGTAATCCCTTTTGCACCTCGAATAACCACCTGGTCTCCTTTCTTAATCTCACCAGTAATCATTGCTTCACCTTTGAACCTTTTGACTTCCTTTACATAGATTTTTTTTACTCCATAGTGCCCGTCTATTTTATCAGATAAAACGTACACGTAACTGTTGTTATCTGCATCTAATAAAATAGCCTCTGAATTTACTACAAGAGCCTCACTTTGTGAGAAGTCCGTTAATTGTACTTTCACAAGCTGGTTTGGAACTAAAATTGAATTATCATTTAGATCTATTCGTATCTTAAATGTACGGTTGACCTTATCAATATACTTACCAACATAATCTACTTTTACTTTGAAAGATGTGTCATTTAATGACGGTACAATTAGCTCCACTTCTGAACCTACTTTTATTGAAGCAAGTAGGTTTTCCGAAATATCAGATTCAACACTAACCTTTTTAATATTAACTACTCTTAAAAGCGGGATCTGTGGAGCAGCCATTTCTCCTTCATTGACCATTAAACTTTCCACAAATCCAGAAAAGGGAGCCTTCACAAGCGTTTTTCCTTTTTGGGATCGCATTGTTTTCAATTTTTTCTCCAATGCAATTTTGTTATTTTTTGCTGTTTTGAAGTCGAATTCGGTTCCAACACCTTCATCCATTAATTTTTTTTGCTTCTCATACATATAGGTTGCCAATTCAAGAGAGTTCTCAACCTCCTCAATCGTTGACTGAAGGATTTGAGAATCTATAGTTATAAGCACTTGTCCACGTACAACACGCTGTCCTTCTTTTGCATGTATTTTTTTAATAACACCACTAGCTTCAGCATTTATTAATGCATCTTGGTCAGATTTAACATCTCCTTGAGCGCTTAATTCATGTTTAAATTCCTTTTGCAAAACCGTTGAAGTTGTTACCAGAGGAATTAAAACAGTTTCTTCTTGCTTGTCGTCAGTATCAGCATCACTTCCACATGAACTTGTTAAAAGCATTGTCGCGGATAATACTATTACGGTATATCGTTTAATATTCATTTTGTTCTTCATCGTTTATTGTAAAATTTTATTGTACAGTTTATCCAACTCCAACTGAGTTTGAAGTAATTCCATTATCGCTCCGAGGTATTGTGAATGAGCGACCATTAACTGATTTTGCTTTTGTGTCACAACGATACTACTCCCCTTTCCTATCGATTCTGTTGTTAATGAATTGGCGTAGATATTCTTCGCTAAAACAACATTTTGCTCTTGAAGCTCTAACTTATTTTGGGCTCCTCTTAGATTGTTTTGTAGTTGTATCTCCTGAAATTTAAGTGAGTTCTCAAGCTGTTCTACTGAATTTTGATCTTTAAGCAATGTGATTTTTGCTTGTTGTGTTCGTGCATGTCGTTGAAGCCCTGAAAAAACAGGAACAGTTAATTGTAAACCCCATACAGTTTGTGGATACCATTTTTCATCTTCAAAGAAGTTAAACTCATTTCGGTATGCATTGTATGAGTGAGAAAAAAATCCGTATAGAGATGGAAGATTTGCAAATTTATTGTTCTTCACACTATAAGTGGAAAGGGTTACTTTTTTCTGCATTAAATTCAATTGTAGGTTTTCATCAATTGTACCTATTGCGCTCTTGTTAATTAAATCATCTGGAGATTCACTAATTTCTATGGAACCATCTATTTGATATCCCATGGATAATTTTAAAAAAGTCAAAGCATTTTGATATTGAATTTCTGAAGAAACTTGGGCGTTTTTTGCCGTTAAGAACGAAAAAGACAATTGATCCATATCCTCTTGAAGCATTAATCCCAATTCTAAAAAGTGTTTTTGCTTTTCAACCATATCTCCTGTAAGCACAACCATTGAATCTGCAAATTCCAAATTACCCTTAGCAATAGCAGCTAATTGATATGCCTTTATTACATTGAACACAACTTCCTCTTTGGTTAATTCAGCAGAAGTTTCTTGAAAAGAAGTGAAATATTTTGAAACCTGTAATCCAACGATATACGATCCATTGAAGAGTAGTTGATTCGCTTGAATCGTTCCTGTTGTAGAATACTCAGTACCCATTCTAAATTCCATGACATCTCCTGGATTAGCCATTGGGTTAAATAATGTTGCATCAACCACGGAAACAGGAATGTTTATGAAATGATTAAACTGACCAGAAATATCTATCTGAGGTAATCCTATACCGCGTGTCTCCACCACCTTCTGTTTTGCAATCTCTATATCCTTTAATGCATTTTGAATGCTCAAGTGATGTTCCACAGCAAATATTTTTGCTTCTTCAAGTGTAAAAGAAGTCGAATCTTGGGCAATACTTTGACCTGTAATTAACAGAGTCATACCCAAGAGCAGTATTTTAATTTTCATACGTGTAATTTGATTGTTTTAAATAGTCTCTTCCATTTTCATTAATTAAACCTCGCAACTGAAAGCGTATCATTTCGTTGTAAACATCATGGAATTTAAAGTCTGGCCATGCAAAAATATCAGTGTTCATTATAACATCCATGGAAGAGATGTATAGCTTGGCCACAATATCTGACTTTAAGGTAGAGAAGTAGAATCCTTCCTGAATACCACGGTCAATGTTCTCTTTTATGATAGAATAAACAAAATTCCATTTGTGCTTCTCTAGAACTTCGCAGGCTTCAGGGAAGTGTTTTTTTAAGTCATAAAATACGGTTGGATTTACATTTTTCAATTGTTCAATCACCAACTCACTTAGACTGATTAATCCTTCTATAGCGTTATCGGAATTCTGTTGCGCGTTCAAACAAATTGCTTTGTCTAACTCAACTTTCATATCCATAATTGATACGACCAAATCATCCTTATCCTTGAAGTACTTATAAATTGTCTTCTTCGAGATTCCTAATTCTCTAGCCAAATCATCCATGGTAATGGATTTTATCCCGAACTTCATATAAACCGCAGAGACTTTTTCTAGTAACGCTAATTTTGATTCATCCATGCTGCAAATGTAATACAATATTTTATTCAGGAAACTATTTAAGGTAAAATAGTTTCCTGAATGGTGAGAATATATTTAATGGGATGAATGATTTTAGTTGAAATTATACATGTATAAACATTGAATGTATAAACACGTTTGTTATATTTGACTCTATAATGATGTAAATTGTAAGAATATGAGCTTAAAAGACAAAGTCAATGATTTAAATAGAATGATACTATCTGGTGAAAGTATGGATGCTTTTGAAAAGTATTATCACGAAGATGTCAGTATGCAAGAAAATAGTGACCCTCCCACTGTTGGGAAGTCAGCGAACAGAGAGCGTGAAACTCAAACAATGTCAATGATTGAAGAGTTCTTTGGAGCTAACCTCATCTCAACTACATTTGGAGATGACATTACCATGTCAGAATGGGAGATGGACATTAAGTATAAAGGAGCCCCTCGACAAAAAATGTGTCAAGTCGCTGTTCAAAAATGGAAGGACGGACAAATCATTAATGAGCGCTTTTACTATTCAAATTAGAAAATAAACATTATCACATTATAATGAAATTAGAAGATGAAATAAAAAGTTCGTTCCGAAATGAGTATCACAAAGCACTTGTCAATCTATATTACACGAATACTGTAGTTGGTGAGCAGTTCTTTGTACTCCTAAAAAAGCATGGTTTGGCTGCTCCTCAATTCAATGTTCTACGAATACTCAAAGGGGCCTCGCAGGCTACTTCAATCGGTTCAATAAAAGAACGCATGCTCGATAAGAATTCGGATGTAAGTAGAATCGTTGATCGCTTGTATAAAAAAGGATTGGTTAAACGTAAAGAAAGTACGACTGATAGAAGATTGAAGGATGTACAAATTACAAGTGATGGACTTAAGTTACTTGATGAGTTATCAATTTTTGAAAAGTATGAGAATGAAATTTTGTCCAATCTTAATACCGAAGAAGTAGAATTGTTGAATCATTTGTTAGACAAAATCAGAGACACAAAGAATGTTAGGAAGTAATAAGCCCAACTTTCCAATTTAATTATGAGTAAAAAATCTGTTAAAGAATGTAATGGCCTAAGCGTCGGTGATCTTGTAAAAGATTTTATGGGAGAGGATCAAAATTCCAATAAAATACTATTCTCAGAGCTTCTAAAGGAAAGTAAGGTCGTTGTAATATTCTATAGAGGCCAGTGGTGTCCAGTTTGTATGCCCCATTTAAAAAAATTGCAAAATGATTTAGTCAACATCTATAAATATGGCGCAAAGGTTATCGTGGTAACTCCAGAAAATCAGCAAAACATTGACAAAACGCTGGTCAAAACAAGTATTGAAGTCCCCATCATATATGATAAAAACTATAAAATCATGGAGATTTTTGATGTTGCATTTGTTCCTGGTAAGATTTTGAAATGGATGTACAACGTGATGTTAAGAGCAAATTTGAAAAGAGCTCAGTCTGATCAATCAGAAACTTTGCCAGTTCCAGCAACATTCATTATTGGACAAAATGGAAGAGTTCTTTGGCGTCATTTTGATAGAAATTATTCTAAAAGAGCGAGTGTAGAAGATCTAATTCACCATCTAAAAAATGAACATTAAAGATTAAGCATATGAAGGTGAAAATAGGAGACATTGCGCCAGATTTCAAATTATTGAATCAAAATGGAGAATACGTAAATCTATATGATTTTATAGGGGAGAAAATCGTAGTGTTATTTTTTTATCCAAAGGATAACACCCCAGGTTGTCAAAAACAAGCGTGTGCTTTTAGAGATAGTTACGATATTTTTAAAGAACAGGGTGCTGAGGTAATAGGTATAAGTTCTGGAACTCAAACATCACATGCGGCTTTTGCATCGAATAATAATTTGCCTTTTGTTTTACTTAGTGATCTTGAAAATGGAGTCCGAAGAATGTACGGTGTTACGAAAACTTTGGCAATTCTGCCTGGTCGTGTCACATACATTATCAATACGCATGGTGAAGTGATAGATGTTTTCGAATCTCAAATGAAATTTTCTAGTCACGTATCCAATGCATTGGAGGTAAT
This sequence comes from uncultured Flavobacteriales bacterium, assembly GCA_905478665.1. Classification (GTDB taxonomy): domain Bacteria; phylum Bacteroidota; class Bacteroidia; order Flavobacteriales_D; family Crocinitomicaceae; genus UBA4466. The sequence goes on from CAJQJL010000078.1 coordinate 19,913, forward strand.
CAAATCAAATAATTCAATTCGTTCCAAATGAAGGTATAAGAAAATTGCAAGGTGGTTCGGGGCTCAAAATACAGAAGTGAGAACTTGAATTCATGACGATTCAATCTTTTGATAATTAATAAAATAAGATGGAGGATATTTTTTTTAGAGAGCGACGTATAGTTCTTGCGCAAAGACATTTAGTCTGGGATCTTTTGTCATCGGCGTCTGCATTAGTTAAATGGATTCCGAACGCAACGTCCATAGAGCAGCTAAACAATAACTCTTTATGTAAAGGATCAATATTGTGGGTTGAAATGGTCTCCAATGATGACCCCATCATTCAATTAATGTCAATAGAAGATTTTATACAGGGAGAAAAAATAGCATTCGTTTTTAAAATAGATGAAAGGGACGTCAAATTTACTTTTGAAATTGAAACGCATTCAGTAGGTTCTTCGGTTATAAAGTTAACATGTGATAGCGTACATCTTAACATAATTGGAAGAAAAAAGAAGAAGCATAAGATTCTTGTTTTGGCTTGGTCATTTCTTGATTCATTAGACATTGCGGTAACTAAGAATCGGAAATCAAAACAATAATGCATGAATTTTACAAGGGTCTAATAATTACACTCTGCTAAATAAGAACTTTATGAAAAGGTCTACATTTATAAAATCTATGAGCGTGGGAATAATAGGAATCGGAACAATGGGAGTATCAGGTCTAGGTAAATTGCTAGATGACCAACCAGAAACAGGACAGAAACTGCCTGTACTTTTTACATCACACGGAAATCCAATGGATATTCCTTTACCAGCATATGGCAATCCATTTTTAAGTTACTTGGGTAAATTGGGAGATGAAATTCGAGCGAAATATGAGGTTAAATCAATTTTAGTTATTTCTGCTCACTGGTGTACAGAAGGAAGCTACGTAAACACATCTCCATGGCCTGAAACTATATATGACTATTACGGCTTTCCTGATAATTATTATACGCAAAAATACCCTGCACCTGGAGCTCCTGAATTAGCAAATGAAATAGCGAATTCAATTGATCAAATTAATTCCACCACAGATTGGGGGTTTGATCATGGTAATTGGCCAATGCTTATGCACCTTTTTCCAAAAGCCGATGTTCCTGTATTTCAATTAAGTATTGACTATTACAAGCCTGCTCAGTATCATTATGACTTAGCTGTACAGTTGAAGGAATATAGAAAAAAGGGAGTGTTAATTATTGGTAGTGGTGCATTAGTCCACAACTTAAAATTGGCAATGGCAAAGATGCAAAAAGGAGATACGGTATTGTACGGATGGGAACAGGAATTCGACGATTGGATTAAATCACGTATTGATGATAAGGACGTTAAAGCACTAATCGATTATGAGAAAAACAAATATGGAAAATTGGCTGCACCTACTCCAGATCACTATGTTCCAATAATTTATTCTATGGCTTTAGCGGAGGATAATGATGAAATTCGTCATACTTTTTCAGATATGCTTCCAGGCTTCAGTAATAGAAGCTTTATTATTGAGCCGACATGATATTTAAACTCAACTTTAAAATCTATATTATTTAATAGAACTAAAGGTTAAATAAATTACTTGTTAGTATCTAACAAGTAAAAACCTAAAAATAATGGAAAATGAAAAATCAAGTAGGACAAACTAAAGATGTAGGGTTTCAATTTGGAATTCGGAAATCTTTTTCCCTTTCAACTGAAAAAGTTTGGGACTTTTTATTTTCAGAAATTGGATTAAAAATTTGGTTGGGTAATTTGAAAAGTGATCTTGAAATTAAGAAAGAATTCGAAACGGATAATGGAACAAAAGGAGTTGTTCGAGTCTTAAAACCAAATTCCCATATTCGACTGAATTGGAAAGCAAAAACTTGGGAAAATATGTCAACGGTTCAAATACGAGTAATTGGGAATTATAACAAGGCAACTATTGCAATTCACCAAGAGAAATTATTGAACTCCGAACAGAGATCTGAAATGAAAGATTATTGGAACATTGTAATCAAAAAATTAGAAACTGAAATAAAATAACTAGTAGGGAATGACGTGTACTTGTTGATTAGGATCAGCTTAAAAATAGTAACTGAAATGAAACAAAGAGCTCTAAACTAAATGATTGAAAAGGATATAGAATTTATAAGAAAAACAATTGAAGAAGATATTCCTATTCATAAATTTTTAGGAGTGAAGTTATTGGTTCTGGAAAAGGGATTTGTTAAGGTTAATGTTCCCTTTAGAAATGAAGTAGTTGGTGATATTCGAAGAAATAGTTGGCACGGTGGAATTATTGCAACAATTATGGATTCTGTTGGAGGAATTGTTGGAGGGACACATTTCACCTCTCTTAATGATAAATTAGTAACAATTGATTTAAGAATTGACTATTTAAGAGGAGCAAAAGCATCATCAATAATTGTTGAAGGCAAAATCGTTAGATTAGGAAATCGCATTCTCGTCACCAAAATGAAGGCTTTTCAAAATGATGAATTAATTGCAGAAGGAAAAGGAGTTTATAATTTTATACGGGTTGACAGTGCGAAAAATGGTGAATTAGAATAGCAGTGAGCTTACTGATTAGTAAGCATTCGTATTATTAAAGAATGTTCTATACTTTCATTCCAAGAAGTTCAACCTTCGCTTAAGAGATACAAAATGAATCTGTGTCAATTAGACTTCATAGTTCGTTTAATAATTGCTTCGCCGCAATTTTCCCTGAAATCAAAGCTGGTGGTATTCCTGGTCCTGGAACAGTAAGCTGACCACAAAAATATACGTTTTTTAATTTTGACTTCATTTTTGGGCGTAGGTTTGCCGTTTGCTTAAGTGTGTTGGCCAGACCATATGCGTTGCCTTTGTATGAATTATAGGCAGATCTGAAGTCATTGACACAAAAAGAATTTTTATAAATAATGTGGTTTTTTAGCAATTCATCGCAATGCGTTTCTAATCTTTGAAGGATAACTTGCAGGTATTGTTCTCGTACTTCAGGCGTATCTTTCAAGTCTGGAGCTATAGGAATGAGCACCATCAAATTTTCCATTCCTTCAGGCGCAACGTTTCCATCTGTTTTGGATGGACAGCAAACATAAAATAATGGCTTTGTTGGCCATGCTGGATTTTCATATATTTCCTTACCATGGTCTGAAAGAGCCTCGTCAAAGAAGAGGTTGTGGTGCAATAATTTTTCAATCCGTTTGTCAATTCCTAAATAGAAAATCAGTGCGCTGGGAGCCATTTTTCGCTTATCCCAGTACTTAGCGTCATAGCGTTGGTACTTTTTCGGTATTAATTGCTGCTCAACAAAGTTGTAGTCTGCACCTGCAATGATCTTATCAAATGCAAATTCCTTGTCATCTACTAAGAGTGCCGAAGCACATTCGTTTTCTACCTTGATTTCTTTAACTGCTGTTGAATAATGAAATGTTACTCCATTGTTTTTGGCTATGGTTTCTAAAGCCTGAGCAAGAGCGTTCATTCCACCCTCTGGATACCATGTCCCAAGTTCGAGGTCAGCATAGTTCATTAAGGTATAAAGAGAGGGGATTTTGCTTGGACGCTCTCCCAGAAGTAATGCAGGGAAGTTCAAAATGTCGCGTGATTTCTGAGAGGAAAAACGTCTGGAAACATCTTTCTCGATAGACTTAAACATGTCCAGTTTAAAAGCTTCTCTAAGAATACTAATTTTAACCAACTCACTGTACTTGTTCCCTGGGAGCTCAATAAACTTGCGCATGGAAATGTCGTATTTCACTTTCGCATCTTTCAGAAACTGCTCTAATTTTTTACCTCCATCAGGTTCAAAGCTGTCGAAAAGAGCCATTAACTCTTCACGGTTCTCAGGAATTTCTGTTGAGGTCAAATCTTTCCAATAAACTTTGTATGCTGGATCCAGACGTGTCAACTTAAAATAGTCTTCCCTTTTTTCTCCGAGGTCGGAAAACAAGCGATCCACTACATCGGGCATCCAGTACCAAGATGGTCCCATATCAAATGTGAAACCTTGTTCACGAAAAAACTGAGAGCGACCACCAGGCATGGTGTTCTTTTCGAAAACCTCAACGCTATGTCCCTCTTTAGCCAAGAAACAGGCCGCGTATAGGCTCGAAAGTCCCGCACCGATTATCCCAATTTTTTGCATAGATCAAAGTTAGATACAATTCGGATCAATCGCATGCCTTTATAGAGGTATTCTGCATATGAAAAAGAAGAGTCAACGATTGATTAAATTGAAACAGGAGTGCCGAGAGGTGTTGCGATATGTTTCTAGGATTCTAGTCATAGAAGCTATTATAATAGAGCCGACATGGTATTATACTCAATTTTCAATGGAACTGAAGAGTAAAACAACTCATTCACCCGACAACACGAGAGAAACAAAATAGATTTATTCAAACTATTAACACCTCTTGTTCAGATAGTAAGTTTTCCAATTAGTAACCATTCTTTCGCAACCCATAAAGTTGATTTCTGATTATTATTTTAACAATCTCCAATCTATCATGATTGGAATTAGGGAAAATGATTGTATCAAAGGCTTGCTGCAATTGTTCAACATATATTTTACTGTTAATAGTTGCATTTATTTTTTTCGAATATACTCCTGACTTAACGCCATCCTTAATATTCTTGCTAATCTTAGGCAGAACAACATTTTCCTTATGGTCTATGTATTTGTCTAAAATATCTGGACAACACTGCCTGACTTCATTAATTATATCGGGGCTAAAAATATTAAACACATCAGAACAATAACGCATAATTTCAGTAAACTCGTCATCGATGCTTCCCTCTCTTTTCAAGGTTCTGTACCAATCATTGTGTATCTCGAAGAACTTATCAGAAAGAGCATCGATTATTGCTTTTTTATTTTCGTAATGCTCAGTTATATCATGCTTCGAAATTCCAGTTTCTCTAGCTATATCATCTAGATCAATTTCTAAAATGCCGTGCTTTTTAAAAATTTCAACCGATTGATTCAGTATCTCATCACCGAAATCGATAACAAAATCCTTATAAATGTACTTGTAGGTTGCTTCACTCATGTCAGAAAACAAAATGTAATCTACAAATAAATTCACTATTAATCAAAGGGATAGGAAAAGTGGTATTCACTCCGTCCTCAGTTTGTTTTCCAAAACATAAAAACAAGTATAATACAAAGCGGCAGAGCCGTACTTGTTTTTACCCTTTGTCCAACACCGCTTTAAAAAGCCGTGTTGCCAAACTTGTTTTGTAAAACACCCTGCTGGGCGGGGCTCATCCGTAGCTACTCTGTGTGTTGTTCGTGCAGTGCGAAGCACATACACCAACAATCACCCACCGCTACTAATTGTTTTGCGAGCCTGCGGGTCGCTTCAGGCTTCGGGGTGTCATGGTTTTTGTATTCCACGTCGCTCGTTCCTCACCGCCATTTCCCAAGAGAACAAAAAACCGCGCCACCCCTTGTGTAGTGCACCCAAAAATCCTCGTAAACTTGTGGTTTTTGTTCTTCTACAGAGGTCGCCAGTGGTTCTTCCGACAAGCTCCAGCCCCATGTCTGGACTTCCCCCCTTGCTCCACTCGCAGTAAGGCTCGCTCGTTCCAGTAAAATTGTCCACGTTGTTACCATTTTACCTCCACTCTCCACACACAAAAGCAAAACACTCCGTAAACTCTATGTTTTCCTTTTCTTCCATCACTGGCTCAAGGCTGTTTTTCCAACCTGAAATTTACTCAACTAAATCATCGTTTCGTGTTACCTTGATAATGAAAATTGTAAGGAACAAAGTATTGAGAAGCATAATATAAACTAAGTAGAAGAAGACAATTTTTGAAATAATTCCTAACCAATTAGCCATTAGAAAATCTTTCATTGAAGAAAATTGATTTGCTGTAAGAAAGGTGAAGTTGTTAAACTTAGCTGTCAACAAAATAATTATTAATAGGAATGAAATAAAAAATGTACTGATAACCATATCAACAAATTGATCAGACAAGGACTTAAGTGTTTTAATTTTACCTCTATCGGAATCTGTAACTGGAGATCCGATATCTGCTTCGTCATCACTAATGATCGTATCAATTTTCTTTTTCAAAGATTTTAAAGTATCTCGCCCGAAGGTTAAAAAACCTGCGATTAGAGGAAATAATATACTCAGTATAGAAAGTAAGGAATCTTGAATTTCCACACTGATTTGAAATACAAAAAGAGAAGACAACAATAGGAAAAAGCAAAATATTGGAAACGCTAGCCAAAAGAGCTTCCCGATTAATTTCTTGTATGCAATCTCTGTGCGGAACATCTAGTTTAATTGATTTCCATCATATCTGATATATTCAAGACAAATATCCTTAAGCCCTTCAACATCAAATTGATTATTGTTAGTATAAATCTCTGCATCAGTTAAAACAATTCGGGGAATAAATTCATTTTGACTACCATAGGATATAGTTTTTGATTTATTCGTTATTGGGTCCTTAATGCTGAACTTCAACTCACTGTTTTCATCATCTGTGGTGCTTTCCCCAAATATCACTTTACTTCTTCTAAACTTAGAAATTGTTTGATTTGTAATTCTAGAAAAAGAGCTCGTTGCTCTAGGTTTTAACCTTATCTCTACATCATATTCAGTACCATCATTTTGACTTATTACAGTGTCTGATTTTGAAATGGTTACTGTATTTACTGTTGCCCTATTGAGAACTTCTTCTCGATACTCTGGAGGAATAAAATCAGAGTTCTTGGTTTTATTAAAGCTAGGTGCTCTGAACAAATTATCTCTGAGATACTTCTTTAGAACAGCATCTACATTCGTGTTATTGGCACCATTGACAATAAATAATCGAGCAATATTACATCTAAATGATACATGAAGCATGAAGAAGAAGTCATCATAGATTCGATCCCCATTAAGTAAAGCATAAGTATAATCCTCTTCGTCTTCAGTTGCCTCAGTTGGACTTTCTAGGATTGCGTTATTCGTGATTTTTCCAGCATGTAGAACTCCGTACATTAGTTTATTACTATAATCCGTCAAGACTTCTCTAGTTACCATGGCATCCCCTTCATAGATTTTACTCTTCTTGATTATTTTTTTTGTGCCGACATTCTTTAAATTTTCAGAGCTTAAGTCTCTTGACAGTTTTAGCTTAAAACTATCAAATACTAATTGTCTCTGAATACTATCGGAAGCTTCAGTACCCACGGTGATCGAATTAATCAATTCAGGATGGTTCATGGCTAAAGCATGATACGTGGTGTTTCCCTCTGAATCTCTATGATTTAGATGAAAGTCAAAAATTTTAAGATAATGGCTCATTTGGTTGAAATATGATTCTGGTTAGCTTACAAAATACAACTCAAATCTGAAACATCATTGTCCATATCAAAAATTGAGTATTTATACTTAGTCGATAAAAGGTACAAATACCTGTATTGTCTTCCTCACTTTGCCATAAACAAATATAGTCCAAAGTGTCTGCCTGCAAAAGTTCAAGCCCTAAAGGGTTTTGAAAATAATCTCCACCCCGTTGGGGTAGTATTTTTTCCAAAAAACTTGTGAAGTCATACCCTTTCGCACAATTGGTTGCTTACGCAATGTAGCGGCGCACCTCCGCGTGTGCTACTAATTCACTTAAACAAAACCAATTATGGAAAAACATGAAAGAACAATTACCGTATCAGATAGCGCACAATATCTGGCAAAAGATGGAGAGTATGCACCACAAATCAGAATTACAGGGAAGTGGCTCAAGCAGGCAGGATTTAAAAAAAGGAGCAAAGTAAGAATTGAAGTACAGCGTAACAAGTTAGTTCTAGTACCTATAAAACAAAAAACGCCCCCTAACAAACGTTAGAGGGCGTAATAGCCAAGGGTACAAGATTACTCCTGATCACAACCGATCTGCTCTGCTGTAACCTCCCATTTAAGGTCAACATCCAAACACTCGATATCTCCATTCACTGTCTGATCAATATCGAGAATTACTCGATTGACCTTTGCTGACAATTCAGAACCTGCTTTAAATCGTGGTCTGCAAGCTTTCACGCTCACATTCAATACTTCTGATTTTTGCATCTTTTTTGTTTTTAAAGGGTTAATAATTTACTTCTTGATTCTCTTCCAAGTCCATTTAAGGATCTGCGTTGCTAGAAAACTGGCCACTGCTCCCACAGTAGCCAGTATCAAGGTTCTAACAATATCTCCAGTTTCCACGTTTGGAATCACGGAGAGAATCGTTCCTCCGACCGTTCCGACAATCGTATCGTTTTCGATGTGATGTGCCATAACGATCTTACTTGTTAGGATCTTCGCAATCCGCGTCCTCAACAATCGCCGCTTGGCTCATTGCCGTTGCTACCGCACCACCAATTGTCAAGTAACCGCCCAAGGCGATTATTCCTGCAGGAAGCGCAATCGGAGCAGCCAACAATGTTGCTCCTGCCGCCGCAATTACAAGTCCTGTTATTCGCAGTTTCTTGAAAAACGGTGGAGTATCTTGTCCACATCGCTTGAAGAAAGACTTTAGCTTATCTCTAAACTTTCCGTCTTTGTTGTTTGAATTTTTCATCTCTTCAATTTTATTGGACTTCAACAATGCTCAACGCGTTGTATGCTCCATTCTTCAATGTGTACTGGTTTCCATTCACTTCTTGGAAGAACTCGATCATTAAAAAATACAAGTCCGTTCCTCCACCTACTGGTGCAGCTACTGGAGTCAATACAACATTGGTAGAAGTCGCATCAATCGGAAGATTGACAACGTTGGTTTCTTGCATCTCAGCTTCACCTGTTGCGAAATCAACCTTTGCCCAAGCTCCACGCAATGAAATGTGAGTAGCACCCGAAGGTGTATTCAACTCATTGATAGGAACTAGATCAGCCAAAGTGATTACGCCAGTTCCAAGAACTACCGAGTAACCGTTGAACAAGATTGAACCAAGGATCGCTTTGTTATTAAAGTTGAACCCCTTCAGTAAAGCTTTCGCTTCAACTGTCGCAATTCCAACTCCAACATTTCGCTCACCACGTGCGCTCACTCCATCAAGGTTTTTAACCTGAGTCATAAGCTTCGTCAAACGAGATGTCACACGCCCATCTGATGCATTTTGCATCAACGTTCGTATGGAATCTCTCAAGAGTTTACCAGACTGTGCAGATGACCCGAATTCAGCTCCATTTTCGCGTGTACGCTCAAATGCAGGATCGTTCTTGATTCGGTCAGCTTCCACGCCGCTTTTCTCTTTTGCGAGGTAACCATCTTGGGTTTTATAGAAAGTCACACCTCCTATAGTTCCATCCAATTTGATTATACCTTTTTGTCTTGCCATAATTTCTGTTGTTATCCGTAATAGACCACTTTTTAGGTTAGTCATTTCACCTACCGGTAGAACAAACAAATGGCAATTCTGTGAGCAATTCAAATCGCGAGTTCCGCTATAAACTACATGTGTATAATTATTCCGATAAAGAACCAAAAGGGGAGGAGGGAAGGCGTATATTTGGTGTATAGATTAGGCATGGCTTAAGTATGGCTAATGTATGGGAGTGTATGAGCAACCGAAGAATATGTATATACCCAAAGGATGTTCAGCGAATCACAGGTAAAAGTGAACGATATGGAAGGAAATTGTTAGCGAAGATTAGAACGCATTTAGAGAAAGAACCGCACCAATTTATCACCCTCCAAGAGTTCAGCGATTACACAGGAATTCAACTAGCTGAAATTGAAAAATACATCCTGGATTGAATGGTGAAACCCATCACTAACCCTCATTCAAATACCTAATTTTATTTGTTGCATTTTATTGAGTTTCAGCACTCAAAAACAGTATGAATTCCGTATCTTTATGTCAGTACGTTCTTTCAAAGTAGTAGATAAACAATCAATGCAAATGGTTACCTATTCGGTTACCTTTTGAAAACACGATTTTTAAGTAGTTGGAATATAGCTTATTATGCGGAGTGTAAAAGTCCCGCCTCGAGTACTGAAAGCCCTGTAACGTTACGCTACAGGGCTTTTTTGTTGGCTTCAACCGAAAGGGTTACGGGACAAAACCCTCTGTAAGTTTTGTCAATGCTAAAAAAGTGGTTCGACACTTTTCTTTAAGTATTTTTGTTGATAGAAATGAAAAAAAGTCTCTTTCATATCAAGAAAATGGATTGTCCTTCAGAGGCGAACCTTATTCGTATGAAGTTGGATGGACATAGAGAAATCCTTAAGCTGGACTTCAGGATAGAGGATGGAAAACTCATTGTTTATCATAAGGAGAACGACCAGGACATATTAGAGTCGTTGCATTCATTGTCCTTGGGGACCGAGCTTGTTAGCACTGAGGAAACA